>JANLPT010000316.1:0-8782 GCA_031367405.1 Bryobacteraceae bacterium
AGACAGCGGCAACCCGGCCTGGCTCGAAGTCCGGATCTGATTGCCAAACAACGCGAAGGCGGTCGGCCCGGCGAAATTCGCTTTCAGGTCGAGTTGGTCGCTATTGCTGGCGATGACGAGCGGCTTGGCGTTGGTGCCATCGAAGGTGCCGATTTGGTTGCGATAGCCGCTGAGCCAGGGCGAGTATTCGTAGCGCAGGCCGATGTTGAGCGTCAGTTTGCGTCCCAGCTTGACGTCATCGTGGGCATAGAAATGCCAGTAGCGCGCTTGGCCGCCGAAGGTATCGGCCGGAAAGGCGCGAGTCACTTGGCGCGGCAGGCCGAGCACATGGTCGGCGAAGGCGTCGCCGGTGCCGCCGGGCGAGGCCGGGTTCTGCGTGTTGCTGCCATTGAAAGTAAACTGGCCGACGTGCTGCTTCGAGTCAGTAAACAGGGGCTGCCAGTAGCGGAATTTGCCGCCAAACTTGAAGATGTGCCGGCCCTTGATCCACGTCAGGTTATCGGTGATCTCATGCACCACCAGCGACTGCGTTTTGGGCCGCTGGTCGAAGGCGGAGCCATTCATCGACGCATAGCCGGACCAACTGAAGTCAGGAAAAGCGCCAATCACGCCTGGGCGCTTCGTTTCTTCAAAACCACGCACACCGGCTTGCCCGTTGATGTCCACGCCTTGCTGAAACGCCAGAAGGTCGACGATCATCGGCATGTAGTTGTAGCGCAGCTCATGCATGACGTTCGGGCGCAGGGTGCTGGAGAGGCTGCCGGCCACGTTGTGTGCATTCACTTCGAGCGGCGCGTAACCCAGTTCCGGAAACGCATTCGGGTCGTTTTGGCGGTTGATGTGGAAGCTATAGCGCGCAAAGAACTGGTGCTTGTCCGTGATCCTTCGGTCGAAGCGGGTCGTGATCTGGCCGGTATCGAGCTTGCGGGCGGGGGCCTGGATAAAGTTGGTGCCTCCGCTATTCGGTTCAGGGATGAATTTGTTGAAGAAGGTGGCCTGCGGCGAGATGCGATTGGCCGGAATAAGGTTGCCGGGGAACTGGGTACGCGCTCCACCGGCCAGCGAGAGCGGATCGTAGATGCGCGGCAATCCGGCACGGCTGAAGTCGCCCGCCTTCATCGCTGCCGAAGGCACAATGTTGTTGAATACCAAGCCTTGGCGTTCGCGCATCGCTTCATAGGCAAAAAAGAAGAACTGCTTGTCTTTGCCGGAATAGCCCGGCAGCGACAGCGGTCCGCCGATGGTGCCGCCGAACTGATTGCGCTTCAGCACCTCGCGCTGGCGGGCAAAGAAGTCGCGCGCGTCCAACTTATCGTTGCGTAGAAACTCGAACAGGCTGCCGTGAAAGCTATTCGTGCCGGACTTGGTCGTCGCGTTTAACATGCCGCCCGCGTTCGAGAACTCGGCCGAGTAGGCGCTCTGCTGCACCTTGAACTCCTGCAAGGCGTCGATCGAGGTGTTGATGTTGGTGCCGCCCTGGTGGTGATCGGTGACGTCCACGCCGTCGAGTTGAAAGGTGGTCTGGCTGCCGCCCACGCCACTGATCGCGGTGCCGGAGATGTAGTTCGCGCGGATGCGGAGTAAGTTGCCGCCCCCGGGCAGCAACGCGCTACCAGGCAGCAGGCGCGCGAGTTCATAAAAGCTGCGGCCATTCAAAGGCAGATCGACAATTTGCTTATTGGTGATCACGTGGCCCAGCGTGCCCGATTCCGTGTCGAGCAGCGGCGCGGCCGTGGTGACGTCCACCGTGGTGGTGGTTTCGCCGAGCTTGAGCGCCACGTCCACCCGCACCGATTGGCCCACCACGATCTCGACATTGCTGACCGACGTCGTCTGGAAGCCTTGCATGGTGACGCGTACCGAGTAGATACCGGGGTTCAGTCCCGTGACGACGTAGTTGCCGATGCCGTTGGTCGGCAGCGTCTGCGACTGGTTGGTGCCGGTGGCGGTAATGGAGACCTGTGCCGAAGGCACCACGGCTCCGTTCGGATCGGTGACGGTGCCGACAATGCGGCCCGACTGAACTTGGGCGGCAAGCGCGCCAGCCATCAAGGTTGCGAGGAAAACGACACGGTTCAAAATGACCTCCAAAGTCAGCAAATTGGTCCTACCAAGATATCCCAGCCGGTTACGCGGCGCAATGTCGAACCCCGCGCGAGGCTTCTCAAGATTCAACGGAATGAACGGCGACATCGTGCTACTCTTGGCACTGCCAATGCCCCGAAAAGTGGCCGCAGCCTCGAAGGACGACGTGACGGTGAAGCTGATTGCCGTCTTCAAGCAGCTGATCTCGGAAGGGACCATGGCACCCGGTGGCCGCTTGCCGTCCGAACGCGAACTGGCCGCCAGCTTCGGCGTCAGCCGCAGTTCCCTTCGCCAGGCGCTCAAAGTGCTCGAGATCATGGGTGTGATCTCGCAGCGCGTCGGGGACGGCACTTACTTGAACTCAAGCGCCAAAGCGATCTTGAGTGAGCCCATGCAGTTTCTGATTCTGCTGGACGGCATCACCGAGCCTGAACTGATGGAAGCCCGGCTGATCGTGGAACCGGAGTTGGCCGCGCAGGCGGCCGAACGCGCCACCGATGAAGACATCGCTGCCATCCGCCGGGAACTGGAGGCCATGGAGCGAGCCAGCCTTGATCAGCGGCCGTTGATTGAGCACGACCTTCTGTTCCACCAGATGATCTTTGCCGCCGCCAAGAACCGCGTCTGCGGACTCATGTTCGCCGTCGTTCACCAGTCCCTCAAAAATCTGATTACGCTCACCTCGAAGGTGGTCGACGCCGAGCACACGCTGGTGTTGCATCGCCGCATTCTGAACGCCATTCGCAAACGCGATCCCGATGAGGCCCGCCGCCGGATGCGCGAACATCTGTTGGACGCGCGAGACCTAATCGCGAAAGCCACTGGCCGCATGGATCAGGTAATCATTCAAGAGCGCATCAGTAAGGTGGCTGGCTTGCGGACCGGTAAAGCTGTGGCGCGCCGCACGGGCACTTTGAACGGGTGAGCAGCGCGATAGAATTTCAGTCGACGGGGAGATCGATGAAATTGCGGATGGCATGGGGAATCGTGGCGGCGACGCTATGCGGGCAATGGGCGGGCAATTTGGTGGGCCAAGAATGCCGGGTGACTCCGCTCAGCCCGGCGCAGCCGCCGTTCAAAGTCGAAGAAGGCGAGCGAGCAACCGAATCGCAAACTTTTCAAACCAGCGTATTCGCCCTGTCACCCACCAATCAAGTACACTTCTACGACACCGTCAACCGGGTGCGGCGGATGGAGTCGAATGGCCGGTTGACCACCGTGGCTGGCAATGGGGGACGCGCGGATGGGCTGTCATCGGGGCCCGCATTGACGGTAGCCTTACCGCCAGTTTCGCAGCTGCTATTTTCACCTGTGGGCGTGCTGCATTTTGTGGCCGTGGGAAGAGTGTGGCGCATCGCCGGCACCGCCATTGAAGCCGTCGCCGGCACTGGATTGCCAGGATTCAACGGCGAAGAAGGCGCGCCAACCGCCGTCAACTTGGGCGGCATCGTGAATGTGGCTTTCACGGCTTCCGGAACCCTGCTCGTGGTGGACGGATTTGCTCGCGTGCGGCGTCTGGATGCGGATGGCACATTGCGGACCATCGCGGGCGGAGCGAGAGCGGCGGCCGCCGTGGGCTTGACGGGCGACAACGGTCCGGCGACAGCGGCGGCCCTCTCGAGCCCGCGGCAAGTAGTGGCTCTACGCGACGGCACCATCTGGATCCGTGACCTGACAGGAAGGCATTTGCGAGCCATCGCCGCCGATGGCGTCATCCGGACTTTACAGACGAGTTTCGACACCAACGTAAGTATCTTTCTGACGGCGGATGGACGGCCCATGGCGGTGACGGCGAATCGCGTATACCCGATTTCGAGCAGTGGGGCTCTCGAAACCGGGCAGGCACCCTATCCAGCTTTCACGGGGACGCCGCGCGGCATCGGCGCGGACGGAGCGCTTTACTTTGAGGGCGGTGCCCGGCCTGAACAGCGCAACCCGCTGGTGCGGCTCGACAAGTCGCAAACCGTGATTGCGGGCGCGCCCGTGGCAGCGACGGTGGATGGGCAAGCGCCGCCCTTCGGCGTGTGGCGTAACGGCAGCTTGCTGTACGCGGCGCAGCAAGGCGGTAAGAGCGGCATTTTGGAAGCGCGTCCCGGACAATCGCCGCGCTTTGCGGTGGGCGGTGGCGACGATGTGGGCGATGCGGAAGGCAAAAATGCCACCAACCTGACCATCTTCGGCGTGACGACTTTCAGTGCCGATGGAGCCGGGCGCATCGTGATCGCTGACGTCTACCGGCAGCGGATTCTGGTGGTGGAGACCGATGGCAAGGTAAGCGTCTTGAAAGGGGCGGACGGCCAGGCCATCAGGTACGCGCCCATCGGATCGCTGTCGACCTTGCAGCGCATTGCCGCTGACCAGGCGGGGAATATTTATTGGTACGTCCAAGGCTCTACGCCGATAGGCGGTGTTTTTACGGCCGATATCTCGGTTTGGACGCGGGCCGGCAAAGCCGTCAACACTTTTACGGCGGCCGGCATTTCCGCCATTGGCCGGTTGGAAGATGGCGCGTTGGTGGCGCTAGCCGGGAACAACGCAAACTTTCGCTCAGCGTACCGCGTGACTCCGGCGGGCTTGGGCGACGCGCTGCCCGGGCTGCGGATGTTGCCCTTGCAATCGGTGACGCACTGGGAGGGGCAACCCTATTTCATCGCGGCCGCGCGCCTCTTTCGTGGCGAGGCAGGAAGAATCCAGATGTTGAACCTGCCGCTGTTGCCGAGCGGCACCACCTTCACCCCGGACTTTGTGCTGGCCTCTGCAGAGTCGGTGATCGTCCATTTGACCGACGGCGGATTCTACCGTTTTGAAGATGTGGCGGCTTGTTCGTGGACCGCGCAACCGGCCGTCGCGGCGATCACCAATGCGGCCAGCTTCGGCAATGCGAATACCATTTCGCCCCGGCAATTGATCACGCTATTCGGTACGGGGCTGGGTCCGTTGAACGGGCAGGGTTTGGTGCTCGATGGGCTGCTGCGCGCGGGATCGCAGCCAGCCCCCTACCCGGCCCTGGTGCTGGGCAATTTCAGCGGCACCATTCCTTTGGCGACGCTGACCGGGACGACGCTCCCGGTGGTCTATTCGAATGACCAACAAGTCACGGTACAAGGCGTGACGGCGATTCCAGCGGGCGGCGAAAGTCTGCTGTATTTTTCGTGGCAGGGGTTGACGTTGATTCATCCGGTGCGCGTGCAGGTAGTCGCGGCGACGCCCGGGCTATTCGACGTGGCGCTGAATGACGACGGCGCGCGAAACAGCGCTACGGAACCGGTGGCTCGGGGCGGCGTGTTGCAGCTTTATGCCACCGGGCTGGGGGCGATCGACACTAACCCGGCGTTGGGCGATTTTTTCAGCCTGACGGGGATCACCGGGACGGTGAATGAGGTAACGGCGACGGTGGGCGGCATGGCGGCCGAGGTCCTGTTTGCGGGAGGCGCGCCGGGGCAGATTGGCGGGCTGTACCAGGTGAATGTGCGCGTACCATTGGAGGCCGCCGCAGGCATGATTCCGTTGATGCTAGAGGTGGCGGGCCAATCGTCAAACGTACTGACCGTCTCTGTGAGGTAGCGCGACCGGCACTTCCAGCCTGCAATCATGATTGGTTAAGATGGAACGTTCATGCCCGTTCGAGGTACTCGCCATCCGTAGTCGATACGCGGATCTTCTCGCCCTGATTGATGAACGGCGGCACCGTGACCACCAGGCCCGTCTCCATCGTGGCCGGCTTGCCGACGTTCGACACCGAGGCACTCTTGATGCCGGGCTCGGTCTCCATCACGGTCATCTCGATGCTGGCCGGCAGTTCCACGCTGATCGGACGGTCCTCGAAAAACTTCACCTTCACTTTCAGTTGCGGGGTGAGGTAGTTCACGTTGTCGCCCAACAGCTCTTCGCTTAACTGGATCTGCTCATAGTTCTCGATGTTCATGAAGTGGTAATCGGTGCCATCTTTGTACAGAAACTCCATGTCGAAATCTTCCAGACTCACCTTTTCGATAGCGTCGGTGGAGGCGAAGCGGTGCTCGGCGAAGGCTCCGCTCTTCAGTCCGCGCATCTTTACCTGCACAAACGCCCGCAGGTTGCCCGGGGTGCGATGCACGAAACTGTTGACGGAATATAGTTCCCCGTTGAACTTAATGACCATTCCGGGGCGAATCTGTGTGGCTTGCATAGCTGTCTTCGATAGTTTATCAGCTACAATGCTGTACAAGCATGATTCCGGAGTTTATCCCTGAAGGCCTAACGTTTGACGACATTTTACTGGTGCCGGCCCGCAGCGCGGTACTACCCACGCAAGCCGATACCAGAACCTGGTTTACGCGCGGCATTCCGCTGAACATTCCCGTGGTCAGCTCGGCCATGGACACCGTTACTGAGGCCCATTTAGCCATCGCACTCTCGCAGCAAGGCGGCATCGGCGTCATCCATCGCAACATGTCGATTGAGCGGCAGGCCGAAGAGGTGGATCGGGTGAAGCGCTCCGAAAGCGGCATGATCGTCGACCCCTTCACCACCCACCCTGACCAGCCCATCTCCGTCGCGCTTGACCTGATGAAGCAGTACCGCATTTCCGGCGTCCCCGTCGTCGACCATCACAACAAGCTGGTCGGCATCCTCACCAACCGCGACATCCGCTTCGAGACCGACTTCAGCCAGCCGATCGCCAATCGGATGACGAAGGATCCGCTGATCACGGTGCCCGTCGGCACGACTTTGGAAGACGCGGAGCGGGCTTTGCGGATGCATCGCGTGGAGAAGCTGCTGGTGGTGGACGACACGGGTGCCCTGAAGGGCCTCATCACCGTGAAGGACATCCAAAAGAAGATCAAGTATCCGAACGCGGCTAAGGACGATCAGGGGCGTTTGCGAGTGGCGGCGGCGATCGGCTCCACGGGCGACTACCTGGAGCGCGCCGCCGAATTAATCCGCAAGCAAGTGGATGCGATTGTGATTGATTCGGCGCACGGCCATCATGAAGGCGTGCTGGCCGCCGTGCGCGCCGTCAAGGCGGCTTATCCGGGCGTGCAGTTGGTGGCCGGCAACGTGGCGACTTACGAAGGGGCGCGCGACCTGGTAGAGCTCGGCATCGACGGTGTGAAAGTGGGCATTGGCCCGGGTTCCATCTGCACCACGCGGGTGGTTTCCGGGGCCGGCGTGCCTCAGGTGACGGCCATTGCGGAGACCGTCAAAGCCACGCGCGCGGCGGGCGTGCCGCTGATCTCCGATGGCGGCATCAAGTTTTCGGGCGACGTCACCAAGGCGATTGCCGCCGGTGCCGATTGCGTGATGATCGGTAGCTTGCTGGCCGGTACGGACGAAAGCCCGGGCGAGACGATTCTCTATCAGGGCCGCACGTTCAAGAGCTATCGCGGCATGGGTTCGTTGGGGGCGATGGCGGAAGGCACCAACGCCGACCGGTATGGGCAGGCGCGGTCTGACAAATTGGTGCCGGAAGGCATTGAAGGGCGGGTGCCTTCGAAGGGTCCGCTGTCGGATTGGGTGTTTCAATTGGTGGGCGGTTTGCGTGCCGGGATGGGCTATAGCGGGTCGGCCAGTATTAAAGATTTGCAAGATAACGCCCGCTTCTGCCGTTTGACCTCGGCTGGTTTGCGGGAAAGTCATGTCCACGACGTAATTATCACCAAGGAAGCCCCCAATTACCGTCTAGAATAAGGGTTCTGCCTCTTCGCCACTCGCTTGTCACGCGTGCGGCTTTAACAAATCTCGCTGCGCAGCCAGCGCCTACGCTGTCCCCGCCGGACGGGGTTCTGTTGGCTGTCGCGGATGACAGATCCGTTGAGTGGCCCTCAAAACAGAACCTCGTCCAGTGGGGAGAGTATTTCCCGGTCTAGTGGGAATACGAGTCTTCCCCGATGGGGCGAGCCGGCAGTCTGGCCGATAAGACTCTTAATGATCATGCTACTCGTCCTGTTGGCGCAGGCTACCTCCCCGCCGGCTACCTCCCCGCCGGCTTCCTCCCCGCAGTTGGCGCCCCCGGCAAGCGTAACCCCGGCAAGCGCTGCGGTACGGGACAAAATGTCAGCGTCTACTGACCGGCAACGCGAAGCCGTCAAGCGGCAAACCAAAGCCCTCGGTCTCCATCAAGGCGAAGAGCCAGCGGACTTCTTCACGACCCCTTGGCCGCGTCAGCCACCGGTGATGCCGCCAGTGCCGGCGGCCATGGCGCAACCGGCGTCTTATAGCCCGTTGTGGACGGGAAATTGCGAGCCCTTACCGCCCGCCCAAATCGACCAACTGGTGAGTGAAGCGGCCCATCGCGAACAACTGGCACCCGGCCTGTTGCGAGCTGTCATCCGGCAGGAGAGCGCCGGCTATCCTTGCGCCGTTTCGCGCCAAGGGGCGGCCGGGCTGATGCAGCTGATGCCCTCCACAGCGCGTCAGTTTGCCGTGCGCGATGCGTTTAATCCTACGCAAAACGTGAACGCCGGGGCCCGGCTGCTGCGGCAGTTGATCGAGCGGTATCCTGGCGACTTGGCGAGTGCACTGGCCGCCTACAATGCGGGGCCCACTCCGGTGGATCAGCACGGTGGCGTGCCGCCGTATGCCGAGACTCAGAACTACGTCCAGCAGATTCTCGGCTTATTGAGCGGCTCGGCGGCGGTCGAGCAGTAGGAGTGTGAAAAGGCACATTCGCGAGTCCAGTTGAGCCGCGACCGGAGGAAGCGGGCCACGTTTAGAA
>JANLPT010000349.1:0-14373 GCA_031367405.1 Bryobacteraceae bacterium
TCGGCATAGCGCGCGGCGTCGAGCCAATAACGAGCCCGATGCTCGCCATAGCGGGGCGACGCGAGATAGTGATCGACTAACTTCTCGTACGCATTGGTGGACTTATCCGCCAGAAAGGCTTCCACTTCGCGGGGCTCGGGCGGCAGACCGGTGAGGTCCAGCGCCAAGCGGCGGGCCAGCGTTCGACGGTCCGCCGAGAACCCGGGCGTTAGGCCTTCCACCGCCAGCTTGGCCCGTATAAAGTGGTCAATCGGATTGCGCCCCGGTGGCACGGCCGCTTTCTCCGGAGAGAGGAACGCCCAGTGCTCTTTCCACGGCGCGCCCTGTTCAATCCAAGTTTTGAGGATGGCTTTTTGCGCGCCGGTCAGCACTTTGTGCGAGGACGGGGGCGGCATGCGCAGGGCGGTTTTCTGGTGGGCGATGCGTTGATAGAGGCGGCTCTCGAGCGGTTGACCGGGCACGATGACGCGGGCGAAGGCACCGGCGCGGGTGTCGAGCCGCAGCCCGGCCATGCGCGAGCCGGGGTCCGGCCCATGGCATTGGAAGCAGGCCTCGGAGAGAATTGGCCGGATTTCTCGTTGAAAGTCGACTAACTTCTGCCCGGAGACGGGCCACGCCGTTACCAGGACGATTCCGAAAATCCATTCACTGCGCATCGCGACCATTATTGTATCGCTCACCGCATCTGGAATATCCTGGGAGATGGAAAATAAGCCATGGCCCAAACCTGCACTAACTGCTCAAGTCCTCTCGCCGGCGACGCGCCATTCTGCGTGGAGTGTGGGGCCAAGGTGGGCGACGCGGGACGCACGAATTCCCCGCGCGTGAACGAACTATTCCAACAGGCGATGGCCATCGAGCCTGCCCAATGCGAAGCTTGGCTCTGGAAGGCTTGCCAATACGACGAGCCACTTTTTGAAGAAGTGCGCGCCTTGATGGATCGGGCGGCCGCACCGTCCGCCGCACCGTCCGCCGCCACGAAACCACAGGACGCCACCAGCGGGCCTTACATTGGCCCTTACAAATTGCTGCGCGAACTCGGCCGGGGCGGCATGGGTGTGGTGCATCTGGCCGTCCGCGACGATGGCGCTTTCCGTAAGAATGTCGCCGTGAAGCTGCTGTTGCGGGAGAACGTGACGCCGGAGTTCGTCCAGCGTTTCAAGCAGGAACGCCAAGTGTTGGCCGCGCTGGACCATCCCAACATCGCCCGCATTCTGGATGGTGGCGATGCCCCCGACGGCATGCCTTATTACGTGATGGAATACGTGGACGGCCAACCGGCTGACCAATACTGCGACGCGCAACGCCTCTCACTTACTGGCCGGATCAAGATATTTCAGCAGATGTGCCAGGCCGTGCAGTATCTGCACCAGAACTCGATTCTGCACCGCGATTTGAAGCCCGCCAATATTCTGGTTTCTACAGAAGGCGTAGTAAAATTGCTCGATTTCGGCATTGCCAAGTTATTCGGCGCGGGCTCTTTTACCAATTCCGATGTCACCAGTGTGCAAGGCCAATTGATGACGCCCGGCTATGCGAGCCCGGAGCAGATGAACGGCGCGCCATTGCAGGCTGGCTCAGACATTTATTCGCTAGGCACGATTCTATATTTCTTACTCACTGGGGGGCCGCCCTTCAGTGGCTACGAGGAAAAGGTAATGCAGCTGACGGCGCGGCAAGGTCCTTCGCCGCCCAGCACGAATATTCGCCAGGATCTGCAAGCCACAGAGAGCACCGCGCAACTGCGCCGTTCGATGCTGGGCCAACTCGATAGCATCGTGCTGAAGACGCTTAAGGTGGATCCGCGCGACCGCTACGCTTCAGCGGCCGACCTATCTACTGACCTGCAGCGCTTTCTGGATGGGCAGCCGGTAGAAGCGCATCACGAGACCGTCGCCCGCCGCTCGTTCCGGATACTGCGCCGCGGCCGGGCGGCGATCGCGGCGGGGGTCGTGTTCCTGTTACTCACTGGATTCGGTGCCTGGCAGTGGCAACGCGTCCAGCAGCAAAAGTCAGTTGGCGCGGCGCGCGAAGCCGAAGTATCCGCGCGTGAAACGCAGCTGCGCGCCCTGCTGGATCAACTCGAGAAACGCTTAGATGCGGCGAAGCCGGTGGGGGATCGGATTGAGGATGTGGGCCAGTTGAAGAAGGCCTTCGCCAAGGATTACACGGCGATTGCCGCGCGTTCTACGGGGAGCGATCCGCTGATGAATCGGGCCCTGCGGTATCTTGATCGCGTGCAAACTGCGGGGCCGGCGGCACCCACGTTGGGCATTGAGGTCGCGGACGCGTATCAGCAATTGGGGGTGTTGCAAGAGGCCGCGCCCGCCAGCCGGGGTGCGGCGTTGGCCACTTATCGTAAGGCGGCCGCGACGCTGGCGAGCTGTCCGGCCGATGGTCCGGTTCGCGAGCGGATGGCGATGCTGCGGGAGCGGGCGCAGAATCTCGGGGGTACTTTGGATGAGGTGCCTGCTCCTAGCGCTGAAGTGACGCCGGCCGTCACCGCGCGTTCACCGGTGCCGCGTTCGCCTGGCTTGACAGAGCCGTTGCCGGTGCCATTACGACCGGAAGTGCAAGCGCCGGTTCCGGCGGCCCCGACGCCGGCCCCGTCGCCGTTGGTGCCGTTGGCCGGGATCTCCGCCGCCGTTCTGGCGGAATTGGAAGACGATCTCGCGAGAGCCGAAACGCGCATTCAAACGGCGGAAGTAACGTTGGCCCCGTTGATTGCCAATCTCGAAAGGCAAGGCCAAACCCTCAATGCCGACACGATGACTGCGATGGCGCGCATGAAAGCCGCGCTCGACAAGGGCCGTCGAGAAATGGCTAGCGGCAACGCGGCCGCCGCTAAGGAAAGCTTCGGCATCGCACGCGCTTGGGCGGACAAGGTTCTGCGATCAGTGGGCCGTTGAGCTTTTGAGCTAACCTCCGCCCTGGCGGCATGAGAGAATGACTCATGCTGAAAACCACGTTTGCCCTTTTCGCAGGCCTCACGATGATGTTGGCGCAGGCACCCATCGGGACGATTGCCGGCACCGTCAGCGACGATTCGGGGGCCATGATCCTCGGTGCCGCCATCACCGTTTTGAATGCGGAGACCGGCCTCAAACGCGAGCTAAAATCTAATGCCGAAGGGCAGTACAGCGTGGCGGCGCTTCCGGCTGGCCGCTATGAAGTACGGAGCCAGATCTCTGGCTTCCGGCAGACCGTTCGCGAGGCGACCGTGGTAGTGGGAAGCACGACGACGGTTGACTTAGTGCTGCAAGTGGGTGCTGCCACTGAGGTGGTGAGTGTGGCCGCCGCGACTTCGCAAATATCTTATGACAGCCATAAGATCGATGGCGTGATTGGCCGCACGCAGATTGAAGCATTGCCGCTGAATGGCCGCAGTTTCTTGCAACTGGCTTTTCTTGAGCCGGGGGTAGGGGTAGGAACGCAAAGTCTGGCGCAGTACAATGCGCAGTTTAGTGTTTCAGTGCTGGGTGCCAGTTCCGGTAAGACGGCGCTGACCGTGGATGGCGGCAACGTAAGAAATTCGCTGGAGGGCGGGTCATCGCAAAACTTTTCGCAAGAAGTGGTGGAAGAGTTTCAAATTTCAAGCGCGAATTTTGACTTATCCACGGGTATCGCGGCGAGCGGGGCCATCAATATCGTTTCGCGGTCCGGTGGCAATCGCTTGCACGGCGGCGCTTACTTCTTCTTCCGCGATAATAACCTTTCGGCCTATCCTGCCTTACGGCGAAATCCCTTTGCGCCGGACCCATTCTTTGCCCGGCGGCAAAGCGGGTTTCTCGTCTCGGGACCCATCAAAAAAGATCGCCTTTTTTTCTTCTTCAATATGGAGAATAATAACCAGGACTCTGTCGTAACCGTGCAGCCGGATTCAGCTTACTTCGCCACGCTCGCGCAAAATGCCACCAGCCCCTATGATGCCCGCCAAATCAGTGTCAAGTTTGACTACCGCCTCAATACGAAGCACAACCTGTTTGCCCGGTACTCGCACGATGGAAATCATGGCTTCGGGCCACGCAGCGGATCGCCGCTGCCTTCTAACTGGCTCGTCAATCGTAACTGGGCCGACCAGAGCATCATGGGGCTCACCAGCGCCTTTAGCCCGGCGCTGGTGAATGATTTCCGCTTTGCTTATCAGTATTGGAATAACCGTAACCTGCACCCGACGGCAAAGGAGTGCGCGGGTTGCCTGGGATTAGGCTTGCCGGAGATGTCGGTGGTGGGCACTAATGTGCGTTTTGGCAATACTTCGAATGCGCCTCAAGGGCGTGACATACGCCGCTTCAATATCGTGAATAATCTCACCTGGCAGCGCGGCGCGCACCGCATGCGCTTTGGCGGCAGTTATGAGAATTCGCCTTTCTCCGGCTTCTGGGCCTTCGGTGATCCGGCGGCGGGGCAGCTTTGGGGACCCGATATTATGGTGGCGAACCGGATTCCGCTCGCCGCGTTTGGCTTGCCGAATCAGTTCTTAACCAACGCCGATGTATTGAAGCTGCCCTTGGCCGTTTTCGCGATGGGCATCGGTGACCCATCGCAGCCGCCACCTTACAATAAAGACCGAGCGGGAAATAACCGGCGCTATCACTTTTTCTGGCAGGACACTTACCGGGTGAACAAGAAGTTGACTCTGAACTATGGCCTCGCGTGGCAGTATGAATCGACGCTGGTGAATAGCGACCTGGACAAGCCGGCTTTGCTAGCGCCTTTGATGGAAAGCCTTAAACCGACGAAGCCGACTTACACCAACTGGAGCCCCTCGTTGGGATTCGCCTGGAATCCGTTTAAGGACAACAAGACGGTAATTCGCGGCGGCGGTGGTTTCTATTACGATACGACTGAGCTTTCGCAACGCTTGGGTGAGCGCGCAGCCATCGGGCCGGTGGGCAATGGACGCCAGCAGATTGGCGGCCAGAGCATCGCCAACCCCACGGCCGGGATTCTGAACCCGATCCCCGGTGTGTTGCCGAACGTGAGTGTCGGCACGCCGCTCGATTTCCGGACGCTGCCGACGGGCTTCCGCTTGTCCGATCTACTGACCATTCTGCCGCAGGTTCGGGCCACGGCCGAGGCGGCGGTCGCCAATCCGAATCCGAACGACCTGTCGGTGCGTAACATCAACTTATCGAAGCAGGGGACCGATATTTATCCTTACCACTATGGGCCAGGATATTCGCGCCATCTTACTCTGGGCGTGCAACGGGAAGTGCGTAAGGATCTAGTGATTAACGCTGACTTTGTTTACCGGCACGCCTTCCGCGAGGATCTGGGCTCGCTGGATTACAACCGTTTCTTCCGTTTCGCGGGACCCGTGATTCCCCGCTGCACCGGTACCCAAGCGTCGCAGCCGTTGGCCAATTGTTCCACGGGCCCGATTGGGATTCGCACTTCAGCGGGCCGATCGGTCTATCGTGCGCTGCTGGTCAAAGTAGACAAGCGTTTCTCCAAGCGCTATCAAATCCTAGCGTCTTATGCGTTGGCGGCGGCGCGGGGCATGAATGGAATTACGAACCTGGATAACTGGTTTGAGAACTGGGGACCCACCGGTGGCCGCCATAGTCTCAACGTTTCGGGGATCGTGGATCTGCCATTCAAAGTGCAAGTGTCGTTCATCTCTTCGATGGGCACCCGCGGACCTTACCGGCCCCAAGTGGGAAGCGTCGATCTGGATGGCGACGGGCAGGATACGGCGTTTTTGCCTGGTTGGAATGTGCCCGACCGGAAGCCGACTAAAGCGCGGCTCGAATCCTCTGTCGCCGCTTGGAATACGGCTTATCCCGATCTGGCAAATGGACAACGCCCGCGGACTTCCCGGGGCCAGACCATTCCGAAGCTGTCCCTGCCCGATACTTACTCGTTTGGCGATAACTTCTCGTCCCAGGATATTCGGGTAACGAAGATTTTCCAATTTAGGGAACGTTACAAACTGAACGTTTTTGTCGAGGGTTTCAATGTGTTTAATATCGCCAATCTCGGCGGCATCAGTAATAGCTTGAACAATCCGGCTTCGTTTGGCGTTCCGACGAGCCGCGCGAGCCAAGTGTTCGGGTCGGGTGGACCGCGAGCATTCCAACTCGGCAGCCGGTTCTCCTTCTAAGCTTTTCCGAGAATGATCTCCAGCCCCGCGAGAGTATCCTCCGCCGGCGCAAGCACTGGCTCGCCGGCGATGATTGCTTGACGAAAATGTTCAATGACGTCTTCGTGAATCTTCCTACCGGGGCCAGTGGAATGATTTTCCACTCCTGCCGGACGATGGAGGAAGAGGGTTCCGGAAGAGTCTTTCGAGAAAAGCGGCTGCGCCATGATGGTGCCTTCGGTACCCCAAAGCTCGATGGCGCTGCTCTCCTCGGGGTTTGGGATGTGGGCGCTCCAATGCGTGGTGACGGTGGCCTGGGTGCCAGTTTCGAGGCGCAGCAGCATACTCGCGGTGTCCTCCACTTCCATCCCGTAAGCCAGCGAATCGGTCAGTACGGCCGAGGTCTCAATGGGCCCGCAGAGGTACATCAGTAAGTCGAGACAATGGCTGCCCAGGTCCATAATGGGGCCGCCGCCGGCGATCGCGCGTGAGTGCCGCCAAGCATCCGGCCCGGGTGGCGAGTAACTCGAAAAATTCATGCGTACGGAGACGACGCGCCCGATGGTACCGCCTTGCACCCACTCGCGAATCTGCTGGTGCCTCTTGTTGAAGCGCTGGTAATGGCAGACCATGAGGCGGACGTGATGGCGAGCGCAGACGGCGATCATGCTGCGGGCTTCCAGCACGGTGGAAGCAATTGGCTTTTCGCACAACACATGTTTGCCGGCTTCGGCGGCCAGGGCGGTCAACTCCGCGTGCGACGACGGCGGAGTGGCGATATACACGGCGTCGACAGCAGGATCGTTGAGCAAGTCGCGCGCCTCGGTATAGACCCGCTCGACGCCAAACTCGGCGGCGAACGCCCGGGCCTGCGCGGGGTCCCGCCTCATGATGGCCGCAATGCGGTGGCCGGCCGCGTTGCACATGGCGGGAGCCATGTGACGTCGCGCGATATCTCCGGCGCCCAAAATTCCCCAATTAAAAGCCATGTTCTCATTGTGGCGCAAAGAATGCGGTTCATCTCTTATATAATCTTGGCCGTAGGTAAAAGGAGAAACCGCTTCATGATCTGGTGGGTATCATTGCTCATTTTTCAACCCGCGCCGGCGCTGGATCTGCCCGCGAAGAATCCCTACACGACGAAGGCGGATATCGCGCAGGGCCAACGGCTTTTTCAGGGCCGTTGCGCCGGCTGCCACGGGCCGGAGGGCACCGGCGGCAAAGGCGCGAACCTGGCCGTTCCGTTGTTGCCTCGCGCTGCGGCGGACCCTTCTTTGTATCGCATCATCCGCTACGGCATTCCAGATACCGAAATGCCCGGTTCGCTAATGGACAGCCGCGAACTTTGGCAAACGGCAGCCTTCGTGCGGTCGTTGGGCCAGTTGCCCGCGGTGCCCGTCTCCGGCAACGCGCCGAATGGTGAACAGTTATTGCGGGGCAAGGCCGGCTGCTTACAGTGCCACACCCTGGGCAATGCGGGCGGCCACATGGGGCCGTCACTTTCCGGTATCGGCGGGCGGCGCAGCGCTACCCATCTGCGCGCCAAGATCATCAATCCTTCGGGCGACGTTCCGGACACGTTCCGCACCCTCCAGATCACCACGCGCCAGGGCCAAACCATTCGCGGCATCCGGCTGAATGAGGACAGCTGGTCAATTCAACTGCGTGACTCCGCAGATCGGTTCCACTCGTTTTGGAAAGAGGACATCGTGAAATTCAGCAGTGAAAAGCGCACCACTATGCCGTCCTATCGCGGCCGTCTGAACGACGAAGAAATCAACGACATCGTCGCCTTTCTGGCGGCGCAACAAGGTATCCAATGAAGACTTTTATATTATTCTTTTTGACGCTTCCCCTCATCGGCCAAGTTACTCACGAGCGAATCCTGAATGCGCACAAAGAACCGGGTAACTGGCTCACTTACTCGGGCAATTTCGCGGGCCACCGGTTCTCGCCTCTCAAGCAAATCAACGATCAGAATGCGGCTCGGCTGCAGCCGGCCTGGGTTTATCAATCGAACTCTCTCCAGAAGTTTGAGACGACACCGATCGTGGTCGACGGCGTGATGTACATTTCCGAAGCCCCTAGCCATGTCACCGCGCTCGACACCAAGACCGGGCGGCCGCTGTGGAAATACCGCCGGACGATGGCCGATGATATTCGCGTTTGTTGCGGCCAGGTGAATCGGGGCGTCGCGGTATTGGGCGATCTGGTGTATGTGGGCACCATCGATGCGCACTTATTGGCGCTGGACTCGAAGACGGGCGCGGTTCGTTGGGATGTCACGGTCGCCGATTACAAAGCTGGCCAGTCAATTACTGTCGCGCCGCTGGCGGTGAAAGACAAGATTATCATTGGCATCGCCGGTGGCGAATATGGCATCCGGGGCTTTCTGGACGCTTACGACGCCAAGACCGGTAAACAGGCCTGGCGCTTCTGGACGGTGCCGGCGGCGGGCGATCCGGAAGCCAAAACCTGGGCGGGCAAGAGTTATGAGAACGGTTCGGCGGCAACTTGGGTGACGGGTGCTTACGACCCCGATACCAACCTCATTTACTGGGGCACCGGTAACCCAGGACCCGATTGGAATGGCGACGTTCGCGCCGGAGACAATCTCTATGCCGATTGCCTGCTGGCGCTCGATGCCGACACGGGCAAGCTGAAGTGGTATTTCCAATTTACTCCGCACGACGTGCATGACTGGGACGCGACCGAAGTCCCCGTGCTGATCGATGCCGAAGTCCGCGGGCAGAAACGTAAGTTAGTGCTGTTTCCGAATCGCAATGCCTTTTACTACGTGCTGGACCGCACGAACGGACAATTCTTACTGGGTAAGCCGTACACCAAACAGACTTGGGCGAAGGGTCTCGATGATAGCGGCCGGCCCATTCTCAATTCTGGTACGGCACCGACGGTAGAAGGAACGCGGGTGTGGCCGTCCGTGGCTGGTGCGAATAACTGGTACAGCCCGTCGTATAGCCCGGACACGGGCTTCCTCTATATCGCCGCTCGCGAAGCCGGTTCAATCTATTTCTTTGGGCAAGCTGATTTTAAGGCCGGTGAGCAATTTAACGGCGGCGGATTCCGCACCATTCCCGGCGAAGAAGAATGGGGGGCAATTCGGGCCTTAAAGCCCACGACCGGCGAAGTGGCTTGGGAGCATCGGCTCTTCTCGCCACCCTACGCGGGCGTGCTATCCACCGCCGGTAACTTAGTATTCGCGGCCACGAATGAAGGACAGATCTTTGCCCTACAAGCCTCCACCGGTAAGTTACTCTGGCGCTTCCAGGGTGGCGGTGCCGCGCGTTCGAACCCGATGAGTTATCTGAGTGAAGGCAAGCAGCACGTGGCTATGACTCTCGGCAACGCGCTTTATGTTTTCCATGTTCAATAAGGACCTCAGCAGCTGATCATGCGAAAACTCTTCTTCTGGCTTCATCTTAGTCTGGGGGTGGCGGCGGGCGCAGTTATCCTTGTCATGTCGGTAACCGGGGTGCTGCTGACTTACGAAAAGCAGATGGTCGCGTGGATGGATACGCGCAGCCTTCCGCCGGTGGCCCCAGGCAGCCGGTTACCGCTGGAAAGCTTGCTGGAACGGTCGCGCGGCGCGGACGGGAAATTGCCTTCCGCGCTTGCCATACCGGCGGATGCGGCGGGGCCGGCGCAAGTCACGGTGGACCGCGGGGGCCGCGAGATTCGCTATCTTGACCCGGTGACCGGCAATTTGCTGGGCGGCAGCCACGCCGGGGTGCGGCAGTTCTTTCGCGTCGTGACTGAATGGCACCGCTATTTGGGGGCGAGTGGCGAGAGCCGCGCCACCGGCCGTTCGGTTACTGGCGCGGCTAATCTGGGGTTTCTGCTGATCGTGCTGAGCGGTCTCTATCTGTGGCTCCCCAAGGTCTGGACAAAGGCCAGCGTGCGGGCGATCGCCTGGTTTCGCGGCGGCTTGAGCGGGAAAGCGCGGGACTTCAATTGGCACAACGTGATCGGCGTTTGGTGTTTCATCCCGCTATTCTTTATTGTTCTCGGAGGCACGGTGATTTCCTATCCGTGGGCGTCGAATTTGGTTTATACGCTGACCGGCTCGCCCCTGCCCGCCGCTACGCCTCCGCAAAAAGTACCGGTCTCACAAGGGCCAGAGCTCGCGGGCCTGAATCAACTTTGGCAGCGAGCCACCGCGCAGGTACCTGACTGGCGAACGATCAGCCTGCGCGTGCCAACGTCGGCCACCGCGCCGGTGACTTTCGTAATTGACCGGGGTTACGCGGGGCAACCTCAGAAACGGACCACTCTGACGTTGGACCGTTCCGGAGCCATTCGGACATCCGAGACTTATGACGATATGAATTCCGGACGCCGACTGCGGACATGGTTGCGATTCGTCCACACCGGAGAATACTACGGCTTACCAGGGCAGACGATCGCCGGAGCCGTTACAGCTGGAACGGTGGCGTTAGTATATACCGGCATCGCACTGGCTCTCCGCCGGCTGTGGGCCTGGAGAACGCGGACCACCCGCCAGCAAGTGGCCGCGCGAGTATCAGTCTAATGCGACTTACACTGATCTTGACCGCACTGCTGGCGCTCCCGTTGGTAGCACAATCGCGGAAGTTACTCGTCGTTTCGATTGACGGCATGGATCATCGCTATCTGCGGGATCGGGAGGCGCTCAAACTACGTATTCCAAATCTGCGTAAGTTGATCGCCGGCGGCAGTCTATCGGAGGGCTTGACCGGGATCGTACCGACAAACACCTGGCCCTCACATACTACGCTCGTAACCGGCGCACGCGCGGCCGAACATGGCATTCTCGATAATAATATTCAGACCGCCACGGGATCGGAACGTTACTGGTACGCGCACTACTTGAAGGTGCCGGCGTTGTGGCAAGTAGCCAAACAGGCGGGCCGGACGACGGCGGCGATCACGTGGCCGGTGACGGTTGGGGCAGCCATCGACTATAATTTGCCTGAGTATTTCCAGGGGCGCGCTGGCGGAGCCATGGACCTGAAGAGTATTGAAGCAAAGGCCACACCGGGCTTAGTAGCGGCCATAGCGAAGGAGTATCCTAGCTTTTCCGCGCAATGGATGGACGACCGGACCCGCGCTTTAGGTACGATCTTTATCCTGCGGCACTATCGGCCCGACCTTACGTTGCTTCATTTTGCCGACCATGATTCTGTGGCGCACGAGATGGGTCCGTTTTCTCGCGAGGCAATCGCCGCGCTCGAATATACAGACGAGTTACTCGGCCAGATACTTACCCATTTACCCGCCAATACCGTGGTGGCGGTGGTATCTGACCATGGCTTCGAAGCGACGCCGAAGGAGCTGAACTGGGCGGCTTTTCTGGCAGCGGCCCAGTTACCTTCGGCGGGTACGGAGAACCGCGGTGGTTATGTAACTACGCTTGACCCAACGGTGGCGGCCGCGCTCAAGAGTGCTGGGCCTGATTCCTGCATTGGGCGCGAGATCCCACGCGAGGAAATTGATCGCT
The DNA here is from genome assembly GCA_031367405.1 of Bryobacteraceae bacterium. Classification (GTDB taxonomy): domain Bacteria; phylum Acidobacteriota; class Terriglobia; order Bryobacterales; family Bryobacteraceae; genus JALHNI01. The sequence continues at coordinate 11,583 of JANLPT010000349.1, forward strand.
TTCTCCCCGGCACTCCCGCTGCCATGAGGATGTTTGAGCCCGCGCCGGGCTGTTACTTCGGCAGGGGCAAAGCCGATGGCGAGTTGATCTCAACGAAGCACACCGAGATGGGGCGGCACGGACATTGGCCTACGCGCTACCGGGCCACTTACCTTCTTTCGGGACCGGGCATTCCTCAGGGGATAACGCCCGTGATGGATATGCGGGAAGTGGCGGGGCGATGGGCCGCCATCCTCGGCCTTAAGTGGCCGGCGGGCAAAATCTTTTAAGACTATTACAACTGAGTTAGGGAAAACACAACGAATGACTTCGAATGAAGAGAACATGCGAATCTTGATTGAGTCGTGGAAGTTGATGGTGGGGCGTCTGCCAACGGCCAAAATCGAGCATTCCGAAGGGATGGCGACCACGTTTGGGCACGTTCCGCTGCCATTTTTCAACATCTCCACCATCGACCGTCCGCTAGCGGATACGGCAGACTTGCGCGGTTTGTTGGCGCTGGCAAGGAAGCGGGCGGACGCCTGCGAGCACGGGTCCTTGGTGACGCTCTGTGAGGCTTGGGCACCGGATGGCTGGGAGGCAGTGGTCGCCGAATCTGGCTGGACGCCGATGATGAACATGACCGGGATGGAGGCCAGTGAGTTACTGCCGCCCCGGCGAGCGCCACCGAAGTTGGAGCTGCGCCGGGTGATGGATGAGGCGACGGCTCGTGACCTGGCGACCATCAACGCGCATGCCTACGGCATGCCGCCAGAGTTATTCGAATGCATTTGCAATCTGCACTTATGGCACGAAGATAGCTTTGGCTATGTAGGTTATGCGGATGGTCGCGCGGTGTCGGCGGCAGCGACGTTTCCGGCGGATGGCACCGTCTATGTCGCCCTGGTATCGACGCTTCCGGATGCCAACGGGAAAGGCTACGCGGAGACAGTAATGCGGCACGCGATTGCACAGGGCCGGGAGGCAATGAATTTCAATCGGGTGACGCTGCATGCGTCGGACATGGGCCGGCCGCTGTACCGGTCGATGGGGTTCGTTCCGGGCGGGCGAATGGCGTTGTTGGCACCGGCGGATGGGTCAGCAGGGCATTAAGGTTTGGGCATTTAGGCGAGCGCAGGCTTCCGCCCATGGCCTCACCGGCCTTTCGCCGTGCAGACCGCAAGAGATCGCTTCTCTTTTCGAGCCGGGAGACACTATCCTGAGTGATCCCGAGTTTTTTGGCCACTCTGACTTGAGTCAACTTTGCGGGCGCGCCTTAGCTCGCGTAAGGTCATCTCTTCCGCCATCGGTTTGGCGGCGCGGGCCTCCACATTCTTGCGTTAGACGGAGCTCATTAGGTCATCGACATTCGCCGGCATAACTACTTCCTCTTTGGTCAGGCCGCGACCGGCTCAAGTTAGATGCCATGCTTAAACCTTGTCCGGCACCACGTAGGGCGCGCGGTATGGGCGGGTGAGCATGGCGTTGGCTTCGGCATCGCCGGGGAACTTGAGGGTTTGCGGATCGAACTTCAGCTTGCGGCCCAGGCGATAGCTGGTGTTCGCGAGGTGGACCAGAAACGCCGATGCCGCGCCGACTTCGACGTCGGCGGCAAGATCGCTTGACTTACGCGACTTACAGGCGGCAATGAAGTTACGCACATGGACATTACCCTCGCCAGTGGCTTTTTCGTCCATGGTCTTTTCGCTCTTGTCGCCTTTGTAGACTTGAAAGCCACGGCCGTCTAAAGCCATCCAACCTTCGGTACCGTAGAAGAGATTGCCGACGGCGTTGCCACCGTCGGGGGCGAGTCCACCTTCGCCGCCGGTGAGGTTACCGCGAACCTCGAAGACTAACTGCGCGTCGCCGTAGTCGTAAGTGGCGGTTTGCGTATTGGGCGTCTCCTGATCGTCGTCGACGCCGAACTTGCCGCCGGTGGAGACCACGGCGGAAGGCAAAGTACGGCCGAGGCCCCAACGGGCGATGTCCATTTCGTGGACGCCCTGGTTGCCGATATCGCCGTTACCCGTATCCCAGAACCAATGCCAGTTATAGCGAAAGCGCAATTCATTGTAAGCGCGCATCGGGGCGGGGCCGAGGAACTTATCCCAATCGAGGCCGAGCGGCGTCTTCTCATCCGGCTTATGGCCAATCGACTTACGGCGCTTGTAACAGAGCCCTTTGGCCATATAGACTTTGCCGATCGCGCCGTCATGCAGTAACTGAATGGCTCTAATTTTATGAGCGGCGCTGCGGCCCTGTGAGCCGATCTGCACCATGCGTTGGTACTTACGCGCGGCCTCGACCATTTTGATGCCTTCGAAAATGTTATGCGAAGCGGGCTTCTCCACATAGACGTCCTTGCCGGCTTGGCAAGCCCAAATGGTGGCCAGGGCATGCCAATGGTTGGGCAAGGGCATGGAGACGGCGTCGATGCGCTTGTCCGCGAAAACCTCCTTCATATCACGGTAGCCGCGAGGCTTGCCACCGCCGGCCTTTTCCACCTGCGCCATGCCGCGTTCGAGTGCGGCTTGGTCGACGTCGCAAAGGCCGGCAATCTGGCAATCCGGCACGGCGGAATACATGGTCATGTGGTCACGGCCACGTCCGCCGAGGCCGATGATACCGACTTGTACGCGATCATTGGCACCCATCACGCGGGTGGCTTGAGCGGCGGTAAGCGCGGAGAGAAAAAACGAGCGGCGGGAACTCATGCAGGGATCTTATCATTGACGTAGTGAGGCCGAAACCCAACTCAGTTCCCCATGCCGCCCTGCCGGGGGTGCGCTCGACGTTAATCGGTATCGCTTTG
>JANLPT010000377.1:0-5885 GCA_031367405.1 Bryobacteraceae bacterium
CTCCCACGGCTGGACCCGCCAGTAAAAAGGAATCTGCTTCCTCTAGGAAGTTTGCATCCGATGTCCCCGATTACAAAACAAAGCCAATTTCCGGGTAAGCTTAATAGAATCAGCGAATTCTACCGGTCCCAACTCCAGTATGGCCCATGCCTCCAAATACCGGGGCGGGCAAATTCTGTAACTACCTGATGGCGTTCAAGTTGGGTGATTTGCATTTTCCGTTATCGCGCGGCCTGGCGCGAATAATCAGGGAAGCGTCTGGGAGACCCAGAATGCTACCGCCATTTGACAGCGCCCCCACCGGTCCCTATACTTGAGTTTTGGGGACAAGTTTGTCCTCGGGGTCCCGCGCGGCCCAGTCAAGCGTCCCTCAAGGCAACTTAAGGCGGCGCGAAGGAAATTAGAGAATGCCGAAAAGAACATTTCAGCCCAACAATCGCCGTCGGGCCAAGGTCCACGGATTTCGCAAGCGTATGGAAACTAAGGATGGCCGCAACGTGATCGCCCGTCGCCGGGCTCGCGGCCGCTGGAAGCTAACCGTCAGCGATGAACGCAATGTACGGTGGGCTGGCCAAGTCCGCTAAGGACCCGATTGTGGTCCCCGACTCATGGGGCTTCCCAAAATCATGCCGCATCTTGCGGTCGGCGCAATTCAAACAAGTCTACGAAAAGGGCTTCCGTCACCAGTCATCTTACTTCGCGGCGTTCTGTCTGGCGGGGGAGAAGATTGGGCCTCGCTTGGGCTTTACTACCCCTCGGGGCCTTGGGAAAGCCGTCTTTCGCAACCGGCTGCGGCGGAGAATTCGCGAACAGATACGTCTGCAAATGGCGTCGCTCGGCCCCCAATGGAGCGTGGTCATGAACCCTCGACGCGCCGCCAGCCAAGCCAGCCCTCTGCAACTGCAACAGGAAATCGGGCGTCTTTTCGCCCGGTTAGCGCGGCACTCCTTGTCCTGCTCAGAGGTTACAAGCTCTTGATTTCTCCGTGGCTACCCTCCGCTTGCCGCTTTTACCCCACCTGCTCCAGCTATATGCACGACGCAATCGGAACCCACGGTGCGGGACGCGGCATCTACTTGGGCATACGGCGATTACTGAAGTGCCACCCTTGGCATCCGGGCGGCATCGATCCGGTCCCCCTTCGACCTGAGCCCCAAAGAACTGAGTTGCATGGCCGATAATAAGCAAGAATTTTCGATGGAGCGTAATTTGCTCCTGTTTTTTGTGATCGCGGGCGGGATCCTCTATTTCTCGTCGTCGCTGTTTCCTACCGCGACTCCTCCGAAAGTGGCTAAGAAGGAAGTGGTTCAGCAATCGGCGGCTTCCCCACCCGTGGCACCGGTTCCCGCGTCTGCTAAAGTCGCCGCTGGCAAGCCGGCTAGCGCTGTCACCGGCACCAAAGAAGAGATTCTTGAGGTGGACACTGACGTCCACAAGGTGCGCTTCTCAACCAAGGGCGGCGTGGTGCTCTCCTGGCAGTTGAAGAAGTACAAGGACACCAACGGCAAGCCCCTGGAACTCGTGCAGCCCAACGGCGCTGCGGCGCACGGCTACCCGATGGGGCTGGCCTTTACCGACAAGTTTCCCGGCAATGACCCCAACACAGTCATTTACGCCCATCGCTTTCCGGGCGAGGGCTTCCAGACAATCGAATTCGAATATGCCGACGCCAACCTGCGTGTCAAAAAGCGCTTTGTCTTCCAGAAGAGCGATTACCGGGTGCAAGTCTCTTCCGAAGCCTATGTCTCCGGGCAGCCGGTGGAGCACAATTTAGTGTGGCGGGGCGGCTTCGGCGATGCCACTGTCAACGCGCCCTCCGGCTATCTTCACTCCATCCACATGACGGGGCCGGACGCCACTGCGGGCGAAGGCATCATGGGGAGCCTGCGCGATCCGCGCGGCCAGATCGTCGTGCGCGACGGCAAGGCCGGAGCCAAGGGCAAGGTAGTGGAGCGAGGCCAGTTTGTCTTTGCCGGCGTCGAGGACTCTTACTTCGCCGCCGTCTTCTTCCCCAAACAATCCGGCCAAGTGATTGAGTTGCGAACTTACTCCGACATCGTTACCCAGCTCGACAATGCGCAGGAGCCCCACGCGGGCGTCTCAGTGGGCGGCAATCCGCTGAATGAGTTTACCTTGTTCGTGGGCCCCAAGGATGTCGATATTCTCCGCGCGACCGATCCGAAGCTCGAACGCATCATCGATTGGGGTTCCTGGCTCGGCTGGCTGGCTAAGCCGCTCTTCGCCGGCCTAGTGATCGTGCATAACTGGGTTAAGGGCTTCACGCCCAATTACTCCTACGGCTTTGCCATTGTCATCGTCACCGTGATCATCAACATGGCCTTGCTGCCATTGAAGATCACCAGCTTGAAATCGGCCAAGAAGATGCAGGGCCTGCAACCGGAGATGAAGAAGATCGAAAAGAAGTATGAGGGGCTGGGGATGAAGGATCCCCGCATGCCGCAGAAGAATGAAGAGGTGATGGCGCTGTATAAGAAACATGGCGTTAACCCGGCCGGCGGCTGCATTCCGCTGGTGATTCAGATGCCGTTTCTCTTCGCCTTTCTTACCGTGCTCAATGTCGCCATTCAGATGCGGGGCGCGCACTTTTTGTGGGTGACCGATTTGTCGCGGCCGGAAACAATTCCCATCCGCCTGCTGCCCCTGATGATGGTGGGCACGCAGTTTCTGCTGCAGAAAATGACGCCCGCCAGCCCGGGTATGGACCCGGCGCAGGCCAAGATGATGATGTTCATGCCTCTGATGTTCTTGTTCTTCTTCTACAGCGCCTCAAGCGGCTTGGTACTATATTGGCTTGTTGGCAACATCATGGCGATCGCCCAGCAATGGGTTTTTAACCGCTTTCTCTAAAGCGCTCAACTCTTAAAGGTCCGAGGTCAAATGTCCGAGAAAAAATACGCAAACGACACAGCGCGGGAGCAGATCCTGGCGTTTCTAGACCAGACAGTCGACAATATGGGCCTCGACCTCGATGCCGACTTTGCGGATCCTGATCAGAGCATCCAGTACTTCGAGAATCCGGAACTGGTGGTCGACTTCATCGGTGACGATGCCGAAATGCTGCTGGAGAACAAGGCCGAGCTCTTGCTGGCGCTCGAACACCTCACCATGGAGATGCTGCGGGTGCCGCCCGAAGATCACTCGCTGATCTGCTTCGATACTAATGATTATCGCCGTCTGCGGATTGAGGAACTGCGCATGAGCGCCGCCTCGGCAGCCGAGCGCGTGAAGAAAAGCGGCCAGCCGTTCTTGTTTTCGTCGATGAACAGCCGGGAACGGCGCATTGTGCATTTGGCGCTTCGCGAAGAAACTGAACTGCGCAGCGAAAGCATCGGCCTGGGAGCGTTGCGGCAAGTGGTGGTATTGCCCAAGGATGCTCCGCTCCCCGCAGCGCCTCCTGCGCCGGCGTTTCGTCCGCCGCCCATTCGTGGGTTTGCGGCCACGGCGACTCCTGGCTGGAAGCCGGAGCCCCCGGCGGAGAGTCGTGACGACCGAGGTCGCGGCGGCGGTGGCTTCCGTGGCGGCCGCGATGGCGGGCGAGGCGGACCGGGCGGTGGTGGCGGTGGTTTCCGCGGCGGCGGCGGTGGCGGTCGTCCTAGCGGTGGCGGTGGCCGGCCCGGTGGATCCGGCGGCGGTGGCCGCGGCGCGCCTCGGGGACGTTAGATCTAAGCGCGGGCTGGCACGCCAATGCCATTTATTTTTTTAGACGGCTAGCGAGTGAACGTTACTGGACGCAAGCGAGAATCCCCTCCTTCACGGTCAGGGTTCGCTAAGTCTGACGAACCCCGACCGTCAGGAAGGGGATGCTTAGCCCAACGAGAAATTAGCTGACGTTGACTAATTCCTGAGTCGTCATGCGCTTCAGCTGGCCGCACGCGGCATAGATATCCCGTCCACGCGGCTTGCGTAAGTAGCACGGCACCGCATCGCGGATGATGCGTTGGAAGGACGCGACGCGCTCCTCGGTGGGGGTCCCGTAGGGAATGCCGGGGCCTGGGTTGAGTGCGATCAAGTTCACTTTGCAATCCAGCTTGCCAATCAACTGCACCACGCGGCGGGCGTCTTCGTCAGTGTCGTTGACATCTTTCAGCAGCACATACTCGAACGTCAAGCGCTCATCGCTTCGCAACGGATAGCGCCGGCAGGCGTCCATCAGGTCGGCCAGATGATACTTCTTAGTGATCGGCATGATGTCGCGCCGCTGCGCTTCGTAACTGGCATTGAGGGAGATGGCCAAACGCGGGCGCACTTCGGCTTGCGCCAGCTCATCCATCTTAGGGATGATGCCGGAGGTGGATAACGTAATTCGCTTGGGTGCGATGCCGATTGCGGCGGTGAGTAACTGGGTGGCCTTGAGCACATTCGGCAAGTTGAGTAGCGGTTCGCCCATGCCCATCAGCACCAGATTCAGCCGCCGGTCAATGGGGGAGAGTTCGTTGTGCTGCATCACCAGTAACACCTGGGCCACAATCTCACCCGCTGTCAGATTGCGTTCGAGCCCCATTAGCGCAGTGAGGCAGAACTTACAATCCACGGCACAGCCCACTTGCGAGGAGATACAGATGGTGTCGCGGTTATCTTGCGGCATCAGCACGGTCTCAATGGTGCGGCCGTCGGCCATGTCGAGTAAGTAACGCCGGGTGCCATCGCTCGAATCGAAGCGCTGGTTGACGTGCGGCAGGCCGATGGGAAGATCCGCCGCCAGGCGCTTGCGCAGAGCGGCGGGGAGGGATGTCATCTGCTCGTAGTCGAGGATGCGTTTCGTGTAAACATACTCGAAGATTTGCTTGGCCCGATAGGCGGGTTCGGGCTTGAGCGCTTGCTCAAGTTCGGCCAAGTCCATGCCAATTACTGACCGATTTGCTGCGTTCATCTCTCCAGTGTGACAGGAAGAACTAACGGATGGAGATTAGTTCGACGTCAAAGATGAGAGCGGCATGGGGCGGAATGTCGCCGCCGGCGCCGCGCGCGCCGTAGCCAAGTTCCGAGGGGATGTAGAGCCGGTACTTGGAGCCGGTGGGCATTAGCTGCAAGCCTTCGGTCCAGCCCGGAATCACGCGGTTGAGCGGGAAGGAAATGGTCTCCTTACGCTGGTAGCTTGAGTCGAAGACTTTGCCGTCGATGAGACGCCCTTCGTAATGAACCTCCACCGTGCTCACCGCACCGGGCTTGGGGCCGTCGCCGTCGCGCAGTACCTCGTACTGCAAGCCAGACGCCGTCGTCTGGATCCCTTCCTTTTTGGCGTTCTCTTCTAGAAATTTCTTACCGGCGTCCATAGCTCTATTTTGCCTGATCCGAGGACGGGTCCGCTGTAACGCGCCTCCCAGCCGCGCACGAAGTCGGGGACGCGTTTGGCGCGTCATGAGGGGCATGAGGCACCCTACCGGCAGCAACCAGCCGGGAACGCAGTGACCGGGTCCGCTCGGCCGTCGACAACCCGGTCACTGCGTTCCCGGCTGGTTGCGACGTTGACAATAATGGGTTTGCGAGCATGCCTCATGGAGAGTGAGCGGCTCGAGCCTCGGTTGAGGGGCCTAGTGATAGACTCCCAGTAAGTGCCGGAAGCTTTTGATTTCTTTGTCTCATTCACCGGGACCGACCGCTCCTGGCGACGTGGATTGCCTGGCAGCTGGAAGCCAATCATTACAAAGTCTTCCTGCAGGACTGGGATATCCGCCCCGGCGATAACTTCGTCCTTAAAATGGACGAGGCATCGGCGAAAGCGGAGAGAACGCTAGCCGTCCTGTCGCCCGAGTATTTGCAGTCTTACTTCTGCAAACTTGAGTGGTCCGCTGCGCAGAGACGCGATCGATTGCTTCTCGTTCTCGTGAAGAAGGACGACGACGACGGCCTCCTGGGGCCCTCCG
>JANLPT010000396.1:0-13295 GCA_031367405.1 Bryobacteraceae bacterium
TTCGTTGGCAATTAAGAACCTGCTGAATGGTTCGGGTCCGGCGTGGATCGACGTGAAGCAGAACAGCACCACGTTGGTGCTAGCCGTCAATACGAGCATGGGCGGCATGAACAACTGCTTCTTCATCGGCAACAACGAAGCCTATGCGAACCAGATCAACATGCTGGGGATCGATCAGGCTTTGAAGGGCCTGGAGGGCTCGCTGCTCGGTTCGGAGAACAACATCGGCTTCCTCGGCATTCACGTGAAGGCACTGAAGAACGATACGAAGGCTGTGGCGGGGAATATCGGCGCTTCAGTTGGCACGGGGCCCGGACTTGGGAACGTCGCTAATGGGCCCTTCCCCGGGGTGGGCAGCGCGCCGTGAGCACTGCGTCCGCGCTGCCGCCGGCCGAACGGCTACTGCCATTTCGTTACGCGGAGTCCTTCACCGGGGGATCGCTCTACTGGCTGCCGGTGGACTCTTTTCCGATACGGACAGCCGAGCGGCTGCGGACGCTGCCATTACTCACCGGCCTCGTCCAGGCGCTCGAAAAGAGTCTCAAGGCGCAAGCGGCTTGCTTCTGGTCGCAGGAGGCCATGTCGCCTTCCACGCCGGAGCGGCGTGATCGGTTCTTCGATGATCTCTACCGCTTGCAGCCAGCCTCTGGCTATCAGCGCCGCGCCGGCCAAGTACTCCAGATGCTGGATGGTGATCAGCTCGTTCGCGACGTACAAGCCCTCACCGGCCCACTGGACGTGGCCAAATACCAGCATTTCTTAAGTTTCTGGTGTACGGCGGTGGAGGTGAAGTATTTTGTCGAGAATTACTTTGGCTACTCGTTCGCCACCGTGATGCTGCTGGCCAATTCGCCGGCCGCGCCGCCACCGGTGAAACTGCCCGCGTTTCTGCTGAAACATCCGGGATTCAAGCCGCTGGTGGAAGATACGCCACCCGAAGCTCTGGCGAAGAAGATGGCGGCGGCGGGCCATCCCTTTGGAAAGATGTCGCGTGAGCTGTTTGGCGAGGGTTTCGCCCGGCCTAGTTATCTGAAAGCGATGCCTTTCATTGTGCCGGACCTTGTCGCCAGCGACTTCTTCTCCCAAGGCCGCAAGCTGACCGATGCCTTGTTTGCGCTGACGCCGGTGTATATTCGCGAAAGTAAGGCGGACCAGGGTGTCTTGATCGCCAGCCGCGAGCCGTTGCACGAATTGCTCATTGAGTTACTCGCCGCCCTTCCTGAGAAAGAGGTTAGCCGCCGGCATTAAACTGGCGCGGCTTCAGATCGCTATGCTTGCTCTTAAGTTACTTTCCCGCGAGGCCGGTCGCCATGTCTGGCTGCTGCCCTATGCTGACCGGCCTTTTCATCAGCCCATCGCCCACCCGGACCGCCTAGCGGCGTGGCTGCATGTAGCCACCACGCTGGCGCGCCGCCTGAGCAGTGTTGGCCGGCTGGACCTCTTCATCGAGCTCTCTCGCCTCAACTACGAAGGCACCAAGAAGATCAGCCCGAATGGGGCCGCCTGGATGCCCGCGCCCGGCCTCGGCATTTGGCCGCAAGGCCGTCCGCCGCACTTTCTGACCACCGAGGACGTCTATCAGATGGATCCTGAATCGCCCTATGAGGCTCCGTTTCATCCCTCGCTCCGCGTGGGCGAGGCTACGGGGCTGCGGTCCTGTTGGGATGCGCTGCTGGGGTACGGCGGACTGGTCGCGCTTTTTCAAGAACTGACGATCGAGCAGTATGTCGCCAAGTCGCGCGAGGTCTTCGTACCCATGATCGATGAAGCGGCTTTTCACGCTTACCCCGAGTATTTGCCGCTGCTCGATGCCAAGGTGGCGCAGGCCGATCCGGTTGCCATTCGCGAATGGCTCTGCGGCGCAAAGGCCTTTCTGCGCGACAGTCCCCAGGACGAGGGACTCTTGATCGTCTCCCTGGAGCCTGTCGACTCCATCTTTTCGGACCTGAAGTTTGCGCCTACCAAGCAGGCCGGTCTTTTTGAAGCACCACTGAAGGGCCTGACGACCCGATTAAGTTTGGGATAGGAGTTTCGATGCTGATACGTTTCACGCTGAGCTTGGCGATAGGTGCGGCACTTTTCGCCGCAGATCGCGCGGGTTCAAGAGACCATCCGCTGCTGACCCGTTATGCCGGAGCAGAGATCATTGGGTATTTCGAAAAGACTTATGAGGCTTACACGTTGCCGCTCGGGCGGATTACCGTGGTGTCGGCACCTTTTGGGTATGCCAAAAGCGAGAGCGTGGAAGGCAAGCTGACCCGAATCACCTATCTGGTGCCGAAGGGGCGGACGGCTACGGAGGTCTATCGCAACTACACTTTGGCGCTGGCGAAACTGAACGCGCAGAAGCTGTTTGAGGGCATGGATGAAGGGCCGTTGGGGATGATGGGCGTGCGCTATGACGTCCTTTTCAGCCAGGTGGGCCAGATTCTGGAATATAGCTATGCGGGGCAACGCTTCTACGCGGGTCGATTTACGACGCCGACGGCCAAGGTGACGCTGGCGCTCTATGTGATCGAATACAACGATGGGTTACAGCCGGAGGGCATCGTGGTGGCCAAAGGGCAGGTGGTGGTGCAGTTGGATATTATCGAGAGCGCCATCATGGATACGGGGCAGGTGACGGCGGCCGAGATTTCTACGGGACTCGCGAAGGATGGCCACATTGCTTTGTACGGGATCCTGTTCGATACGAACAAGGCGGAGTTAAAGGCGGAGTCAGCGGCGGCCGTGGAGCAGATTGCGGGGGTGCTGAAGGCGAACGCGACGGTGAAGCTTTATGTGGTGGGGCACACAGACAATGTCGGCGCGCATGAGTATAACTTGGAGCTATCGCGGAAGCGGGCCGAGTCAGTGGTGCGGGAACTGACAGCGAAGCACGGGATCGCGGCGGATCGGTTGGTACCGGCCGGAGTGGGGGCTTACGCACCAGTGGCATCGAATGGGGCAGAGGCGGGTCGAACAAAGAACCGGCGCGTGGAACTCGTTCAGCGTTAGCGGTTTGGGGGCTTGTTCAAAAGTTGTGCATAAAACGGCAGTCGCCAGAAATGTTTTATTAGTTGGCCGTGTCCGACTAGTTTATAAAGCTTTTATTATCATGGGCTCCAGGTGATATTACAATTTTTCGGTGAGATGCCGAGCTGAGACAAATGACTCTAAGAATTTGATAATAAAAGACTTAATCATTGTATGATTCGGTGAAGCGCGGAACCGGCTCGTAACTAACTGAAATTAAGGGAGTTGGGTTAGGCGAGAAAAATGGGTGGAACCGGCGCGGGGCGATCGCTCTAATGGCGATTCGCTTAGCCCGCGTCCTCCGCCGGTTCCACCCTCAACAACGGGAATTGGCGTTTTGTTTTCGCCTTACCCAAAAAGAAACCGGCACAGGGAGCAACCAAACACTTGGGTGACCCCCAAGGCGAACCATAGATTACTCCCCGCGTCCTCCTCCGGTCTTGCCTTGATTAACGGAAACGGCGAGGGATTTTCTAACGGGCGCTGCAAATTTGTTGCAATTGCCGGGCGAGCAGGGCGACGGCGGGATGAGGGGTGGCTTTAAGGCGGTTGAGTCCATCGGAGCAGGAGGGCGCGATTTGGTCCTGGGGTAGCACTCGCACCAGGGCGATACGGTTGGCGGCAAATTCACGCAGAACCTCCGCGTCGGCAGGACTGCGGTCGAGCATGCGCAGGTACTCCGCGTCCGCATTTAGACGACCTGCCGGACTGTCTCCCTGCCAAACCGTCAAGATGCGGGCACGCGCGATTTCCACACGCCGATCCTCTGGAAACTCGCCCGCCAGCCGCTTCGCCTCTCGAGATGCCTCACGAAGAAGATTGACGGCTTCGATTTCGCTGCCCCCGGTTGATCGCAAGGCCATCGCATAACGAAAGTTGTCGTTCAGCCACTCGGCGCGCCCGGCGGGGGAGGCGAGCAGACCGGCGATCCGCCGGTTGATGATGGACTTATACTGCTGGCGGGCGCGGTCACGTTCGCCGGAAGCCTCCAGAAGCTCGCCGACCCGGCGCTGCATCGTGAGATTTTGTGGCTGGCGCTCGACTGCCAATTGCTGGACCTTGAGGGCCTGGGTGAGATCGCCGGAATCCTCAAGGATATGGGCCATTTGATGGAAAGCCGCCGCCAATTGCCGGTCTCTTTCGGCGGACAAACCAGGACTGCCCGTGAGCCATCCGATGGCTCGTTCCACGGCCTGGCGGGCTTGGGACAATTGTCCAAGGTGGCGATCGACCCGGGATTCTTGGGTGGCCGCCGCTGCGGCGATCGCGGGATGGTCGGAAGCCACTTGTTCGGCCAGGGCAAGACTCAGCGTCGCGAACTGGGCGGCTTCCCCTAAGTGACCCTGATCGAGAGCCAGGGTGCTCTGGGCCGTCAGCAACCGGGTCAGGACGGCCCCATCGGTGCGGTGATCCACTTCAGCCAGCAGCTTCGCGGCCCCCATATCGTCGCCGCAGGATCGGAGCACTTCGGCAACCGCGAGCGCGGAATCTGCATCGGCGAACCCGGCATGCTGGAGAGAACGCCACTGGCGCTTTACGGCGTCCGCCATCGCCCTTGCATCGGGCGCGACTGAGATGGCGAGATTCGTCTCATTCACGATTCGGCTTAACGTTTGCGCTTGCCGCTGGGCGCGGTCCGCACGCCACCAGGCGTAGCCGGTGCCGGCAGTGAGCAGCAACGTCACCGCCGCCATGGAAGCGGCGATCCAGCGATTGCGACGCACAAAGAGTCGCGCCACGTAGGCCCAACCGCCGTCGACGGCCTTCACGGGCTCATAGGCGACCCAGCGGCCCAGTTCTTCGCCGAACTCGCGGGCCGTGGCGAAACGGGCGGTGGGTTCGGGTTGCATGGCCCGGGCGAGGATCGCGTCGAGATCGCCGTCCAAGGCAGGTGCGAAGCTGGAAGCGGGCGGGGGCATATCCTGGCCTGGCCGCCGTCGAGGCGGCTTCCCGGTGAGCAGATGGTATAGCACGCAAGCCAGGCCGTAGATGTCGGTGGCGGCGGTGATGGGCAGGCCCGCGACTTGCTCCGGACTCGCATAGTCGGGCGTCAGAGCGCGCAGAGTGTTCTGCAGATTGACGGGCGTTGTGTCGAGGATTTTGGCAATCCCGAAGTCGAGCAGTTTGGGCTGGCCAGCGGGCGTCACCAGGATGTTGCCGGGCTTCAAGTCGCGATGCACGATCAGGTTTTGGTGCGCGTGTTGCACCGCATCGCAGACATGGCGGAACAAGGTACAGACGGTGCGCGCTGCACGCCCACGCGACCACACGTCGATCGTCTCGCCCTCAATCAGTTCCATCACGAGATAGGGCGAGCCATCTTCGGCAGTGCCTGCATCGATCAGGCGGCAAATGTTCGGGTGATTCAGATTCGCGAGGATCTGCCGCTCGCGCTTGAAACGCTCGACGACAAAGTCACTGCGGATCGCCCGCGAAACGAACTTGACGGCCACGCGCAAGGTGAGTTCGCCATCGGAGCGCTCGCCTTCGTAAACGGCACCCATGCCGCCCCGGCCGATTTCACGAATCAGCTTGTAAGGGCCGACACGCTCGGCGCTGGTGGCCGGAACGCTTTGCTCGATCTGCGAGGCGACGCTGGCCAGGGGCGTACCGAGGAAGGTGGCGGCGCCGTGATCGAACTCGACGAGACGTTCCACCGCCGCGCGTGTCTCCGCATCGAGCCCTTGTTCGTCCAGGTAAAGCCGGCGAGCGGCGGGGCCCAGGTCAGCGACCGCGAAGAAATGGCGTTCAATCTCAGGGTTCAGGCCTTTAACTCCTGATGCAGCCAGGCTTGGGCGAGTCGGAGCTCGCGATAAACCTGGGCTGCGGTGACGTCGCCACCGAGCGATTCGGCGCACTCCTCAGCCGTCATGCCGCCGAAGAAGCGCATCTCGATCAGTTGCGCCTTGCGCGCGTCGTGGATCGCCAACCGGTCAAGTGCCTCGTGGATGGCAACGACTTGTTCCGAGTCCTGGTCGAGCGAAAGGATCTCTTCTTTCAGCTCCAGGTTGGCCATGCCGGAACCACGCTTCTGGGCTCCTTTGGTGCGAGCATAGTCCACGATGATCTGGCGCATCACGCGGGCAGCCAGAGCAAAGAAGTGGGCGCGATTGTTGATGGTCTGTTCGCGGCCTTCGATCAGCTTGATGTAAGCTTCATTCACCAGGGCCGTGGCCTGGATGGTCTGTTGCTGGCCGCGCAGGTAGGAATGCGCCAGCCGGCGGAGTTCGTCATAGACAAGAGGCACCAAGAGATTGACGGCATTTTCGTCGCCTTGGCGGGAGCGTTCTAGTAATAGCGTTACCTGGTTGGGATCCACCGAACCATTATGCTCCCGTGGAGCGCCTCCAGCGTAAAATCTTGAGCCTGATTTACGTTCACTAAGAAGGAGCACTTATGTTTCAAGCCATTGGCCGCGTGTTGAGTTTGATCTTAGGGTTCATCTTTTGGGGCGTGATGGTGCTGATCGTGGGAGCCTTACTGCTGGGCAGCTTCTGGCTGGATGGGGTGGGCGTGGAGAAGGAAGCCGTCGTCGCGTCGAAAGAGGAGCGCATCTCCTTCAACTACGCCAGTTGGACGCGCACGCTGGAGGTCGGCTTGCAACGCGAAGATGGCCCGATGGCCGAAATTCGGCACCGGATGCGGGAAAGGAAAGATGGCCACCCCGACCTGGTGGGCGTCGAAAAGGTGCGGGTGCCGTCCTCGATTTATGACGGCCTCCGCGTTGGGCAGACGGTGAAGGTGCGCGTGCAGCCGCCGGGATTCTTTAAGGAGTGGCGGATCTTCTCGCAAGTCCGGCTGGCCGGGCAAACCACCGCTTCGATTGCCTATAGCCTCTACGAGAGCGCCTGGCCGGTGCCGGAGTTCCTGTTGAGCTTGGCCCCCATGGCACTGCTCGGCTGGTTGGCCACGCGAACCAGCAAATGGCTCTGGGCGGCCAGCGCCGCATGCCTGCTGGTGGCCATGGCTTACTGGCTATCGCCCCTATCGGACCGCCGTCCGTCCGGGGTGCTCGCCGAGGCCTCCGGCAAGGTGGTCGCGTTGCGTCTGGTGGACGAGATTGGCGCGACCAGCGAATCGGAAGGCGTGGACGCGTTGGTGCCCCATTTGATCGTGGGCGTGGAATTTACGCCGGAAGGCGGCAACGCCCCGGTGGTCGCCGTGGATCGGGTAGATGCATCGAGTGTCGATTTGAAGGAAGGCTCAGCGGTCCGGGTGGAGTATCAGCGCGATGATCCCCGGCGCGCGTTGCTGCTGAACGGAGAGCGCCGTTGGTGGTGGATGAACTTCGTCTCGCTTGGCCAGTACGGCGCGATCGCCGGAGGGCTGATCCTCACATGCCTGCTGGTGGCGAGGTTCTTCAAAGGGCTATTGGCGAGCCGGAGGGGAAGCGTTTGACCAGTTGGGTGAAGTGATTGACTGACGGAGGTGAGACACTGAAGGCATGATGTACGTTGTGGCGGCGATCTTTACCGTGTTTGTGGTGATCGTTTTCGGGGCGATCTTGAATCCCCCGACGCAGTTTTTGGCCAAGCTGTCGGGCGAAGAAATGGAACCGAACGAGAAGGCCGAATCCGAGCCCGAGCCGCGCCGGAAGTAAGCTCAGCGGGAAATATAAATCGTGAAATCGGCCACCGGACGATAGCCCAGGCGGCGATAGAGCGGCATCCCGGCCACGCTCGATTGCAACACGGAAGCCGTCACCCCAGACTCACCTTGCGCTTGTTCCACAGCATGGCGCACGATAGCCTCTCCATAGCCCTTGCCTTGTTCCCCAGGAACCGTGGCGACGGCATAGACGCCGACCGCCCCGGCGGCGGTGACCGTGCAGGCCGTCGAAACAGCCATCCCATCCCGATAGCCGATCCAGCCGTGGAAGTCAGCGCTCCAGAAGCGCTCCTCCTGGTAGGCTTCGAGCAGCACGGGGAAGGGGCCTTCGAAAGCGACGGACATGACGTGGCAGAAGTCGAGGCGCGCGGTGGCTGTGGAGATCGGTTGCAGGTCAAGCTTGGGCAGGTTGCGGATCGTCGGGCTGAGCTGGGGCGCGAGCATGCCGGGCGGATTGGACGAGTATTGCAGGTTGAAATCCTGGATGATGTTGACGGCGAGGGCGCGGAGATCGGGGTCAATCCACTCCTCGCAAAGCCACAGTGACCAGGCTTGGCCGCGCCGGAGGTAATGGTCGCGCGCGCGATCGAGCCGGCGGCGGAGGTCGCTAATGGCCAGTACCGGTTCGGTCAGCAAGGCCGCATTGAAAACGGCATGGGGGATGGCGGAGTAAACCAATTGCAGGCCCGGCAGGGCGACGGATTCGCCGGTGGATTTCGAGCGGGCGAAGCAGCCCATGGCGGCCCGCAGGTTCCGTTCGACAATTCGGTAATCCGCAGACGCCATTCGTAGCATGATAACGCGCGCTTGTATTTTCGGGTAGCAATTGAATCTTCGCGGGCGAATGTGTCATCTTGGGGGGCTAGTCGAGTGGTGGCGGAGGCGATGAAGATCATGGACGGTTTAACCGATTTGATGGCGATGCTGGCGATCGGCATCGTCAGTGCAGTC
The DNA here is from genome assembly GCA_031367405.1 of Bryobacteraceae bacterium. Taxonomy (GTDB): domain Bacteria; phylum Acidobacteriota; class Terriglobia; order Bryobacterales; family Bryobacteraceae; genus JALHNI01. Next base: position 8,575 of record JANLPT010000396.1, read on the forward strand.
GCTGGTTGGTGGCTGTGCCGCCATTTCGCTAACCGGGAAGTGGCCAGTGCGGCGGCGGCTTGGAGCGCAAAGCTCGATCAAGTGAGCGGGAGGCTGACGGACACCGTAAAGGACGCCAAACTCGAAGCGGCCGAGAAGCATCAGGCGCTCGCCAGGTTGACCGAGGTGGAAAACGAATTCGGTGACTGGAAGCTAAAGGCTTCGCAGCTTGAGCTCGATCTGAAGGCGGCGTCACTGGTGGTGACGGCTCGCGAATCGGAGCTGCAGGATCTGCGCGGGCAGCTGGATACCGCCTCGCGGAAAATGCGGGTGCTGCCGGTGCTCGAAGCCAGCATCGACAAGCTACAAAAAGAACTGCCAGCCAAGCCGGCCCAGGAGCGCGCGCAGGGATTGCGGCTGGAGGAATTGCAGCTGTTGGTTCCAAAGCTGCGGGAATCTGAGACGCGTCTTCTCGGCCTGACGGCGCAGCGGGACGAAGAGTTGGCCACCTTGCGGGCCCACATTGGCGAGTGGGAGGCCCGGCAGCACGAGGCCGCGCGAGCCCACGGAGCGGCGTTGGAGGAAATGAGCTCGAAAGATGCCCAGATCGGCACGCTCTCGGCTTTGGTTCGCGAATACGAGGCACTGCCGGATCGGTTGAGCGAAGCGAATACGCGGATGGCACAGAGCGGACGGGAATGGGCGGCGGCGATGCATGCGAAGGACCAGGAGATCGGCGGCTTGTGGGCCAGGATCCATGAGCTTGAACCGTTGGCCGGCCGCCTGAAGGATTGGGAAGCGCATCATCGCAGCACCATCCACGCGAAGGACGAAGAGATCACCAGCCTGATTGAGCGTCTTAAAGCGACTGAGCCATGACTGAGCCATGACGGTTTATTCGTAACGCAGCGCCTCCGCCGGCGCGACTTTGGTGGCGGCGTGGGCCGGATAGAGGGTGGCTACAATGCTGACGGCGATGGCCAGCGAGGCCACCCACACGCCATCGATCCAGCGCGCTTCGAACGGCACATAAGCTACTGAATAGACCGATTCGTCCAGGCTAATCCAGCGGTAGTGATCGCCGAGATAGCAGAGCCCGTAGCCGAGCACCAATCCGATGACGGTGCCGATGACGCCGATCAGCAGGCCTTGAAAAAGAAAAATACGGCGGATCTGTTCCTGCCGTGTGCCGAGCGACATGAGGATGGCGATGTCGCGCTGCTTCTCCATCACCATCATGATCAGCGTGATGAGAATATTGAGCGCGGCGACCATCTGGATGAGGCCGATGGTGAGAATGGCGACGGTGCGCTCGAGCCGCATGGCACCGAGGATTTGGCGGTTCTGCTCAGTCCAGGGCAGGGCAGCGAGCTTGGGGCCGGTGACGCGTTCCACTTCGCGCGCAATTTCGGGGGCGGCGTCGAGGTCGCTGACTTTGATCTCGATGGAATTGACAATGTCGGGGAGCGACATGATCCTTTGGGCTTGTTTGAGCGACGTGAAGGCCCAGGTCTTGTCGAGATCGTAGAAGCCGGACTCGAAGATGCCCACGACGCGGAAGCGGAAGTAAGCGGGGCGCGGGCCGAAGGGCGTCATCTCGCCTTGCGGACTGATGACCTGGATTTGGCTATGGAGGCGCATGCCGGTCTCTTGAGCGAGCTTGGAGCCGAGGATGATGCCGGGCAGCTCCTGGTCAAGGTCGTCAATCGTCCCAGCTTTGAGGATCTTGAGGACATCGGCGCGTTGGGTGGGCGCTTGCGGGTCAATGCCTTTGAGCGTGCAGCCAGAAGGTTGCAGCGGTCCGGAGAGGAAGACGGGTGCGTAAAGCGTGGCGGCCGCGCCGGTGACGCGGGGAATCTTTTTGATTTTGGCAATGAGGTTGCGCCAATCGGGAATGCCTTGGTCGACCTGCTTTTCGAGCACGTTGATGTGGGCCGTAGCTCCCAGTAGCGATCGCTGAAAGGTGCCGCGAAAGCCGTTGTTGACGGCGAGGGCGATGATCAGCGCCATAACGCCGGCGGCCACGCCGAGCACCGAGATTACGGTGATCACCGAGATGACGGCTTGCTTGCGCTTGGCGCGAAGATAGCGGCGGGCGACGAAGAGCTCAAACATAGTAGGACCGGCCTCCCGGCCGGTCCCCACCAATCAACTGAACCCCGACCGTAAGGGAGGGGATGATGGTTTGATCCCCTCCCTCACGGTCAGGGTTCGTTTGGCAATTAGTCGTCGCGTGGCACAAAGTGACTAATCTTCCAGGCCAAAATTAAAGTCGTTCTCGACAACCTTGACGACGGGATTATCCAGGACCCTTAGTTGGTCCGCCAACCCTATCGCGCCTTCGGGACGCAGTAGCGGGAACAGGATCACGTCGCGAATGGACTTTTGCCCCGTCAGAATCATCACCAACCGGTCAATGCCGATGCCCTCGCCGCCGGCGGGGGGCATGCCGTAACTCAAAGCGCGGACGTAGTCTTCGTCCATCTGATGAGCTTCGTCGTTGCCACGTTCGCGCATGCCGAGTTGCATGTCGAAGCGGCGGAGTTGCTCTTGCGGATCGTTCAGTTCGGTGAAGGCGTTGCCGATTTCCATGCCACACGCGTAAACCTCGAAACGATCCGTCAGCGCCGGCTCGCTGGGCTTGCGCATGGCCAGCGGCGAGACCTCGACGGGGAAATCGTAGATGATGGTGGGCTGAATCAAATGATGCTCGGCGACGCGCTCGAAGATCTCGACGAGGTTCTCGCCCGCGTTCGATTTGTGGCCATGCTTCGCCAGCCATGCCGGATCGCGCACGTTGTCGAGCGAAGGCTGCGTAGCCGCCTCGGGCCAGAACTCGACCACCGCTTCACGCATGGTGAAGCGCCGAATGTGGCCCAGGTCAATCTGGTGGCCGTCCCATTCGCACAGCGTCGATCCGTTAACGTCGAGCGCGGTTTGCTTCAGCAATTCGCAGGTCAAGTCCATCAGACCGAGGTAATCGGTGTAGGCCTGGTAGAACTCGAGCATGGTGAATTCGGGATTGTGGCGGGTGGAGATGCCTTCGTTGCGGAAATTGCGATTGATTTCGTAGACGCGGTCGAGGCCGCCTACGACGAGGCGCTTCAGATTCAGCTCCGGTGCGATGCGGAGGTATAAGTCAAGGTCGAGCGCGTTGTGATGGGTGACGAAGGGGCGCGCGGCGGCTCCGCCGTACTGCGATTGCAGCATGGGCGTTTCCACCTCGATGAATCCTTTGGCGTCCAACTGGCGGCGCAGCGACGAAACCGTCTTGGCGCGCTTCAAGAAAATTTCGCGCCCGTCGGGATTGGAGAGCAAGTCGAGGTAGCGCTGGCGGTAGCGCGTCTCGGTGTCTTCCAGGCCATGGAACTTTTCCGGCATCGCCAGCAGCGTCTTCGAGAGGAAGATCAACTTGCCGACGTGGACGCTTAATTCGCCGGTGCGCGTGCGGAAGAGATAGCCTTCGCAGCCGATGATGTCGCCCAAGTCGAGGCCTTTATAGAGCTCGTAGCCAGCCTCGCTAACGTCGTCTTTCTTGACGTAAATCTGTAGCTTAGCCCCGCCTTGTTCGAGGTTGGCGAAACCGGCCTTGCCCATGCGGCGAATGGTCTGCAAACGGCCACAAACCTTCACTTCGACCCGCGTGGCTTCGAGCGACTCGGCGGTATATTCGCCGGCGCGAGAAATGATTTCGGGCAGACGATGCGAAGCGTCGAAGCGATGACCGTAAGGGGCGAAGCCCAACTGCTCGATCTCCCGCACGCGTTGAAGTCGTTGCGCCAGCAGATCTTGTTCCAGGGACAAATGAGGCTCCTATCGAGGGGGGGTAACACTTCATGATAAAGGCCAGCGCAGTATAATGTCGAGTTGGCCTTCCTTTCGATCGTGATTCCCGCTTACAACGAGGAGAACCGGCTGCCAGCGACTCTGGCCCGGCTGTTTTCTTTCCTCAATACTTCGTCATTCGGCGACGCCGAGGTGCTGATTGTCGACGATGGGTCACGCGATGGGACGGCGGCGATGGTGGAAGATTTTGCTCAGCTTTACCCCACCGTGCGCCTGCTGCGCAATCCGGGCAACCGTGGCAAGGGGTACGCTGTGCGCCATGGCATGCTGGCGGCGCAGGGCGAATGGGTCCTTTTCACCGACGCCGATCTTTCGTCGCCGATAGAAGAGGTGGAAAAGCTGATCGCCGCCGTGCGCGAGCAGAACGCCGTGGGCGCGATTGGTTCGCGGGCGCTGAACCGGAAGCTGGTTTCGGTTCACCAGTCCGCTTTTCGCGAGTATTCGGGGCGCTTCTTCAATCTGACGATGCGCTTGATTACCGGCTTGCCTTACGCGGATACGCAATGCGGCTTCAAGCTCTTTCGCCGCGATGTGGCGCAGGAAGTATTCCGGCGCGTGCGGATACCGGGCTTCGGCTTCGATGTCGAAGCGCTGTTTGTCGCTCAACGCCTGGGCTACTTAGTGGTCGAAGTGCCAGTGCGCTGGGCCAATGCCGAAGGCACCAAGGTGACGATGCTGAATGGCTTGCAGGCCTTTACTGACTTGATCGCCGTACGCTGGAATCAACTTCGCGGTCACTACGACTAGCCGCGACCGCGTGAAGAGTTTGTTTGGCACGCTCCCTCGCTCCATGAGGCATATTCGTAAGTCCATTTTTTCAACGCCGCCACCAACCGGGAACGAAGTGAACGGGTTGTCGACTGCTGAACATACCCGGTCACTTAGTTCCCGGAGGG
>JANLPT010000409.1:0-6527 GCA_031367405.1 Bryobacteraceae bacterium
GCGATGGGCATTCTGATTTTGATCAATACCGGGCTGCTGGCGTGGCTTTTCGTGTGGCACTGCACGAACCGCATTCCGGCGGGGGAGGGCCTGCGTTGGGGCATTCGATGGGGTCTGCTGGCCACATTGGGCGCGAGCGCCATTGGCGGCCTCATGATCGCGCATCAGGGCCATACGATTGGCTTGCCCGACGGCGGCCCGGGACTGTACTTCCTCAATTGGAGTGTGCGAGCGGGCGATCTGCGAATTGCCCATTTTCTGGGGATGCATGGCATGCAAGTGCTGCCCCTGCTCGGCTGGGCCGTGGATCGGTCCGCGTCGCCCCGCGCCTGGCTGCTGGTCGCGATTGCCGCAGTCGCGTACCTGGCTTTGACGATCGTGCTCCTTTTGCAAGCCCTCGGCGGCAAACCGGTCTTCGCATAGGCCACTCCCCCCACGTCAGCGCAAGTAGCTGATTCCGTTGGGTGGGGTCAGAGGTGGTGCGACCCCAGAGGCCCCATTAGGCGGGGAGCGTGGGGGGACGTTTTTTACCCGTTTGGGGGTGATGGAGGACAGCTTACTTCGGGGACTTCCGCGTCCACTCCGTCACCCAATCGATCACCGACTGGTACCAAAGCTGCGCATTCTGCGGCTTCGTAATCCAGTGGCCCTCATCCGGATAAATGAGTAACTTCGAAGGCACTTTCATCTGCTGCAGACCGGTGAACAGTTGAAGCCCCTGGCCATAAGGCACGCGGAAATCCAGTTCGCCGTGGATCACCAACGTCGGCGTCTTGAAGTTCATCACATGATTGCTGGGTGACCATTTCGCGTAGCTATCCGGATTCTCCCAAGGCATGCCCTTAAACTCCCATTTCGTGAACCACAACTCCTCGGTCTCGCCGGCCATGCTCTTCAAGTCATAGACGCCGGCATGCGAGACAAAAGCCTTAAACCGGTCAGTATGGCCCAACATCCAATTCACCATGTAGCCGCCGTAGCTGCCGCCGGCCGCCGCAAAACGATCAGCGTCGGCCCATGGCTGCTTCGCCGCATAGTCCACCACGGCCATGATGTCTTCGAAAACCTTCCCGCCCCAATCGTCGCCGATGTCGTCAGTGAACTTCTGCCCATAACCCGTCGATCCCCGCGGATTGGGCATCACCACCACAAAGCCCGCCGCCGCTAACACTTGAGGATTCCAGCGAAAGCTCCAGCTCTGCCCCCAAGCGCCTTGCGGACCTCCATGGATCAGAAATAGCACGGGGTATTTCTTCGCGGGGTCAAAAGCCGGCGGCTTCAACAGAAAGCTCTGCACCCGCGCCTTCTCCGCGCCCTCCACCGTAAAATCCTCCATTGGCGTCAGTTGATATTGCTCTAGGATCGCGGTGGACACATTCGACAAATTGACTGGCTCGCCGCCCGTGTTCGGCACCCGGAAGACCTCGACCGGTGACGCCCCCGAATTCTGCGAAAAGATCATGGTCTTGCCGTCGGGCGTAAACTGCACATCGTCCACATGGGTTTTGCCGCCCAAAATGATGCGTGCCGCACCGCCGCCCACCGGCACCATCTGCAGGTTCGTCCGCCCGCGATCCTCCACCACGTAGAACAGACGGCTCGAATCCGGCAGCCAGGTGAACGATTGCACATGCCGGTCAAGGGATTGCGTCAGCACTTGGCTTTTTCCGCTCTCCCGCTCCATCAGCACTAAACGCCAGCGATCGCTCTCGTAACCGGCCCGCTCCTGGGTCCGCCAGGCAAGGTACTTCCCATCGGGCGAATACTGCGGACTCACATCCGCGCCAGGGCTCAAGCTGATCTTGCGGCTCTCGCCGCCCTCGGTCGAGACGGCAAATAGATCGCTGTTGGTGCTGGTGGCGGGGTCCGGGTCCAGGTTGGTGACGTAGCAAACCTCCTTGCCGTCGGGCGAAATCGTGTAGTCGTCCGGACCGCCCAGTGAGAATGAGGGCACGTCCCGGTTGCCGGGCGTTAGGTCACGCACCTTGCCGCCTTCAGCCGCCACAATCATGAGGTGCTTGCGCCGGGGGCCTTGCCAGCCGTCCCAATGCCGGTAGAGCAGACCGGTGATCACCCTCGCCTTCACCTTGCTGTTCTTCGCCGTTTCCAGTTTGGCGGCGTTGCAAGCCTCGTCCGGACAATCCGGATACACCTCACTGACAAAGACGAGTTGTTTGCCGTCGGCCGAAACCGTTACCCCGCTGGCCTCAGTGGCGAGCGTCGTCACCTGCTTGGGATCAGTGCCATCGGCTTCCATGGTCCAGATTTGCGACGTCCCGGAACGGGTCGAGATGCAGGCTAGCCGATGGCCGCCTGGCATCCAACGCGGCCGGTCATTGTTGCCCTGGCTGGTGATCGCCTGGGGTGTCCCGCCGCCAATCGGCACCACGTAGATTTGCCGGGAGCTTGTGTTGCCCGCCAAGTCCATGTGGCGCACGGTGTAGGCTACCAGCTTGCCGTCGGGTGAAAGCGCGGGCTCCCCCACGCGGTCCAGCTTCATCATAGCGTCGAAGGTAAACGGCAGCTTCTGAGCCCAAGCCGGGGTGAACAGCATCGCGAAAACAAGCAAAATGCGCATCACTCACAATTTTAAGCGCACCCGGCGATGAAACGTTAGGCCTCTGCGCGAATTCGTGCCAATGCGGCCACTCCAAGATGTCCAAGCGCCGAGAGACCGTTAAGAACCGCACGGGTGAAGGACTGAACCGCCAACTATGGAACAACGGGAAGCTTGATTTCACCGTTCTTACTTTCGAAGGAAGCGAGAATCTCCGGGAGCATGTTATTCATTAACTTTGCTTCGGTCCACGCCATCGTCACCGCTACACGATCCTCCACGGTGAAGACTCTGGGCGACTTGCTGACAGATTCGGTTAACTTCACCAATTCCCCAAACGTAATTCGAACATCATGCGCCGTCCACATGGCATTGACATGATTGGCGTAAATGTTATGAATTCCATCACGGGGCTGAATAAATTCATATTTCGGTTCGGCGGACTGTTTTGCTTTCATGTCTATGACCCCCTGTTGCCCCTTGCACCATTCAACCCAGCACTGAACTGCGTCCTCGAACCGATTCCCTCTAAACCGCTGTGCATTGGATTTCCCCTGGGAGTCAGCATTTTATGCGTAGGGCCAACCAATTTGGCGACCTTCGCCATCTGGCGCGCTTCCGCGACATCTCGCAACGCGACGAGAAACATTGCTTCTGAATCCTCCATTGCCGCTTGGAGGTAAAGTGCCGCCTCGCCTGGGTCTCGAAGATCGGCGAGCAGGTCATCGCGATAGTCACTGCTTCGTTTAGGCATTGTATTCCCTCCAACACGTCTTCGCTTTCTTGATGTCCTTGGGCTGGCTGCTCTTGTCCCCACCGCCCAGGAGAATCATCAAGTTCCCATCGATTCCGAAGTAAACGCGTTAACCCGGTCCGGCGTAAATCTTCAACTCAAACACCCCTGATCCAACCGGTTCGCAGTCACCGTAATTTCCAAGCTCCTCAATGCGCCGGATTCTTGCATTGATCCTCGCCCGGCCTTCACCGTCAACGGCATTGAGCCACTCGCGAAAGGGCACCTTACCGGTTGCGGTGAGGAAATTCTTAGCTTTTCTGGCGATTTGATCCACGGAACTTGTGACCTGGATTTCACTCCTTAAACTATCATGCGGCGGCGTTCTTCCAACTTACCCGCCGTTTTCGCCTCCCGTGTTAGCATGAAAAGTCACGCTGTAAACCTCATGATTCGCCCTTATCGCGGCATTCAGCCGCAGATCGACCCCGCAGCCTACATTGACCCTGCCGCCCAAGTCATTGGACAGGTGCAGGTCGGTGCGCGATCCAGCATCTGGCCCTGTGCTGTAGCCCGCGGCGATGTGGACTGGATCCGCATTGGCGAGGAAACCAGCATCCAGGACGGCACCGTCCTGCATTGCGATGAAGGCTCACCGCTCATCATTGGCAACCGCGTCACCGTCGGCCATCTCGCGATGCTGCACGGCTGCACGGTAGAAGATGGCTGCGTCATCGGCATCGGCGCGATTGTGTTAAACCGCGCCCGCATCGGCCAAGGCAGCGTGGTCGCCGCCGGAGCCTTGGTCGCGGAAGGCAAAGCGATTCCGCCGGGCTCCATGGTGATGGGCGTTCCGGGCAAAGTGGTCCGGCAAGTGACGGCCGAAGAGCAGCAGCGTTTCCTCGACAACGCCCAGCACTACGTCGAGCGAACGGCGGAGTATAAGGCGGAATGATCAAAGCCATCAAGGGCACGCGCGACATCCTGCCGCCCGATAGCCACGTCTGGAACCAGGTGGAGTCGCGCGTCCGCGAAGTCTTCCGCACCTTCAACTACCAGGAGATCCGCACGCCGATCTTTGAGGAGACCGCCCTATTCGCCCGCGGCGTGGGTGCCGAAACCGACATCGTCTCGAAGGAGATGTACACCTTCGACGACCATGGCGACAGCCTCACCCTGCGCCCCGAAAATACGGCCGGCGTCATGCGCGCCTACATCGAGCACCGGCTTGACCAGCGCCCCGGCATCCAAAAGCTCTTCTACCTCGGCCCCATGTTTCGCCGCGAACGTCCGCAAAAAGGCCGTTTTCGCCAGTTCTACCAGATCGGTGCCGAAGCCATTGGCGTCGATAGCGCCGCCGTCGATGCCGAGATGATCGAGCTAGTGGACACGCTGCTCAAAGCCTGCGGCGTCCAAGGCGCGCGCCTGCTGATCAACACGGTGGGCGACCCCGCCTCGCGAGCCGCCTACGTCAACGAATTGCGTACGCAGCTAGCGGGCGTCAAAGAGAAGCTCTCGCCCGACAATGCCCGCCGCGCCGAAACGAACCCATTGCGCGTGCTCGATTCCAAAGAGCCCGCCGACGAAGCCATCATCGCCGCCCTCCCCAGCATTCATGAGTACTTAAATGACAACGCGAAGAAGCACTTCGCCGACGTCCGCACTTACTTGGACGATCGCCAAATCGAATACGAAGTGAACCCCCGGCTCGTCCGCGGCCTCGACTATTACACGCACACCACCTTTGAGTTCCTGCATGGAGCGCTCGGGGCGCAAAACGCCATTTGCGGCGGCGGCCGCTACAACGGCCTCGCCGAGACGATTGGCTCGAAGCTCCCCGCCCCCGGCGTCGGCTTCTCCATCGGCGAAGACCGGCTCATCATGGCCGTCGAGGATGGCTTCGTCGCCCCTCAACTCGACGTTTATATCGCCCCGCTCGACGAGCCCTCCTTCCGCCACTGCTCGCGGCTGGCCGCTGAACTCCGTAAGCAAGGCCTCTCGGTAGAGCTCGCCACGCCAACCAAGCCCCGCCGCGCCATGGAACTCGCTGACAAACTGAAAGCCCGCACCGCCGTCATGGTCGGCGACAATGAAATGAATGCCGGAGTCTATGCCGTTAAAAACATGGCTACCGGTACACAAGAAAGCCTATCGCGCGAGCAGTTGCTTGCCCGCCTCCTGTAAACAATGCCTGACATTCAACTTGACTTCCTCGGTGACCTGAAACGCACGCACGATTGCGGCACCATCCGCCTCGAACACGTCGGCCAGCGCGTGCTGCTGATGGGCTGGGTCCATCGGCGTCGCGACCTGGGCGGCGTCATTTTTATCCACCTGCGCGATCGCGAAGGCACGTCGCAACTCGTCTTCCGTGGCGAGAGCTTCCCCGAGCCCCATGCCCGCGCCGAAGACCTACGCTCCGAGTACGTCATCGGCGTCACCGGCCTCATCGAGAAACGTTCCGCCGACACCATCAATCCCAACCTGCCCACCGGCGAAGTGGAAGTGGTGGTCGACAAGATCTGGATCTTCAACGAGTCGAAGACCCCGCCCTTCCCCATGGAAGACATCGGCGATGTCAGCGAGGAAACCCGCCTCAAGCATCGTTATCTTGACCTGCGCCGTCCCCGCATGCAGCGCAACATGATCTTGCGTTCGAAGATGTCCTTCGCCGTGCGCGAACACCTCTATGGCCAAGGCTTCTTGGAGTTAGAGACTCCGTTACTCACGAAAAGTACCCCGGAAGGCTCGCGCGACTTCCTGGTGCCCTCGCGCATCAATCCCGGCACCTTCTATGCCCTGCCCCAGTCGCCACAGATCTTCAAACAGCTCTTCATGGTGGCGGGCTATGACAAGTACTTTCAAATTGTCCGCTGCCTGCGCGACGAAGACCTGCGCGCTGACCGTCAGCCCGAATTTACCCAAATCGACCTCGAAATGGCCTTCCCGCAGCAGGAGCAAATCTTCGCCGCTGCCGAACCGCTCGTCCAGAAGATGTGCGCCGTGGCCGGCTTCGATATCCCGGCTCCCTTCCCTCGCCTCACTTATGCCGAGGCCATGAATCGCTATGGCTCGGACAAGCCCGACACGCGCATTCCCCAGCTCTACCGCGTCGAGGACTGCTTTACTGGCACTGACCTCCCCATCGGCACGTTGCCCTGTGTGGCGATCGTGCTGCCCGGCACCGGCGCACCCAGCCGCAAGGAACGTGACGAGATGAAGGCCTTCGGCAACGAA
>JANLPT010000050.1:0-88482 GCA_031367405.1 Bryobacteraceae bacterium
TTGTTGACCGTCAACACCAATGGTGAGGGCACCGGCACGCACGCCGCCCACGTTCGGTAGTCCCGTTCCAATGCCGCCTGCGCCGTGAAGCGCCTCCGATTCCGCGGAGGTACTGACTCCGGGAAGTAATCGCAGGAAGCCGACAACGTTTCTTCCCCGCTGGGTAACGCTTTCCAGTTGCTGCGTCGTCAGAACGGCCGAATTCTCAGAGCTCGCCGACTGCACCACGGTGGCATCGGCGTTGACGCTGATGGTCTCGGTGATGGCGCCGATGCTCAACTGAATCGTGCCGAGCGAAAGTCTTTCGCTCGCTGAAAGGACATTTCCTTGCTTACGATAGGTCTGAAATCCCGTGCTCTCCACTTTGGCCGTGTAGGTGCCAGGTTGTAAGTTGGGAAGAAGGAAGCCGCCCGTACTGTCGGTCTTCACGGCTCGTTCAGCCGCCGTGCCCACGTTGATGAGCGACACCGATGCGCCCGGCACAGCGCTACCCTGAGCGTCGACCACGGTTCCGAGAACGGTGCTCGTACTGCTTTGCGCCCATCCCGTAGCCACGGCAATAGCCGATAAAGCTATTCGTAGGAGGACAGTATTCCTTGAACGAAAAACCTGCATGATGTAACTCCTTACTTATACCGGCACCATACTTCAGCGCGACGACAGATGGGTCGGCTGAGTCAGCGCGCCGTTCCCAGCGGAATCCCAAATTGCGAAACGAACCCATTTCTTCCCGGTCGCGTCGAAGGGCAAACGGAACTTCCGGCTGCCGAACGGAGCGACATCTTTCAAATCAATCAACTGGCGGTCCACCTTGGTGCCGTCGCTCCAAACGAGTTCGGCAAATTCCGGCGGAAACGTCCATTCCGCTTCTGCAGAGTAAGTCCGCTTCGCACCGGAACCCTCCACGGAAGAGTTTCGAAGAAGCACTTCCCCGCTGGTCACGAAGTAGTCGCCAGCGCGAAGGGCGTCGATCACGGGTGTCCATCCGTCCTTGAACTTCGGCACGCGGTCGAGCTTGATGTAATTGACCATTAATTGAGGATACGTCTCGTCATCGGGATATTTCATGTAAGTATCGCCCTCGGCGATCATGTACTTGGGTCCCGCCCAATTGTTCATGTCATCCAGCAGACCGAAGCAGCGTTCCTCACACAGCCGTTTCTGCGACAGATCGACGGGCAGCGATTGGAAAGAGCCCCCGAGGAACCGGTCACTCAGGAAGAAGTCCTGGTTATGGGTGACGTCCGGGTAGCCAGTGGAACCCTTGGTTCGCGGGTGAGTCTGCCAGACTAGCCCGCCTTCTTCTTTCAACATCGCCAGTTCATCTGCGGCAGTACCGGCATGATAGACCTTACCGTAGTCCGGCAAGGTCTCCATGGCCGGTTGTTTTCCCTGGGCATCTTTCGCGTGCGTGTAGAACAGCGGCCGCGGAAACAGGAACATATAATGTCCGCCGAAATTGCGGTCCGGCTCTTCGCCAGGGATCAACAGGAAGTCACGGTCGGAGAATCGCTCGCATCCCTGAAAATAGACTTTTTGCTCATCGAGCCGGATCTTGCCGGTGTCATTCGGATGCCCGTCTCCGTGGAAGTCGGCGAGGATGGCGAGGTTGATGCCGAGGTCGCGAAACACCGGCAGCCAAGTCGGCTCCTCATCAATAGTTCCCACGTCGGAGAGTTGCTCGTTTAAATGGAAATGGAAGTGGCTTACGAGCACTTTATAGCCCGGGATGGGCTTGTAGACATCGTCATGGGTGAACGCCATCACCGCCTGATGGGTGGATCGGCTATCGGTGGGGCTTAGGTAGAAGTACACCGGCATGCGCTGCATGGTATTCGGCGGCGCATTGTATAAGGCAAAGTTGTTGAGGTGACCCCGGGCTTCGCCCACGCGGCGGTTCCAGACGGCATCGCTGATGCCCCAAGGCTTGGCGCCGACCTCTCGATCGGGCTGACGCACACCGAGCGAGAAGTTGTTCTCGCTGTCCTTGCGATAGTAAACGTAACCAAGATTTGTCTCGATCTCGCGCGAGAAAAAGAACTTGTGGGAGGGAGGGAAAACAGCCAGGGACCCGCCGTTCGATTCCAGAATAGCCAAGCGATTCCTGGCCCGCAAACCCACTGGATCCTGATTCACCGAACCACCAAACGCGTAGCGCTGCCATCCGCGCGCCGTATCGCGCCAGACTAGTTTTGTGTCCTCGCTAACGCTAAAACCCTTCAGTCCGCCAACGTATTTGTACGCTGCGGATGTTTCCGAAGTTTTGGCGGCGATTTCCTGCCGCACCAGATTCGTACCCCGGTAGATGGTGTACAGCAGCGAGCCGGAGAAAATACCGGCTTCCAGGCCTGGGAACGTAATCTCGAGCCGTGCGCCATCGGTCTTCACCTGGCAAGCGGCGGCGTTGTATCTTGCCCACGCCCGTGTAATCTCTTCGGGCTTCCTCGGCAAATCCATGTTTGTGCCGTTGCGGCCCGGCACCATGAGCGGCGCGTCCCAGAATGCATTCCACTTTTCGCGCTCAATCACGGCCGGGGTCAACGCCACGCCGAGCTCTTTCAAGGGAGCGATTTGCTGTTGCGATAGACGCCGGACGCCGCTGGTGACTTGAAACTCAGGAGTCAAATTGGTGCCGAGAACAATCCAGGCACCTCCTTCTTTGCGTGCGGCTAATTCCTGCACCACCGGCTGGCGGTCCCGAATCGTGAAAACCGCACGGAGCTGTTCCTGGCGCTCACCCTGCCACGTCACCTCCAGTAACCCGGCCCGCATCTGCGCTTTGAGCCCGTTCAATGGTTTGTAACCGGCGAGGTCACAATGCAGCTGCGCATTTGCCGCAGCCGCAATCGTGAGACTGGCCAACATCATGATCGATAACCGGTTCATGCTTCCTCCGTTAGTCCGTTAGTAATTATGTTCGATCCCGAAGCGATGCCAACTATCTGGTGAGGCTCTCAACGATTGGCTTGTTGAAAACTCCACAGCGGTTTACTGGTTGCCGCGTTGGCCGCCATGAGGGCGACGCTCCCGGCGGATAGTTCGCTTTCCAGCTTCGAGGATTTTGTAGGTGTGCGTGTGGTCGCCCCAAGGATGATCGGGCCTGAGCGTATTGCACAAGTCTTCCCGAGTGACAACCTCGCCATTCGCTTCCGGCAGTTGGACCAGGTCCTTAAAAAAGGCTGGGGCGGCAGTTTGATCCGGATTCCATGTTTACGCAGTTCCTGCCGGACCAGGCCGGCGTCGAACACGCCAAACCGCAAACCGCGACACTTCTCCGCTGGACACTTCATACTAGACCCAAATGGATTCTATACCAGAATCGCGGTCTCGACCAACGAGGTCAGCCGATCAGGGATGTGTGTGTTTCCGAAATGTAGTTTGATGGAAAGGTGACCCCTAAATCAATGATTCGAAATTTTCCGCTGCTGCTGATCCTGGCGGTTTCGGCTGCGGGTCAAGACTGGCCCGCATACGGTGGGGATGCGGGAGGCACACGGTATTCGCGGCTCAAGCAGATAAACCGGTCGAACGTGGCTACGCTCAAGACCGCCTGGACCTATCGCACCGGCGACGTGAGCGATGGCTCGGAGTACCCGGTGCGCAGTTCGTTCGAAGCAACACCGCTGATGATCGACGGGGTCTTGTACGTCGTCACGGTTTTCGATCGACTCATTGCGCTGGAACCGGAGACCGGGAAGGAACTTTGGGTATTCGATCCGAAGCTGGACAAGACCAGATCGCAAATGCTGTTCTCGAACCGCGGTGCCGCATTCTGGACTGACGGCAAAGAGAAGCGGCTTTTCTACGGCACGCTGGATGGACAGCTATGGGCCATCAATGCCGCCACCGGCAAGCCGATCGCCACCTTTGGCACGGGCGGCTTCGTTGACCTGCGCCTCGGGATGTTCGACCCAACCGACAAACGCAGCTTCGGACGTGGTTATGGCATGACATCGCCGCCCGCCATCTACAAGAACGTGGTGATTTGCGGGTCGATTGTGCCCGATAGCGAGCCCCAAGGACCGAACGGCGATGTCCGTGCCTTCGATGCCGTCACCGGCAAACTGGTGTGGCGGTTCCATAGCATCGCGCAGCCCGGCGAAGATGGCGGCAATACGTGGGAGGGCGACTCCGCCAAGGGCCGGGGAGGCGCAAACATGTGGTCCATACCGAGTGTGGACACGAAGCGGGGGATCGCCTTTTTGCCTCTTACTTCTCCTTCTGCGGATTACTATGGCGGCGATCGCAAAGGCGCGGGTCTCTTTGGCGATTCCCTGGTCGCCGTCGATGCTTTGACCGGTAAAAGCATCTGGCATTTTCAGTCGGTCCATCACAATATCTGGGACTACGATCTGCCGGCCCAACCGACACTGGTGACGGTGCGCCGTAACGGCAAGATGGTGGACGCGGTGGCGCAGGTGACCAAAACCGGCTTCGCGTTTGTGTTTGAGCGCACGACTGGCAAGCCCCTGTTCGACATCGTGGAGAAGCCGGTACCAGCCAGCGAGGTTCCCGGCGAGTCCGCTTGGCCGACGCAGCCATTTCCGGTGAAACCCGCTCCCTTCATCCGTCAAAGCTTCAAGCCGGAAGAACTCACCGATGTGACGCCGGAATCCCGGGCCTACTGCGCCAAACTCATGGAAGGGGCCGCGTTCGGTACGCTGTTCACGCCCATCGGCCTCAAGCCCACCGTGCTTTTTCCGGGCACCAACGGCGGCGCGAACTGGGGCGGATCATCGTTCGATCCCGAAACTCAGACGCTGTATGTGAACTCCATGGATGTCGGTATGCTAGTCCGCCTGGTGAAGGCACCCGAGACTTCGAAGCTCGCCTACCGGACGCGCGGAAGCGGTTCGCCGTCCTCACGATTTTGGGACCTGAATCGTTGGCCGTGCCAGAAACCGCCTTGGGGACATCTGACGGCGATCGACCTGAATACGGGCGAGTTCCGCTGGCGCAGTGTTCTCGGTGTCGTGGATGCGCTGCTCGAAAAGAATGTCGCGCCGACCGGGACTTCGAATATCGGCGGTTCCATGGTGACGGCGGGAGGGCTGGTATTCATTGGCGCGACGGACGACAGCCGCTTTCGGGCTTTCGATAAAGACACCGGCCAGGAACTTTGGACCACTCGCGTACCTGCCAGTGCGCATGCCACGCCGATGACTTTTTACTCAAAGAAAACAAAGAAACAATATGTCATCATCGCTGCGGGAGGAGGCAACAAATACAACGACAAATATTCCGATTCCTTGTTGGCCTATGTTTTGCCCTGACCTTGCCGGGGGCGGACGAAGTACGGCCGTTCAGTCACAAGAAGCACGCAGGGTTGAAGCTGAGGTGTGCGTCCTGTCATCGCGATGCCGAGCGAGCCGAGCGGGCGGGCTTTCCTGCGCTGACACAGTGCAAACCGTGCCACGCCGATATGGCGGAACGGAAAATTCCATCCCAGGTAGTGCATGAATTACCCGGCTTCGTGTTCTTTAGCCACGGTACGCATGCGACCGCAAAGGTTGAGTGTTCGAGCTGCCATGGAAGCATCGTCACGCAGGAGAGCGTAATTCTCCAACAGCCTTTGAAGATGAAGTGGTGCGTGGATTGCCACAAGCAGAATAAAGCGGCCGTAGGATGCACCACGTGTCATGAGTTAGGGCAGTAGCGCGCTTCGGGCGGAGAGCCAAAGCGCTTTCACTCGACAACTCAGCCGTTATTGTGTCCTGGGCTCAGACTTACACCTGAATTGTGCATCAATGAAACCCTAGTCTACTTACTAACCCGGCCATTCGCCGTTACTCTACTCTCATGCGACTCATCTACTTGCTCACCACTACCCTTTGCCTTGGGGCCCAATCCGTACCGAGCGCGAAATTCGATGATACACAATACAGAAAGGCGCTTGGCCTTGACAGCCACATCCACATGCCGGGCAACTGCAAAGGCGCGCCCGATGGCGTCTACATGCGTAGCGGCCAGAGCTACTATGCTTGCATCAGTGGCCGCAACGTCTGTAACCGTGACCCCGCCGAGATCCCCGACCGCCTGATGCGCGCCTTCGACGCCAGCCGGGCCCAGTTTGACGCCCGCGCCAGCCAGCTGAAAGCCAACGCGCCGACGGTACGCCATCTAACGCCGGTCGGCTCTGGGATCGTGGCTGCCGCCGCACCCTCGCCGGCGATCGTGAAACTCGCTGACGAAAAAGCCAGCGCCGTTGCCGTTGGCCACACCCGCAGCCAAGTTCTCGAAGCCCTTGGAAAACCTCACTCGCGCGTCAGCGGCGATTACGAAAAGTTCTCTTATCGGCTCCAATCCGGCAAGACGCTCAGCCTTGAATTCGAAGGTGGACAAGTTAGCAAAGTCCGCACCGTCACCCCGAATTAAAGGGGGCTTGGCAGGCGACCCTGAGAACCGCTCACCTTGGCTTGTTTGGTCGACGTGATATACATGACTTCATGAAGTGGCCTCTTTTCTTTTTCTTGGCGACCCTGCTGGAGGCCCAGCAGCCCTGCGACCAGCTCAGCCAACTGAAGCTCGACAAAGTTACGATCACCGGTGCCCAGCTGATTCCGGCGGGGAAAATTCCGGCCCACTGCGCGGTGAAGCTGACTGCCCGGCCCACCGCTGATTCCGAAATTCGCATCGAAGTTTGGATGCCCGCCGAAGGCTGGAATGGCAAGTTTCAACAAGTGGGTAATGGGGGTTGGGCCGGCTCAATTCCGGCGGGATCGCTCGCGACGGCCGTGGCGCGGGGTTATGCCGCCGCCGGCACTGACGACGGCCACAGCAACCTTGTCCCTGGCGCTACCTGGGCCATTGGCCACCCGGAGAAACTGATCGATTTTGGGTATCGCGCCTTGAAGGAGACGAGTGTCCACGCCAAGGAGCTGATCCGCGCTTTCTACGGCAAAGATGCCGGGCGCAGTTACTTTGTGGGCTGTTCCGACGGCGGTCGCGAGGCCCTGATGCAGGCCCAACGCTATCCCGAAGACTTTGACGGCATCATCGCCGGTGCCCCTGCCAACGACTGGTCCTACTTACTCACGGCCGCCGCCTGGAATGTCCAAGCCTTACTCAAAGAGCCCGGCAGCGCCATTCCGCCGGCTAAGCTGCCTGCCATTCAAAAAGCGGTGCTCAATGCCTGCGACCAGCTAGACGGTGTCAGCGACGGCTTACTGGATGATCCGCGTAAGTGCCAGTTCGATCCGGCGGTATTGACTTGTCAGGCCGAAGATAAATCGGATTGTCTCACCGCCCCGCAAGTAACTGCTCTGCGTAAGATCTACCAGGGCCCGCGGAACTCCCGCACCGGCAAGCAAATCTTTGTGGGCAGCGCGCCCGGCACGGAAGCCGTGCCCGGAGCGTGGTCAGTCTGGACGGTGACTGCGCCGCCGGAGAAATCATTGCAATACGGCTTCGGATCATCCTTCTTCGCCCACGCCGTTTTCGAAGACCTTAAGTTCGACATCAGGTCAATTGAGTTCGACGCCGATATCGATTATGGCCATCAGAAAGCCGGCGTTATTCTGAACTCCAGCAGCCCCGACTTACGCAGCTTTCGCGCCCGCGGCGGCAAGCTGATTCAGTTTCATGGTTGGGGCGATGCCGCGATCCCGGCCGCCAGTTCCATTGACTACTATGAGCGTGTCAACACCTTTATGAAGCGCTTCCCGAATCCGCGGGCGGGGGGCTCGTCCCGCGAAACGCAGGACTTTTATCGCCTTTTTATGGTGCCCGGCATGGGCCATTGTGCGGGGGGAATTGGTCCGCGTAACATCGGCCAGGGTTCGCCCGTCGCGGGCGATGCGGAACACGATGTGCTGACGGCTCTCGAAACCTGGGTGGAGAAAGGCACGGCTCCCGAGCGCCTGATTGGCACGGGAGTTACCGGCACTGTGCCGCAGCAACCACTTACTCGCCCGCTTTGCGTCTATCCGCAGGTGACGCGTTATAAAGGCACCGGCGACGTCAACGCCGCTTCTAACTTCTCTTGCGGAATGCCATAGCCGGCCCACCGCGCGATGACCGGGCAAGCGACGCAGTGGCCCACGACATTGACGCTGGTGCGGACCATATCGATGAGCGCGTCGACGCCGAGTAACATGGTCAGCCCCGCTGCCGGCAGCCCGAAAGTGGCAAACAAGCCACTCAGAATGACGAAGTTCGCGCGCGGAATGCCGGCCACGCCCTTACTCGTTAATTTCAAGGTGAGTAACACGATCGCTTGCTCAGAGATGCTCATCCCGATGCCCGCCGCCTGCGCCACGAACAGCGTACACATCGCGAGATGAATGCAGCTGCCACTGAGGTTAAAGGAGAGGCTTAACGGCGCGACGATCCCGAGCACTGGTGGTGGGACGCCATACTCGGCCATCTTTTCGAGCGTCCGTGGCAAAGCCGCGGCGGAAGAGGTGGTGGCGAAGGCGACGAGAAATGGCTCGCGGGCGTAAAGGGCAAAACGGCCGATCGGCACGCGAGCGATCCACAGGGCTCCACCGAGCACGACGACGAGAAAGAAGCCTTGCGCCACCCAGGCTAGCAGGACGAAACGCGCCAACCCAGCGAGAGCAGCCTGTCCGCTGCTGGCGACAGTAAGTGCCATTGCCGCGAAAACACCGGCGGGTGCCGCGTACATCACGTACTTGGTATAGCGAAAGGCGATTTCGGAAAGCGCCTCGGCAAAGCGGACGAGCGGCAAAGCGCGGGGGCCGGCCGCGTGGCATGCGAGTCCGAAGAGAATGGAAAAGACGACGATTTGCAGTACATCGCCCCGCGCCATCGCATCCATGATGCTGGAGGGAAAGACGCCTTCGACTAGCCGGGCGATGGTGAGCGGCGCGGCCTTCGCGGTTGACGCGGGCAACACAATTCCCATGCCGGGCTGGGCCCAGAGGACCGCGAACCAACCAATGAGTAAAGCCAGAGAAGAAACCAACTCGAAGTAGACGATTGCCCGCCAGCCGACGCGGCCCAGTTCCTTATACGTCCCGCCCAAAGC
The DNA here is from genome assembly GCA_031367405.1 of Bryobacteraceae bacterium. Classification (GTDB taxonomy): domain Bacteria; phylum Acidobacteriota; class Terriglobia; order Bryobacterales; family Bryobacteraceae; genus JALHNI01. The sequence continues at coordinate 8,990 of JANLPT010000050.1, forward strand.
CACGGCCCGCACCAACACCGCGAATAATACGGGCGCGATGATCGACTTAATCAGTTGGAGAAATATGTTACTGACGAAGGCCAGTTCCTGAGCCCAAGTGGGAAGTAACCAGCCAAATAGGGCCCCGGCAGCCAAAGCCAATATCATGACTTGCGCGATCGGCACTTACTGGGTTAACTCGCGTACGGCCCTTGAGACGGGATCGAGGATCGTTTTCTGAGACACAATCGCGGGGAGCGTCGTTAAAAGGACAAAGCTGGTTCCGGTAGCCGGGTCAGCCCAGCATTGAGTTCCGGTGGAACCGCCATGGCCGAAAGATTTGGGTTGCAAGGCCCATCCGATGCCGTAGGGTTGGTTTAAGCCTGGGTTCTGGTTCGTCAACATTTGCCCGGCCGTGGCCGGAGATAGTGGCTTGCCCCGGGGATACAGAAAATAACGCAGTAACTTGGTGATATCTGCGGCAGTGGAGTGAACGCCTCCCCAAGGCGCACCGAGTTTGCGCCAGTACTCGCTATTCCAGCTCCAGGAAGTTATGCCCTTGGGGTCGGCGAACTCCACTTGGCATTGGGCCGTGTTAGCGATCTTCAGGCGCTGGCCCAAACCGAGCACGCTATCGCGCATGGCCAATGGCGCGAATACTTGCTGTTGCAGAAATTGCGGGAAGGGTTGTTGGGTAACTTTTTCCGCGATAGTGGCAGCGAGCAGAATGCCCATGCTCTGGTAACTGACTCTCGTGCCAGGCGCAAATAGCAGGGGAGTCGTAATCGCTTCCTTGGCGAACTCGCTCAGAGGGGCGTGCCGCTCGCGCAAGGCGATGTTAGCGGGTAGCATGTCGGGCAAACCCGACGAATGGCTGAGTAAGTGCCGCAATGTGATGCGCGGATCGAGCCCGGGGAGGTGCTTGCTGGCCGGATCGTCCAGCTTGAGTTCTCCGCGTTCGACGAGAGTCATCACCGCGGTGGCCGTCATCGGCTTGCTGATGGAAGCGATGAGGAAGGGCGTATTCTTTCTGGCGGCGCCGAAGGCTTGTTCGTACTGAAATGCCCCGCGCTCGACGCGCAGCACCGCCGCCCGCAGTTGGCCGGAGGCGACGGCTTCGGATAGTATTTTTGCCGCCGGCGCGAGGCGCGGTGGATCGAGGGCGAGAAGCGGCGTAGCTAGCAAGGCGCGACGGGATAGATGCACAAGGCGATGATACTACTCCTCGCCCGGGGTTAGTTACGCGACGGAAGCTGATAGCCAGGCTTCACGGTCTTGATACGGTACAAACTTCCGCCGGCGGTGATGTAGAGTGTGGTGGCTTCCGTGCCGCGGCCGAAGCCCACGTTGGTGGGGCGTTCCGGCGTGGGCAAGTAACTCAATTCTTTACCATCGGGCGAGTAGACCGAAATGCCGAAGCGCTTCTCGTTGCGAACGGCAGCAAAGATATTGCCCTCCGCGTCGCAAGCTAGACCGTCGGGCCCGTCTTCAGGTGCATAATTCACGAGCGTCTTGCGAAAGGTCGCGGAGCCATCGGGCTTCAGATTGTAAGCCGTCAATTCCATGCGGCCCTTGCGAGAGGGCACGCCTTTCGGCATTTGATCGAAGCCCAAAAGGCCGTCGTCATTGGTGACGATGTAGAGCGTTTTCTGATCGGGCGAGATGGCGACGCCATTAGGCTTGTTGGCGTCGGTGACGATGCGATGGACTTTGCCGTCCACATCGATGCGGTAGACGGCCATCACCGGTTGCTCGATCGGCTCGTGGCCTAGATAACGAGGATCGCTAAAGTAAATACGCCCCTGTAAGTCAATAGTGATGTCATTGGGCGAGTTGAATGGCTTACCTTCGAACAATGCGGCGACGATGACGCTCTTGCCGGTGGCGAGATCGGTGCGGACAATGCGGCGGCCGCCGAAGTCAGCTCCTTCGGCGGCGATCATCTGGCCGCGGGCATCGAATTTGATCCCGTTCGACATGCCGCTGGGCGAGCGATAGACCACGGTCTTACCGGTACGCGGGTCGAAGCGCAGAATGTTCCCGGCCTGCATGCCCGTCTCCTTGGTGAAGGTGATGTCACTGAAGTAGACCGTGCCGTCAGGAGCGACAGCGGCTCCTTCGGTGAGGTGGCCACCGGTGTATAGTTTTTCGAGCTTCGCACCCGGAGCGAACATCTGCGCGGCGAGTTGCGTGGCGAGGACGGCGAGCGGCCATATGGAGAGTCTCATTGGTACGCGATATTATCACGAGGATGAAAGCTTGGCGATTTTACGGATTTGGAGACATGCGGTTAGACGACGTGCCGATGCCCTCATTGGCCCCTCGCCACGTGCTGGTGCAGGTGCTGGTGGTGCAGCCCAGCGTGACGGAGGCGCAACTGGCGGCCGGTATTCCGACGCTGGCCTTTGACCGGATCAAGAAGCGCCTGGAAACCGAAGCGCCCGTCCAACTCTTCGGGCATGAGTTCTGTGTGCGCATTGTTGAAGTGGGCGAGGGCGTGACGCGTTTCAAAGCCGGCGATCGCGTGGCCGCGCGCGCGAAACTGCCTTGCGAAAACTGTCCGCTGTGCGCGTCGGGCCGCGGCCATCTGTGCCGCAAAGGGCCAATCATCGGCTTCCAGTTACCTGGCTGTTTCGCGGAGTATGCGGTGCTGCCGGAGATTGCGTTGACGCTGGTGGATGATCGCATCACGGACAATGAAGGGGCCTGCTTACAGTCGCTGAGCGATAGCGTGGCGGCAGTGGAGACGGCGCAAATCGAGATCGGAAACTCCATCGCAATTATTGGCCAAGGCAGTATGGGCCTGGAGTGCCTGCAGATCGCGCGCCAGAGCGGTGCCGGCCGCATTATTACGGTGGATGTGCGCGACGAAGCCTGTGCCATGTCGCGGGAACTGGGCGCGGACCATGCGATTAACGCCACCCACGACGACCCGGTCGAGGCGATTCACGCGCTGACCGAAGGCAATGGGACGGACATTGTGTTCGAGTGCGCGGGGGGCAGTCCGCGGCAAGGGCTGTCTGGTGTGAAGAGTGTGAAGCAGGCCGTGGACGCGGTGCGTTCGGGAGGCAAAGTGATTGGCGTATCTTGGTTTGGCGCACCCTTTGAACTGGATATCGACTTACTTCGAGAGCGCAGCTTGCGGTATCTGTTTCCAGATATTAGCACGCTGGAGCACTTACAACATACGGTGCATTTGGTGGCCTCGGGACGCATCCGTTTGAAGCCCACGATCACCCATGTGCTGGACGGAATTAGCCAAGTGCCGCTAGCGTTCGAGATCACGTCGAATAAGGGAAAGTATCAGGCGATCAACCCCGCCCAAGTGAGGATGGCGTTATGAAATCGGCTTACGAACAGCTGTTGAAGTTCGGCACCGGCCCGGTGTCGGACGCGCTGGGCAAGTGCGGCGCGATGGACCATGAGATGCGGCCGCGGTCGGCGAATCCGCGCATGGCCGGCCCGGCATTTACGGTGCAGGTGCACACGGCGGATATCCTGATGGTGAGTAAGGCGCTGTCGGAATGCCCGGCAGGCAACGTGCTGGTGATCGATGGCCACGGCGAGCGGAACACCGCCTTATGGGGCGGCCTGACCACGATGCTGGCTTTGAAGAAGGGCCTCGCCGGGGTGGTGGTGGATGGGGCGATTCGCGATTTGGCCGATATTCGCCGAAGTAAGCTGCCGGTATTCGCGCGCTCCATCGTGCCCAACGCCGGCGGCGCGGAGTACGCCGGCCATCTGCAAGTGCCGGTGTCGTGCGGCGGAGTGGTGGTGCATTCGGGTGATTGGCTGGTGGGCGACGAGGATGGGGTGGTGGTGATTCCATTATTGCGGCTGGATGAGGCCGTGGAGACGGCCGCGCGGATTGCCGCCGCTGAGAAGCGCATCGCCAAAGCCATTCGCGCCGGAGAGGACTTAGGGCAGTTACTGCGGGTGGATGAGTTACTGGAACGTAAGTCGAAAGAAGTCTTTGTTCCGCAGTTGCGGGTGCGATAGATTGTTGATTGGCATTCTAAGAAGGACGGACCTTGTGAAAATAGTTTGGTTATTCAGTACTGTGTTGATGGCCGCCGAGCCCGCCATGAAATGTGATGCGCTTGCGGCCAAGCCCTTTGGCGGCGGCGTGAAGATTCATGCGGCCACCTTGATCGCGGCCCAAGGCAACCTGCCCGAGCATTGCGACGTGCGCGGCGTGATTTGGCCTGAGGCGGGGTTCGCCATCAAGCTTCCGTCCACGTGGAATGACCGTTTTCAGATGGTGGGCAACGGAGGCACGGCAGGCACCATCAGCATGGGGGCCGTGGATAGCGCGCTGCGTAAGGGGTTTGCCGCCGCCTCAACCGACACCGGCCACGATGCGGCCAAGGAACCGCTGGCGGCCTTCGCCTTTGTGACGCCGGAAAATCCGAACGGCAAACGAAAGCTGACTGACTTCGCCTATCTGGCGGTACACGAAACGGCCGTGCTGGCCAAGCAGATCATCAAGACTTACTATGGCACCGCGCCACGTTACTCCTATTGGGTGGGCTGTTCCACCGGCGGCCGCCAAGGCATGCAAGAAGCTCAACACTACCCCGGCGATTTCGATGGCTTGGTGATCGGCGCGCCGGGCCTTTACCTCACCGGCAACGTCACGCGCCGCCTCTGGGTGGGGCAATCGCAAGTGGGGGCCGGTGCCATTCCACCAGAGAAAATGCCATTACTCGCAAAAGTGGTTTACGACAAGTGCGATGCGGTGGACGGGCTGAAGGATGGCATCATCGACGATCCGCGGCGCTGTGGCTTCAACCCGGCGCGCGACGTCCCGAAGTGCGCGGCGGAAGACGGAACCGATTGCTTCACCGCGCCGCAGATCGAGGCGCTGGGCAAGATCTATGGCGGCCCGCACAATTCCAAAGGGCAGTTACTCTTCCCGGGAGAGCCGGTGGGCAGCGAATTAGTTTGGCCGGATAACCTGATCGCGCCGATCAAGACGGTGTTGCCGCGTTCGGAAAGCCAGATGAAGTTGGCGATACTCGATCCTCCACCCGGCCCCGCATGGAGTTACACCATGTTTAACTTCGACACTGACCCGCTACGAACGGCCAAGGCGGCGGCCGAGCTAAATCCGCGTAACCCGGACCTATCGGCGCTGAAGAAACGCGGCGGCAAGATTGTGCAGTACTCGGGCTGGGCTGACCAGCAGGTGAATCCATTTCCTGGAATCGAGTATTACGAGACAGTAAGTAAGCGCATGGGCGATGCGGCGACCCGCGACTTCTACCGGCTCTTTATGGTGCCCGGAATGTTCCACTGCAATGGTGGACCCGGTTGCAGCACGGCCGATTGGTTGACGGCGGTGATGGACTGGGTGGAGAAGGGCAAAGCTCCCGTACTTATCGTGGGGGCGCATGTGGAAAAGGGGGAGACCACGCGCACGCGGCCCCTATGCCCCTATCCGCAAGTGGCTCGTTACCAAGGCACCGGTAGTGTCGACGCCGACACCAGCTTTGCCTGCGTTGCGCCTCGATGAGTTAGTGGTGAGTTAGAACTTGTACACCAACTCCACAAAGCCGAAGCTACCGCTTTGACCTTTCGGGTAGATGGCGCGAATCGCCGACAGCCCTTGCGCGTAACCATAGTAAAGATTAAGCGAGACGGCTGGGTTTAGCGTGATATCGACACTGGAATCGTAGAGATTGGCCAGGGACTTAGCACCGCTGGTGTTGCGGCCCGCGTAGCCAAACGTCCAGGGTTGGAAGACACCGCCGCCGGAGTACCACAAGTCTTTCGAAGTCTGCAGCCCGAGCGAGTGGAATTCGCTGGAGATACTAAGCTTTGGATGAGGCCGGAGGATCACGCCGCTGTAAATGTCTTTGTTGTTCATCATGTTGAAAAACGGAAAACGCGCGAAAGGTCGCGGAGTTGGCATCACCTGGAAAAACGTGCGGTGCTGGTTATCGGCCGGATTGTCGTCGCCGCTGGAGACGGAATATCCGGCGCGTACCCAGGGCTTCAGCTTCAACAGCGATTTAGCTTTTGGCTGAAAGCCGCCTTCGACGTCGAACGAGTAAGCTTGATGATCTTGATTGCCCCACTTGCCGGTCTGCGTAGCGCCCCAAAACAGTAGGTCGTAAGTGGCGACCTTGGTGTCAATGGCATGCAGAGAATGGCCACCGAAGGTGCCGATCTTGATGCTATTGGCACGATCGGCGTTACGCAATGCCAGCGAGCGGTTGTCAGTCTTCGTAATGAAGCGCCAGTCATCGTAGTAAAGGCCGAAGATGCGTGTTTCGTTCGTATAATTCTTGTTAGTAAATGGTTTGGTGTAAGAGCCATAGCCAAAAGCCACTTGATTCCAACCCCAGCCATCCGTCTGGAAGACTCCGCGCGTGGGTACCGCGCCGACGAAGGTGACATTGCCCTTGGTGGTGGTGTGCGATAGGTGAAGCCCATCGAAGCTGCGGCCGACGTGAGTAAATGCAAAGTGGCCTAGAAGGCGCATGTTGATTCGAGACGCCTTCAGGGCCGCCAGCGTCCCGTTTTTAGGAGTCATCTCGGAGCCGTCGTTAAACTCAAAGCGGCCCACTCTGGTTACCAGGCGCTGGTTCTTGAAGCTAAGAAACGCTTGCTTCGGGAAGAACATCGCCGAATTTTGTTGGCGGCTATTCGCGGTGAAGTAATTAGAGCCAAAACCAAGCGCGCCCTGCGCCCCGGGACCCTGCGCGTTTTGCGGCAAACCGAGCAGGATCGGTACGGCGAACTCCGTTTGCCAAGACCAGTTTTCTTTGGCCTGACTCAGACTCAAACGAAGAATATTGCCGGAAAACGTGTAATTGGGGTCTCCCGCATCGGGCGTAAACCAGCCCCAACCTTCCTGGCGGGTACGGAAGCTCACTGTGACAACGACCTTGCCGATCTTATGGACGTTGAGAGCGGCAGGTGCCTTAGCGGGAGAGGCCGTTGATTGAGCGAACGCCGTCATGGCGGCGGCCGTAAAAATGAATATGCAGGTGTGTAGATACACGGGGACCCTTCCTTGATTCGATCTTGCTTATTCGTCCGCGGCAGGGCGGACTGAGGATCCAGCAGGCGGGGCCGGAATGAGGAATTAGAACTTAGTTCGATCCCTTCCCTAAACGGCGAGGGGTTCGTCAGGCTAGACTGGGGTGCCCCGTTTGGCAACCAAGCGCGCGGCAGATTGTTCGGCGGCGGCACGTACCAGAGGAGCCATCTTAGGCTGGTCCGGCACGATGTCGGGCTCGATCCCTTTATCGCGCAACGCGGCGGTCATGATGGGGCCCACGGAGGCGACGACGATGTCGCGTTCGAGGGCCGCTTGCACTTCCGCCGCCAACCCGAGATGGGCGGCGACCTCGAACAAATGAACTAACTGCACCGACGTGGTGAAGATAACAACATCAAAGCTGCGCTGCGCCAAGCGGCGTACGGCTTGTTTCAGAAGTCCGATATTATCTGGCAATTCCCAGCGATACACCGAAACAGTACTGACCGTGGCCCCGAGCGCGGTGAGCGCGAGCGAAAACTCCGGGTTGGGCCGGCCATATTCCTGAATGGCGATGCGGCGTTCCGGGCGCAACGCCACAATCGGCACCATCTCGCGCCAAGTGTTCGGCTCAGGAATCCGGATGAGGGGCTTGACACCGAGCTCATGTAAGATCGCCAGCGGTTTGGGTCCGCGCGCGGCGACGGTAACGCGGTTTAGGGCGGCACCGAATTCAGCGGCCGAATACTGCGTCAACACGGCGTCGCGAAGATACTCGAGCCCAACACCGGTTGTAAAAAGGACTAAGTCGAAATCACCGGCCATTAATCGTGCCGCCCACGCCAACGTTTCGGCATTCGATTCCAAAGCCCGGTCCTGCACCGAGGGAGCCACAAAGGGTTCGCCACCCCATCGCTGGATGAGCGCTTCCATTTCCTTCGCGCGCCGTGATTCCAGCGATAAGACTCGTAGTCCGGCAAACGACATACTCGGTGTTACGCTGCCCCTTTCCGGGAGATTAAGCCCGCCGTCATCATCATCATCCCATCTTCAGCTACGCGGAGATAGCGACTTTGCTCTCCCGGTGTTTCCGGGCGGGCTTTACTTCGACGTCCATTGGGAAGCGAAGCAGGAGGGTTAACGGGGCTGACAATGCCACGACGGCACCGAGAATGAGGAAGGCCTGAGTCGCAGAGATGCTGGCCATCTTGAATAGGAGGCCGGCCAGAACGGCTCCCACGTTTCCGCCCGCTCCGACAATGCCCGCTACCGCGCCCATGGCGCCTGGATTGAGGAATGGCGTAATAGCGTAGGTGGCTCCGCAGGCCATGCAAACCAAGAGCCCGAAGATGACGAAGGAGATTACGGCCGGAGTGACTGCGTCGAACATGGAGAAGCAGACCAGGGCGATTCCTTCGGTGAAGACCAGCATGCCCAGGAGGCGGGCGCGGCCATAGAGTCCCCAGCGCCGGCCCCAACGGTCACCGAGATATCCGCCCAGCGCCCGGGCGAAGATGTTCATCATTCCGGTGAGTCCGGCGAGGAAGCCGGCTAGGCCGAGGCTTAGTTTGAAGTGATCCTTGAAGTAGAGCGCGGCGACGTTGTCGACGGTAATTTCGATTCCAAAAGATGCGCCGTAAAGAACAAAGAGAAGCCAGACGCGGCGGTCGGACGCGGCTTCGCGGAATGCGCCGGAGGCTGATTTCTTGTTCGCCACCGGCTGGCCGTCAGGGGTATCTTGCGTCAGGAAATAATAGGCAAATCCGGTCACCAACATGATCGCGCCCGGGACGATCATGGCGAGACGCCAGGCCACGAATTGATCGAAGCCGAAGCCGACAAAAATTCCAAGGATCATGGGCATCACGATCTGCGCGACGCCACCGCCAAGGTTGCCCCATCCAGCGGTAACCGCGTTCGCTGTGCCTACAACGTTGGGGGCAAACATCACCGTCGTGTGGTACTGCGTGATGACAAAGGAAGCGCCAACGGCTCCGATAGCCAGGCGGAAGAGCAGAAATGATTCGTAACTGTGCGCCAGGCCGATCCCCATCACCGGGAGTGAGCCCAGGATGAGGAGCGCGGTGTAAGTGATGCGGGGGCCGATGCGGTCAAGCAGCCAACCGGTGATGAGGCGGGCGACGACCGTGATGGCCACCGAGGCGATGATGGTGTTGCCGATTTGATCCTTGGTGAGGTGCAGATCTTCGCGGATAACGGCCATCATCGGGGCGACACCGAACCAGGCGGTGAAGCAGGCAAAGAATGCCCACCACGTCATGTGGAACGCCCGCATGGGTGGCGTTTTGAAATCGAGGAGGTTGATGCTAGTGGCTTTCGGATTGGTCATTTGGCTAACTCCAGTTCTGGGGCGGGACAGACCGGGACGGCTATCCTACTGTTTTTTCGAATAAAGATGAGGTTGTTTTCTACTTTTGTTTCAAAGGTCTTGACGCAGTGGCCCGTGTCCTTGGGCCGTTGGACTTGGCCTGTTTCGAGGCAGGTCTTCCATTGATGCAGCGGACAGACCACGGTGTTGCCAGAGATAATACCGTCCGCGAGGGGACCTTGGTTATGGGGACAGCGATTCTGAATCGCGAGGAATCGGTCCCCCAGATTAAAGAGGGCGATTTCTTCGCCGTCCACGTGTACGGCGCGTCCTTCGCGTAGTGGGATGTCGCCGGTGGTGGTGATTTTAGTCCAATTCATGCGAGTACGGTCTCCAAAGGTTGAATTTGTACGAACTGCGTCGGGTTGACGGGATTGGCACCTTCGAGCCACGGATCTTTCGAGATTGCCTTCGCCTTTGCCAGCCGTTCAAGGAGTAATTCTTGCGCGGCCGGTTGGGCATAGACGGTTTCTTTGCGGATCTTCTCGATGCCGAAGCGCTCGACAAAGTCGTAAGTGCGCTCCAGATAAATCGCGTTTTCGCGGTAATACTGAAAGAAGATTTTCGCTGAGCGGAGTGCTTCTTCCGTCGTCGTAACAGTGATCAACAGGTCGGCTTTGCGGACGATCTTGCCGGCGGCTCCGCCCACCACCACCTGCCAGCCGCCCTCTTGCCCGACGAGCCCGATGTCTTTGACCGTGGCCTCGGCGCAATTGCGGGGACACCCCACCACCGCCATTTTCGTCTTGTGGGGCGTGAAGAGATTTTCGAGGCTGCGTTCCAGCTCGACCCCGGTTTCAATGGCGTTCTGGGTACCGTACCGGCAGAAGTCGGTGCCGACACAAGTTTTTACCATGCGGACGCCTTTGGTATAGCCTTGGCCGGAGGTCATGCCGAGGTCGGCCCAAATGCCAGGCAGGTCCTCTTTTTTCACGCCGAGAAGATCCAGGCGTTGGCTGCCGGTCACCTTCACCATGGGCACGTTGTACTTGTCGGCGACGTCGGCGATTTTTCTGAGTTCAGCCGGTGAGGTGATGCCGCCGCGCATGCGCGGGATCACCGAGAAAGTGCCGTCGCGCTGGATGTTGGCATGCACCCGATCGTTGATGAAGCGCGCGGAGCGATCTTCGTCGTGATCGCCGCACCACACCACGTCGATCAAGTAACTCAAAGCGGGCTTGCAGATTTCGCAGCCATGGCCAGTGCCGTAAATATCGAGAACTTCTTGAACCGACTTGAGCTTTTGTCCTTGGATGATCTCGCGCAGGTTATCTTGCGAAAACGGCAGGCACCCGCAGATCACTTTCTTTCCTTCTTCTTCGAATTCCGGCACCACGGCTTTAAGGAGGTGCTTGCACATTTCGCCGCAGGAACCGCAGCCGGTGGAAGCGCGCGTGGCTTCTTTCAGTTGCGCGAAAGTGTTAATGCCCTTCGCGTGGATGGCATGGATAATTTCGCCTTTGGTGACTCCCATGCAGCCGCAAACGGTTTCGCCATCGGGCATTTGCGCAACGTCGAGTCCGTGGTCTTCCGTTGGTTCGGGGAAGAGCAAAAAGCGGCGCTTGGCGGTGAGGTTGGTACCTTGACGCAGCCAGTCCATATAACGCTGGCTATCGCTGACGTCGCCCACCAGAATCACGCCTGCAAGACAGCCATCTTTGAGCGTGAGTTTCTTGTAGATGCCCAGGGCGGCATCCTCGTACTTTACCGACTCGATACCGGCCACCGTGTCATCGATGAAGCCGGCGGAGAACACGTCGACGCCCATGATTTTAAGCTTCGACGCCGTAATGGTGCCTTGATAGACCAGTCCGCGATTGCCGGTGATGGTGGCCGCCAGCACTTTGCCCTGCTCGTAGAGCGGCGCGACCAGCCCGTAAACGATGCCGTTGTGTTCGACACACTCGCCGACGGCAAAGATGTCCGGGTCGGACGTTTCCATGTAGTCGTTGACGACGATGGCGCGGTTGACGGTGAGGCCCGCTTTTTTGCCGAGTTCGGCGTTGGGACGAATGCCGGCGGCGACGACGACGAGGTCCGCTTCGATCTTTTCGCCATCCTTGAATTCCACACCTTCGACGTGTCCATTGCCGAGAATGGCGGCGGTGCTTTTCTTGAGTGCCACCCGGACGCCGAGCTGTTCGATGCTGTTGCGGAGATAGACGCCGCCCGTGGGATCGAGCTGGCGTTCCATCAGCCGGTCCATCAAGTGAACAACGGTGACATCCGCACCCTGCACTTGCAAGCCGCGCGCCGCTTCGAGCCCCAGCAATCCGCCGCCGATGACGACGGCTTTGAGCCCGGGGCGGGCCCGCTCCAGCAGCGCCTTCGTGTCATCCATGTTGCGGAAGCAGAAGACGCCGTTCTTGCCAGTTCCTTCCATCGGGGGGACGAAAGGCGCACTGCCGGTGGCGATGATCAATTTGTCGTATTCCGTGACGCTACCGTCATCGCCCGATACGGTTTTGGCGATGGAGTCAATGTCGATAATGCGGATGCCCAAGCGGAGCGTGATGCCCTTCTCCTGATACCAATCCAGGCCGTTGATGACGATGTCATCCATCTCTTTTTCCCCCGCCAGCACGGAGGACAGCAGAATGCGGTTGTAATTGACATGGGTCTCATCGCCAAAGACGGTAATGTCGAATTTCGGCGCGTGCTTGAGGATTTGCTCGACGCAGGCGATGCCCGCCATTCCATTTCCAATGACCACTAGTTTTTGCATTTAGATAACTCTCCTATGGCGGCTGGTTTCGAGGCTGGCACTAAACGATGGGCAACAATTCATAGATTCATCCCTTCAGTTACTTTGGCGACCCGGATTTTTCTATTCTCACCGCGCATTGTTTGTAATTTGGCTCCCGGGAAATAGGGTCAAATGCGCTTTGAGTCACTTGGTTTACATTCCATTCGACGAAGTGGAATGGCATAAATACCTGATAGGGCGCGACGGTTTCCGTAATCCGGAGATCGATGTCTTTCACTTGCCCTCTTCGAGAAATTAGATTTACTTTGTGGTGCGATCGCAGGCCAAGCCGTTTGGCGTCGCGGGCATTGAGTTCGAGCCACGCCCGGGGCGATAAATGCTCCAGGATTGGTACGTTGGCCGTCTTGGTTCTGGTATGCCAATGTTCCACGGTGCGGCCCGTGTTGAGGATGAACGGGAATTCGCGGTCGGGCTGTTCGGGGAATGGTTCCCACTCGGCGCAAATCAGTTTCGCCTTTCCGTCGCCGGTCGGGAAGATACCATCCGCGTAGAGGCGCTTCGTAGAAAAGTCAGTGCAGCCTTCGGGAAAAGGCCACTGCAAGCCGCCTTTTTCTTCAATCAGATCGTAAGTCATGCCGGAGTAATCGCAGAGACGCCCGGCGGAGATTCGCTTCCATTCTTCAAAAGCGTCCTTGGGCTCTTTCCATCCGGGGAATAGCTCTTCCGCACAGCCGAGCGTGTTAGCCACGCTCAGGATAATGTCGAAGTCCGATTTTGCTTCGCCAGGCGGATCCACGGCCCGGTTGGCTTTGCTGGCGCGCCGTTCGGAGTTCGTGTAAGTGCCTTCTTTTTCGCCCCAGATGGCAGCGGGTAGAACTAAGTCGGCGAGTTCGGTGGTCGGCGTGGGATGGAAGCCGTCTTGCACCACGAAAAATTCTAAGTCGGCCAAGGCTTGTTTCAAGACGTCGACATTGGGGTAGGACACGATCGGGTTCGTGCCGATGATCCACAAGCCACGGATCTTGCGCTTCACCGCCGCTTCGATGATGTCCGGGTAAGCGAGTCCGCGCGAGGTGGGGATGCGCGCGGCATCGATGCCCCAAAGCGCGGCGATCTCTTCGCGATCTTGTTGGCTTTCAAACTTGCGATAACCGGGGAGGCTGGAGGTGAAACCGGTTTCACGGGTGCCCATGGCGTTGCATTGGCCGGTGATGGAGAAAGGCGACGATCCGGCCTGCCCAATCTTTCCGGTGAGCAGCGTCAGGTTGGCGATGGCATTGACGGTTTCGGTGCCCTTGGTGCTGTGGTTCACGCCCATGGTCCAGCCGATAAAGGCGGATTCGGCTTGTCCGTAAGCGAGTGCCGTTTTCCAGATCAGCTCTTCCTTAAGGCCCGTAAGTCCGGCGGTGTATTCGGGCGTATATTTCGCGATGAAGGTCTTGAAGGCTTCGAAGCCCGTGGTGTGGCGTTCGATGTATCCGGCGTCGATGAGTCCCGTGTTGATCAGAATATGGGCCATTCCGTTCAACAGGGCGAGATCGCTGCGGGGCGCAATCGGCAGATGGAGGTCGGCCATCATGGCGGTTTTTGAAACTCGCGGATCGACCACGATGAGTAGTTTCGAGTTGTTTTGTTCCAGCCGTTGAAACAGCATCGGATGGTTGTCGGCGATATTGGCTCCGATGAGGATGACGACCTCAGCCTTTTCCATATCCTCGTAAGCGCCGGGCGGGCCGTCACTGCCGAAAGAACGCTTATAGCCGGCCACCGCCGTCGCCATGCAGAGGGTCGTGTTGCCGCAGAAGTTCTTGGTTCCGAAGCCCAGTTGCACCAGTTTGCCAAGCGCGTAGAACTCTTCCGTGAGCAATTGGCCGGTGCTGATCACTCCCAAAGCTTCGGCACCGTGACGCTCTTGCACGGCGCGGAACTTAGTGGTCATGGTCTCCAGCGCCTCCGGCCAGGAGACACGGACGAGCTTGCCTTTCTTGCGCAGCAGCGGATATTTGAGGCGATCTTCGGCGTCGAGCGTGTAGTGTTCGGAGAGACCCTTGGGGCAGAGTTTGCCGAAGTTAGCCTGATGATTTTCGTCGCCTCTGACGGAAACGGCTTTACCATCCTTCACGCCGATGTGCATGCCACAACCGACTGAGCAGTAGCCACATGTGGTTTTCACCCACTTGTCAGGAATTTTCCCGGCGTTGGTGTAGCCCGTAATCGGGTCAGTGGCGTAGGCGTAGTCTTGCTCACGAATGTCGAAGCCGAGGAAGCGTTTGAGACTCATGCGGCCTGCCCTACCTGATACGTGGAGGCCATGTTCTTGGGAACCACGCTGGTGAAAAAGAGATACCGGCCGATAATTTCACTCGCCAGCGCAACCAACAGCGCGGCCACCGAGGCCAGCGCGCCGCTGGTGAGTAAAGGAAGCATCACGCCGCCGGCCACCAGTAGGGCGCTTCGCCACAGGAGCGGTTTGCGAAGCGTGCCCGATAAGAGCCGCGCGGACGCCTGCCGTTCGTATTGATTCGACCGGATGAGGCGGAGGAATTTGAGGGTTTGCGTAAGTAGCTGGGCGGCAGCGCCGGCGGCGGCGGCATAGCTGAGCCAGTGATTGGCGCTGAGTCCGACGGCGGAGGCGAACAAAGGCCCCAGCGTTGCGGCCGTCAGCAGAAACTCAATCATTGTGTAGCGCATGTTCCAGGCGGGTCTAGCGGGGACGAGGTAGATGAACGCACTGCAAACGATGCCCGCAATTCCGAGAAACGCCGTGAGCGCGCCCAGCGCGGCCAACCCTTCCACCTTCGAGCCCAGCGCCGCCGAATACACGCTGGCGACGGCGGAAAATAGCGAGAAGACCAGCACTTCGCGGCTCAGCCAGGAACGCTTCCACATCTTGAGCGCTCGCCAGGCGTAGGCCGGCCGGCCCAGATGCAGCGTCGAGGCAGCCAGTGCCAGCGCGCCCGCCGCGAACGAAGCGAGGGCGGCGGCGAAGGGAACATCGGTTCCCACCAGAGCGTCCAGCAGCCAGATCGCGGTGAAGGCTCCCACCGAAAGCTGGGTCAGTACCAGCATGATCACCAGCGGCCAGTGTGGCTCTTCGGGCCTCACCCGCCAGGCGTTCACTTGGCCCGTATCGGGCGGCAGCTTGGCCGGCAGCGTCAGCCGCGTGGTGGAGAGAGAGTCATCGGCCGACGGCAGACCGGGCGCATTGGCTGACTCGGCGTACTCCGAACGCCATTGCTCAATATTCACAATTTCGATGGCGATGGCTCCCTGCGGGCAGACGCTGACGCAAGCCGGTTCACGATCCTCGGCCAGGCGCTCGTGGCACATATCGCACTTACCGACGACGCCGCGCTCGGCGTTGTATTGCGGCACTCCATAGGAGCAGTTCCAGGTGCAATATTGACAGCCAATGCAATCGTCGGCATTGTGCAGCACCACCCCGGTATCCGTGGCTTTGATATAGGCTTCGGTGGGGCAGCCGGTTAAGCAAGTAGGCTCAACGCAATGGTTACAACCCATCGATAGGTAGAAGCGGCTGGTGTCGGGATAATAGCCACCTTCGATCTCGCCCACGCGACGCCACTGAATGGCGGCAGGATTTCCGTTTTGTTCATTGCAGGCCACCACACAGCATTTGCAGCCAATGCACTTACTCATGTCGAAGTGAAAACGGTATTGCTCACCCGCATCCGGTTTCCGCGATGGGATGCGCGCGGCGGGCGCGGACGCGATCTGATGGAGGCCGGTTGGCCTGGCCTTCAAGGCAGGTGCCAGAACGAAAGTGACTCCGTCCTCGCGGGCGCGTTGTATGAGTGGCAGCGGCATAAGTAAAGTTCAACTTCGGTTCAGGTCAAGGAAAGGTTTACGGACGATCAGGCAGTAACACTATGGGCTGCATAGAGCTCTCTTGGAGTCTCTTCGGCAAGACGCTTCAGATGCGCTCGCATGCGCACCACTTGTCCGATGACAAAGACGGCCGGCGACTCAACGTCTACTTGGCCCCGCGCCACTTCGCTGAGCTTCGAAATCACCACCCGTTCCCGATCGGTGGAGCCGCGTTCAATAAACGCTACCGGCTCTTCCGAATTGCGGCCCGCGCGAATCAGATTTCTGGCGATTTGCTGGCGATTCTCAATACCCATCAACACCACCAGCGTGTCGACCATCAGGTAGCGCGCCCATTCCTGCGGCTCCATGTTTTGGCGATGGCCCGTAATCACGGCGAAACTCACGGCCACGCCGCGCAACGTGGGCGGAATGCCGGCCAAAGACGGCACGGCCAGCGCGGAACTGATGCCGGGGACTAACTCGACGTCAATGCCGTGGCTCGCCAGGAAACTCCACTCTTCTGCGCCGCGGCCGAACACCATCGGATCGCCCCCTTTGAGGCGGACCACCAGACGTCCCGGCGCGGCGTGCGCCAGGAGTAACTCCTGAATTTCGTTTTGAATGCGTTCTTGCTCGCCTTGCTGCTTGCCCCCGAAGATGAGCAGCGCGCCAGGGCGAGCCAGCGCCAGAATCTCGGCGCTCACCAGGCGGTCGTATATCACGACATCGGCGTGGGCAATGAGGCGAGCGGCTTTGACAGTAAGAAGATCGGGATCGCCTGGACCGGCGCCCGTAAGATATACCTTCGGCACGTGTGCGGACTCCTCTGGTTCAATTCAACTGTTTGACTTCAGCGAATGCTCTGCTCAACACGTGGGCAGAAAGAACGGAGGAATACGGGCTCCGAAAGCGACATCAGGCTGTTGCCCTAGTAGTTGCGTTGAACCCGTTCGTTAACGCGACCGATAAGCTACTTCACCAGTATTTTCCAAGTGCGCCGCGAAGGCAAGAAGATCTTTTCTATGGCTACCATCAGCGGCATTGGAATTCCCATCTAAATTGTTGACCATGCTAAAGAAAGTGTTCATTTCCAACCGGCTCGCATTGATTGCGCGATCTGATTTACAATTGGCCAGGGAGAGCTTCAACATTATGCTGACACGGCGGCAGTTCATCGCGACATCCGCAAGCGCGGCGCTGGCGGAGAAGCTCTTCGCGGCACCCAAGGACGCGAAGGCTCCCAATCCTGAACTCGAAAAGTTGGCCGATAATGCGTTGCGTGAAGCCAGGAAGCACAAGGCGTCCTATTGCGACATCCGCATAGTCCGCCTGCGCGACCAGCGCGTCAATTTGCGCGTTTCCACTGAACGCGGCACCGGTAAGACGCTGGCCGTGCCCGGGGTGGCCGAGGATTCGAGTTTCGGCTTCGGTGTGCGCGTCATCGTCAACGGTGCCTGGGGCTTTGCCGCCTCGCCGGTCGTGACGGCCGCTGAGATCGCCCGCATGACGTCCGAAGCCGTCATCATCGCCAAGGCCAACGCCAGCATTCAACCGAAGCCCGTGCAGTTGGCCCCGGTAAAAGCCTACCGCGACCGTTGGGTGACGCCGCACGAAAAAGATCCTTTGCTGGTACCGATGGCCGAAAAGATTGACTTACTCAGCCGGGTGACGGCCGAAGTGAAAAAAAGTACGAAGGTCTTCAGCGGCTCGGCCTCGTTGAACCTGCGCAGCGAAGATAAGTACTTCGCCTCTTCTGAAGGCTCATCGATCCAGCAATATATTTTGCAGATTTATGGCAATGTGGACGCCACCGCAGTTGACCGGGTGAATAACATATCGCGGACGCGCAGCTACTCGCCGACCCAAGCCTCCGCCGGGTGGGAGTATGTCCCCGAAATGAATCTCGAAGAAAACGCGCGGCGCATTCGGGAGGAAGTTTTGGAGCATCTGGCCGCGCCCGCCGTGAAGCCCGGCAAAAAAGATCTCTTGCTGATGCCGAACCATTTGATGCTGACGATTCATGAGAGCGTCGCGCACCCCACTGAGCTTGACCGCGCCTTGGGTTATGAGGCGAACTATGCCGGCACCAGTTACATCACGCCCAGCAAGATCGGCCAGCGCATCGCCAGTAAGCACTGCACCTTCATCGGCGACCGCACTTCAGCCCGCGCTCTCGGCACCGTCGGCTACGACGATGACGGCGTGAAGGCCACTAGCTTCACCATCATCGACAAGGGCATTTTTAAAAGCTTTCAGACCACTCGTGACCAGGCTCACCTGATCGGCGAGAAGGAATCGCACGGCTGCTCACAGGCCGATTCCTGGGCCACGGTGCCCTTTCAACGCATGCCGAACGTTTGGCTTAAAGCGGGCTCGCCGGAGACGACTCTGGAAAAGATGATTGCGGAAATCGACGATGGCGTGCTGATCGATGGCCGCGGCAGTTACTCGATTGACCAACAGCGTTATAACTTCCAATTCGGCGGCGACGCTTTCTGGGAGATTAAGGGCGGTAAAAAAGGCGGCATGCTTTCGCGGGTCTCCTATCAGGCGCGCACGCCAGATTTCTGGCAAGCTTGCGACGCCACGGCCGGCCCTTCTTACTGGCACCAGTACGGCACCACCGGCGACGCCAAGGGCGAACCTACCCAAATCAATTCTATTAGCCACGGATGTTCGCCCACGCGCTTCCGTAACATCGACGTCATTCTTACGGACTAACATGCTCACTCGCGAAGAAGCCCAAAAACTCTCTCAAACTGTCCTGGCCCTGACTACCTTTCCGGAGTGTCAAGTCACCGTCACCGCCTCTGAGCAGGCCTATACCCGGTTCGCCAACAACGGCATTACGACCGCTTCTTTTAATTTACGGCATAACTTATCCATCGTCGTCACGCGGGACGGCCGCACTGGGTCAATGGCGGTGAATGACTTCGATCTTGCGTCGCTTAAGAATGCGGTGAAACTGGCGGAGGAATTGGCCGCCATCGCGCCGCCGAATCCGGAGCGACTGCCCGCAGTAGGCCCCCAGGAGTTTCCCCCGACTCACGATTTTGACGAGCCCACCGCCGCCGCCCGCGCTCCGGAAATGATTCCGCACATCAAAACCATCATTGACGCGGCTTTGAAGGCGAAGATGGTCGCCGCCGGCCTCATTGAGCGTTCCCAGCGCGTCACCTCCATCGCCAACAAAGCCGGATTATTTGGCTTTCATCGGTCGAGCGATTCGCAGCTCACCACCACCATCCGCATGGCCGATGGCTCCAGTTCGGGTTGGGCGGGGCAGCCTTCCATGAAGCTCGCTGCGCTCGATAGCGCCGGGTTGGCCGCCACGGCCATCGGCAAGTGCCAACGGTGGAAGAACCCGCAAAAGCTTGCGCCAGGCAACTACACCGTAGTGCTCGAACCCACGGCCACCGGCGATTTGGTGCGCCTGATGACCGGCTCTTTTTCGGCGCGCAATACCGAAGAAGGCCGCACGTTCCTCAGTAAGCGCGGGGGCGGCAATCTGCTGGGCGAAAAGGTCTTTCCTGAATTCATCACCCTGCGCATGGATCCCTTTGACTCTCGCCAGCCCTCCTCCCCGTGGACCGGCGATTTGCTGCCCAACCGCGCCATCGATTGGATTGAGAAGGGCGTCATCGCCAACCTCGCCTATGACCGTTATTGGGCCTCCAAAACCGGCAAAGAGCCCACGCCGGGCGGCTTTGGCGGATTCGGCGGACGCGGCGGAGGAGGTGGTGGTGGCGGCGGTGGGGCCGGTGGCAGCTTAATCATGGAAGGCGGCGACCCATCGCTACAAGACCTCATCGCCACCGTCGAGCGCGGACTGCTCGTCACGCACCTCTGGTACATCCGCCCGGTGAATCCGCAAACCCTGCAACAGACGGGGCTGACGCGCGACGGCCTCTTCCTGATCGAGAACGGCAAAATCACAACACCGGTGATGAACATGCGCTTTCTCGAAAGTCCGGTGCGGCTGTTGAAGAACACCCTGCGCCTGGGCCAGGCGATTCGCGTCCGCGGCCTGGAAGGCGGAATGATGATCGCCCCCGCGCTCGTGGCAACAGACTTTCCGCTGCCATCGATCTCCGACGCAGTCTAGTTTGCAAACTTAGTTTAGTTCAACTAGACTAAGTCTATGACCACGGTGAACATCCATGAAGCCAAGACGCATCTTTCTCGTCTCGTCGAGGGTGTGGCCCGAGGCGAGTCATTCATCATTGCCAAAGCCGGCCGGCCGGTGGCGAAAGTCGTTCCGCTCGATGCTCCTGCGAAGGTGCCCAAGGCTCCTCGCCGATTGGGGTTCATGCCTCCCCAGGAAATACCGGACGATTTCGACGAAATGGGGCGCGAGGAAATCGAGAAGATGTTTTATGGTGATGAGTGAAGCTGCTGCTCGACACTCATATCGTGATCTGGGCGGCCTTCGCTCCGGATCGCCTTTCACCGGCTGCACGGTCGCTCATCACCGCTGAGGAGAACGAACTGCTCTTCAGCGCCGTGAACCTGTGGGAGGTCGCCATCAAACGAGCGCTCGGACGGCGCGATTTTCAGTTCGATTCGCGACTTCTCCGCCGGAACCTGCTCGAAAACGGCTATCGGGAACTCCCCATCACCAGCAACCACGCCGTCGCTATCGACCAACTCCCTGACATTCACAAGGATCCCTTCGATCGGCTCCTCATCGCGCAGTCGATGGTAGAAGGCATTTTGCTCCTCACGTCCGACCCGACGGTCGCCAAATATCCCGCCCCCGTCAAGTTGGTCTGAGAGCCTACACTGGAAAGTATGTTTATCCAGGCCCTCCATCTGAAGGACTTCTTGTCGTTCCAGGATGTGTCGATCGAGTTGGGTCCGGTGAATGTGCTGATTGGGGCCAATGGCTCAGGTAAGTCGAACGTCATTGAGGCCATCGATTTTCTGCGGCATTGTCCGGACGATTTGAGTTCTTTCGTTTTGAACAACGGCGGCACCGACGAATGGATTCGCCGAGCCAACAGTGCGGAAGTGGCTTCGATTAAGGCATATTGTCGTCAAGATAAAGACACCATGAGCTATTCTCTCTCCTTCCGCCCGGATATTCGATTTCCGCTTATCACCCACGAGAGCCTTGACCGTGAATTTGCTGAAGGTCCGTTCGGAGAGTTTCAGCGTTCAGTCGGACACTTCGAGTGGCAGGCGTTCAACGAAGTGCATGAAAAGTTCAATAAGCTTCCAAAGATCGAGTCGTCGCAGCTTCGCCCCTAACACGAGAAAAGTCTGGAATAAACACAAAGGCTCGCAGGGCGACCGCCACTTACTCTTGATCGACAGCGACGGACCAGTTAGCAGTGGGCCGGCCGAGGATGACTTTTTCATGGTCCAGGAGATGGAGAGCTGGTTTTTGGTAGACTCTAAAATCCTGAAGACATATTACGGCGACGGTTTCAATCACAACTCAATCCCGAAGCGGCCTGTGGAGGAAATTCCCGACCCCAAAGAGTGCCTGAAAGATGCCACCAAAACTACCAAGAAAGGGCGCTATCACGAGGTGCTGCACGGTGGTGATTTGCTTAAATTGATCGACCTCGAAATAGTCCGCAAGAAGGCTCCAAACCTTGATCGACTAGTGCGCCGATTGGAAGACGAAAAGTCGTAAGTACTATTCCGGTAAGCGGAAAGTAAAGAGCGCTGTCCCGGCCGCGATGGCCACGTGTTGACGGCCGTTCACGAGGTACGTAATCGGCGACGCGATCACTTGGCCGCCGAGATACTTAGTCCACAGCAGCTTACCCGTCTTTGCGTCGAGGGCGAAGAAATGCCCTTCGCGATTGCCACTAAATAATACGTCCGAGCCCGTCGTTAAGAGGCCGCTTTCGCTCATGTCGCCCATGGGGAAATCCCAAATCTTCTTGCCCGTCACTGGATCAAGCGCACGCACCGCAGCATAGCCATCCTCTGTACCGCGCTTCATTAACGGGTCCCGCCGCGTGGGGGGCACGGGTGCCTTCACGCCGCCGCCCGCGTACCACTTACCCTTCTCGTAATCCTGGTTCCAGGTGAAGTAAGTGCTGTGATAATCCTCCCAGGCCGTCAAATAAAACAATCCCGTTCGCGGACTGTAAGATGGCGCATACCAATTGGTCCCGCCCTGCACGCCCGGAAACGTCTTCGTCCCCCGCTGACTGGGCCCGCGCCCCGGATTCAGCATCGGCCTACCCTGGTCGTTCAGCCCCGAAGCCCAATCCAGCTTCACAAACGCCGTGCCGTGCAGAAATTCACCGGTCGCACGATCGAAGACATAGAAAAACCCATTGCGATTCGCCCAATACATCAACTTACGCGGACGGCCCTGCCATTCACGATCCACTAACACTGCCGTCTGAACAGCGTCAAAGTCCCACTCGTCATGTGGCGTGAATTGAAAATGCCATTTCAACTTACCCGTATCCGGATCAATGGCTAACACGCAATCAGCGTATAGGTTATCGCCTGCGCGAACGGCAGGGTTCCAATCGGGCCCTGGGTTACCGGTACCCCAGTAAGTGAGATTCAGCACCGGATCATAAGAGCCCGTGAGCCAGATCGGCGCGCCGCCGTGTTTCCAGCTATCGCCGGCCCAGCTCTCGTTACCTTTTTCACCAGGACCCGGAACCGTATTAAACCGCCAGACTTCACGGCCGGTCTTGATATCGAGCGCCGCCAGAAATCCGCGAATGCCGAGCTCGCCACCCGCTGACCCGATCAGCACCTTGTCCTTTACGATCAACGGCGCATGCGTAAATACATAGCCCGCTTGGTGGTCGGCCAAAGTGGTCTCCCATTTCTTACGGCCCGTCCGGGCATCGAGCGCCACCATCTTGGCATCGTGGGTCCCGAGAAACAAGACGCCATCGTGATAGGCCAAGCCGCGATTCACCTTGCCGCAACAAGGATAAGTGACGTCCGGTAAGGGATGTTCGTAAATCCAAAAGGGCCGGCCGGTTACCGGGTCCAGCGCTACGACAGTGTTCGGCGCTTCGGTAATATACATCACGCCGTCGATGACGAGCGGCGTTGTTTCGAATTTCTCCAGCGAGCGCGCCTGAAACACCCAGCCCAGCTCGAGCGCTTTAACATTGGCGGGAGTAATCTGGCTAAGCTCGCTAAAGTGAGTGCTCTGGTAAGAGCCGTGGTACATCGTCCAATCGCCCGGCTTTTGCGCGAGAAGCCCAACGGTAAGAAATAGCGCAATGATCGCTGACTTAGTCATCTCCTCCCTTACGGTCGGGGTTCGGTTGGCACATATCATCGCAATTCCCCCATCATCAAGAAAGCCACTAAGTCATCCACCTGCGCCTCCGCTAACTTCAAAGACGGCATGGGTGACGCGCGGATGATCTCGTAAGTTGCCAATGCCGGCTTCATCACCGACTTCAACCCGCCCGCATCGCGATACTGCACGCTGTAAGTATCTTCATTCAATCGCGTACCCGTCAGCGGCACACCCGTCTTCGTCGTCGCCCGCATCCGAAAATACTGCGGCGGTACGTCGGCCTGCGGATCCAGAATCGATCGCCGGATCTCGGCAGCCGACTGAAAACGCCCGATACCGGTCAACTCCTCGCCCGGGCCATCCACGTGGCAGCGCGCACAACCTTGTGACCGGAATAACGCCGCGCCGCGCGCCGGGTCACCCTTCAAAGCCGTCGCTGCAGCTCGCCCCGCGCTCAGCGACCGGATATAGGCGAGCGTCGACCACGTCTCCCGCGCATTCAGATTGAAGGCCGGCATCACGGTTCCTGGGATACCTCTGCCGATAATTTGGAAAAGTCCCTCGTCCGACGAAGCCCGCCGGAAACGGCCCGTCGTAAAGTCCGGCGTGCCTTGGCCCCCCCGGCCATCGCGCCCATGACAGCTCGCGCACTGCGAAAGGAAAACGCGGGCACCGTTCTCGCGATCAACCGGCGAATTGAACGGATTGTTCAACGCCGCCGAACTCTCTTCTTGCGCGCCAGCCACGCGCGCGGCCAGCAACAACGAAACTAGAAGGCGTACCAATTGCACATCGATCACGATATCATCCAAAGATGCGGCTTATTCTTCTCACCACGATTCTCACCGCTCTGCTTGGCGCGGCACCCCCCACCTTCTATAAAGACGTCTTGCCCGTGTTGCAGAATAAGTGCCAGGGCTGCCATCGCCCCGGCGAAGCGGCCCCCATGTCTTTCCTCACCTACGAAACCACGCGCCCCTACGCCGCCGCGATTCGTCAGGCCGTGCTCAGTAAGAAGATGCCGCCTTGGGGTGCTGACCAAACCCATGGCAAATTCAAGAATGATCCGTCGCTTTCGGAAGACGAGAAAAACACGCTCGTCGCCTGGGCGGAAACGAAGGCTCTGGCGGGCAATCCGAAGCAGGCACCCGCCCCTCGCACGTTTGTGGAAGGCTGGAATGTTGGTCAACCGGATGTGGTGATCGCGATGCCCAAAGCCTACGAGATTCCCGCCACCGGCACGGTGGAATACACGCGCTTCATCATCCCGCTGAATTTCACTGAGGATCGTTGGATCAGCACGGCCGAAGTCCGGCCCGGCAATCGCGCCGTGGTGCATCATGTGATTGCTTACGTGCGCGAGCCGAACAGCCAATGGCTACGGAGCGCGGCAGTGGGTGAGCCGATCGTCAAAGTCGCCAAGACCGATCGCGGCGCTCGCTTTTGGCTCACTGCCTACGCGCCCGGCGCACCCGCCTTCCCCGGCGCGCCGGGCCAGGCTCTGCGCGTCAAAGCCGGCAGCGACGTGGTCTTCGAGATGCACTATACGACCAATGGCCAGCCCGCCAGTGATCTGACTAAGGTCGGCATTGTTTTTGCCAAAGCGCCGCCCAAAGAGATCATCACGACCATTGGGGTCAGCAACGACCGTTTCGTGATTCCCGCCGGTGCCAATGCTCACGAGGTGACGTCGCGTTGGGTGGTGCATAACGAGATGACTCTCGAAAACCTGACGCCCCACATGCACGTCCGCGGCAAAGACTTCCGTTATGAGGCCACCTATCCCAGTGGCGAAACAGAAGTGCTCCTCAATGTTCCGCACTATGATTTCGCCTGGCAGCACACCTATGTGCTCGCGCAGCCCAAGCTGCTGCCTGCGGGCACCGTCATCACCTGCATCGCCCACTTCGATAACTCGCCCAATAATAAATACAACCCTGACCCGAAGGCCGAAGTCCGGTATGGCGACCAGAGTTGGGAAGAGATGATGATTGGTTTTGGCATGGTTTCTTACGACGCAAAATACGTTGACAAAAACATGTTCGCCGCGCCGAAGCCGGCGGTCGAGTAACTTACTTTCGCGGACGATGGGCGAATGCCTGGTCGGCATGGCCGGCACACTCGGCCATTGAAAACTCAAAAACTAACGATACTCCCGGCGCAGCTTCGCGTCGAACCAGAATGGCCCGAAGGGGACGACTGCCGCAGCCAGCGCCATCAGAATCATGGTGACGCCCCAACGAAATCTCCGCGCGGCCAGCAACACCATCAGTACGTAAATAACAAACAACAGACCATGGACGCTGCCCACCGCGCGCACCGCTTCGGGTTTCCCGGCCAAGTATTTTAGCGGCATCGCAATGCCGGGCAACACCAGAAAGGAAGTGCCTTCGGCGAGGCCGGCCCATCGGAGACGTTGATACGCGGGTGTGTCGATCAAGGCCATCAGAGTGTCTTGCGCAACCAGTCAATCAGCGGCTGTTTGTAATTTTGGAAGCGCGCGTCCTTCTCCCAATTCATCACGCCGTGTACACCACCCGGCACCGTAATCAGCTCCACGGGGATGCCGCGTTTCTTGAAGAGCGCCACGTGCAACTCCGCCTGTTCGTAAGGCACCTGATCATCCTGCGTGCCGTGAATGATCAGAAACGGCGGTGTCTTCTGATTGATGTAAGTGTCGGGCGACGCGGCGCGCAGCTTCGGCTTAGCGGCTTCGGTGTAGCCGTCGATCAGAAAAAAACTTTTCATGTTTTCCGTCATGGGCGTCGATTCGAAGCGGCTCTTGGCGAACTGCACCATGTCGATGGGCCCGTAGAAGCTCACCACTGCGGCCACGCCAACGTCGTTTTTGGCGCCCACCAGGTTGACGAGATGCCCGCCGGCGGATTCGCCCATCAGCGCGATCTTATTCGGATTCACCTTATATGTTTTGGCATTCTTTTTCACCCAGCGGACAGCGGATTCGACATCGAGCCGCGCGGCCGGATAAGGATGCTTCGGAGCCAAACGGTAGTCGATGGTGAACCACGCCATGCCCGTCTGGTCAAGCACGGGAAACAGGGCGTGAACGAAGTTGACGGTCTTGTGGCCCGCCGTCCAGCCGCCGCCGTGAACGAGGATCACGGCCGGAAACGGCCCTTTGCCTTCCGGGATGTGGGCATCGAGTTTCAGGCTTTCGCCACCGGGTGCGGCGAACTCAATATCGGGCGTCACCTGGTAGGTGGCCGCACTCGCGAGCGTGGCAGCCAGTAAGAAGATGATTAACATGTCGCCGCTAGTTTATCGCAGTTCTACGCGGTCGACCTACCAGGTGCTTACTCCGGGTCGGTGGGATTATTGAAGAGTACCGTTAGGGAGATACTGCCGTGGCCCCGCTGCGGGAAACCGGCCGTCGCGCGGTTACCAGGGTTCAGGTTGGATGCTGTGTCATCTGGCGGGAACAGAATCAGCGAATTCAGGAACTCGATTAAGTCCTGGCGATCAAGCCGGCCGAGAGCCGCGTAAGTCTCTTTTACCAGTTGCGCCTCGCCGCCATGACGTAAGATTACGTCATTTAACGTAATACTGCGGCCATCGTGTCCATAGGGCCCCGTACTTCCGACTCCCCATAACGGAAAGGTCATAAACTCCTTAATCGTCGATCCATCGTAATAACGTTCATGAAAATTCGGCCCCAGGTCGTGGCGTTTAAAGTCAGTGAAGATATCTTGCACCAGAAATGGTTTGAGGGCGGGTTGCTTCAAAGAAGGCCAAGTGGGCGAGTCAGTGGTGGCCGTAAACAAAGGCGTGGCCGTAGCGAAGAGGTTGTTAAAGATTCCTTTAGTTGGATCATAGCCCGTTTCGAGATCGGCGACGCGGCGATCGCGGTCAATTTGTAAGTTCGTCACGTGGCAGGAGGCGCAGCCGACGCGCTCGAATACTTCCTTGCCATGGCGAGTGCCCTCGTTTTGCTCGGCGTGCGCCGGCTTGAAGTAATTCATCAGGTAGAACTCCAGGTAGTCCACCACCGATTGCGGTGCCTCATTGGCCACGCCGTCATGATCGGGGTCGGCACTAGCATTGGCCGCCGGCGGCGGTCCGAATTTATCCAATACGCCATCCAAAGCCATGCCCGCTGGCGTCACGATCCGGCGGCCAGCGGCGGCCGCTGACAAGTCAGAATCAACGGCTTGCATCCCCATCTCATTTTGCAAAGCGCCCACAATAAAGTCACGGATGGAGAACGTCTCGCCGTGAGCGAAGAAGGGCTTCACGCGGAGGTCGCGATCGACGCCTTTCACCTGGGCCAGATCCGCGGTGCCATCCGGGTTGGCGGTGACCTCGCCGTAGTCCAGGCCCTTGGCAATCAGGGGCCGGGTGACGCGAGACCGCATCGTGCGGGCTTCCGCAATGGCCGCGTCGCGCCGCTGGCGCAATTCCGCCGTAATCTCGTCGGCCAGCATTTCGCGCAGGCCGAGGCCAAACAAATGCGGCGCGTTCCGGCTATCGGGCCGCGTCACCACCGCACCGCCGAAGCCGGCCGAGCCCCGCGGCAAACCATGGCAACCGGCACAGCTATCGGACAAACCCGCTCCGAGGGCGAACGTCGTGTTGGCATCTCCCTGACCGTCGCCAACTCCGGGCCCCAAGCCCTGGAATTTGGCAAACTTGCGATTGAATATTTGGCGGCCGCGCCGGATGGCCCGAAACGGGTCGCGCGAAATGATGAACGCCGATGAGTCGGGCGTCGACCAATCGCCTCGTCCGGCACCGATCTGTTGGGCGTAGGATTTCTTAATACCCTCGCCCTCAAGGTTGGGCGCGCGGGTTTGATCGATCAGCTGCGCCGGCACCGAACTCGACATCAAGGCCATCATCACGATAGCCTGGCGTGGCGAAAAACTGGTTTTCACGGGGTAGTCCTCCTGGTTTGGATCAACCCTAACACTCTACTTGCGTGATCCAATCAGAGAATTTGCGCAGTTTGGTAAAAATAGGAAGAATTAACTTTTGGTCCTTAGCCCGTACGCACTAGACTTGCCTGCCGAAGCCCTCGCCGTGCTACATATCCCGCAATTTACTCTTCAACTCCCGGCGCAGTAAGAAGAAGGCGACCGTCGCGTGCGCCGTGCCCGTCGCGACCGCCAAGTACCAGAGTTGATGCAGCGCAAAGCCCGGCTGACGCGATAGGTAAACGGCCGGCACGGCAAACAAGAATAGACGCGCCATGGAACTCGCCAGCGACGGCCACGTATTCCCCAAGGCCTGAAACATACCCGAAAAAGTAAAAACTAACCCACTAGCCACGAAATTCCAGGCAATGATTCGCAGGTAGTCCGCGCCGGCCGCCACCACCAGCGGATCTTTCGAGAAAATCCGAATCAGCGTGCCCGGCGAGATCTGGCAGAGTAACGTTACCAGGGCCATCAAAATCGATCCCACGATGGCCGCCGAAAACAACGTCTGCCTGACTCGCTGGCCCAGGCGAGCGCCAAAGTTCTGGCCCGCCAGCGGTGCGACGGCGAAACTGATCGCCATCACCGGCAGGAAAATCGATTGCATCACGCGGCTTCCGATGCCGTAGCCCGCCTGAGCGCCGGCACCCAAATCGCGAATGATCCAATAGATGATGGCCACGTGCAGTGACATAATCACAAACTCGCCCCCCGACGGGATCCCGATATTCAGCAGTGCCCGCCATACGGAAAGGTCAGGGGAGAAGTGAGCCCGGTCGAATGAGACATAGGTTTCGAGCCGTAGGAAATAGAAAGTCAGCGCGATCACTCCTACCGCCAGCGAAATCAAGGTCGCGATCCCCGCGCCCGCCACTCCCATCGGCCGGCCGGTACCCCAACCCGCGATCAACACCGGGGCCAGTAAGCAATTCAATCCCACCGTGATTGCCTGCACCACCATCGTCGGCTTCACGATGCCGGTGCCGCGTAAGGCCGAGCCCATCGCCACTAAGGCAAATTGCAACGCCAGCGCCGGCGCAAACCACTGTAGATACGCTGCGCCCTCACGAATCGTGGCCGCGTCAGTACTCAGCGCGCGTAAGTAGGGCAGCCGCAATCCAAAGCCCAGCAGCAGGACGGCCACCCCCACCATCAGCGACAAGACAAAAGCCTGATTAAATACGAGTTGCGCCTCCTTGCGATCCTGGCGGCCCACCGCTTGCGCAATCAGGCTCGAAGTACCCACGCCCAGCATTTGAGTCAGCGCCAGAGTCAGGATCGCCAGGTTTCCACAAAGGCTCACTCCGGCCACGCTGGCTTGTCCCAGCCCGGCCACAAAGTAAAGGTCGACTAAGTAGTAGAGGGTCTGGAATAACATGCTGATCGCGATAAAGCTAGCCAGCCGCAGTAAGTGCTTCGTCACCGAACCTTGCGTTAGATCTTTCATAACGTGCTTACCTTCCACCGGCTGGCGGTGACCGGAATAGCCGGTTCATCGTAACTTCGCCGGGCCCGAAGGATTGCTTCGGCCGTCCCGGCGCCTGAATCGTTAGGGTTTCTACCACTTGGCCCACCGCAAGGAACACCCGCGGATCGGACGCGGCCAAGTAACTGGAGTCGGTGCGCGCATATCTCACTTGAACGGGCAAGCCCGGCGATTTTAGCTCGACGCGGGCACCCTGCGGCGCGGTTACCGCGAGCCAGTTCTTTGGCGGCGTCGTGTTCTGCAGAAGAAGCGCCGGGCCGCTATTGACGTTGACGACAATATCGGTATCGCCATCGTTATCGATATCTCCGAAAGCGGCGCCCCGGTAGATGCCCAGCTTCTCCAGCGCCGCTGCGGCGATACTCTCAAAGCGGCCGTTCGATTGGCGCAGTAGTAAGTTGCGTTCCGCGAAAGGCTGCGGCTGGCCGCGCTGCTCTTCACGCCGCGTCACTGCGCCGTTGGCTAGGAATAAATCGAGATAGCCATCGCGATCGACATCGAGCCAACCCGCGCCAAAGCCCGTGAATAGATAAGTAAGCGCATGAATGCCGGTCCGCGTGGACACATCGGTGAAGTCTCCTTGGCCGGTGTGGGCGAACAGCGTAGCGCCTTCGCGCATCAGATTCAAGACCAGGAGATCTTCGTTACCATCATGGTCATAGTCACCCAGGGCAACGCCCATGCCGGCTTTGGCCACGCCGTTCTCGCCGTAGGCCAGCCCATACTGCAATGCCTCTTCGGCGAAGGTCCCATTCTTACGATTTATCCAAAGATGGTTAGCGGAAGAGTCATTGGCGATGAATAGGTCGAGATAGCCGTCATGGTTGGCGTCAAAGGCGGCCACACCCAGGGCCGGGCCCGCCGCTTTGTCGAAACCTGCTTGGGCAGTAACATCGACGAATCGGCCATGATCATTGTGGAATAAATGCGAGGGGACGGCTCGATAAGTGCGGGGCGTGCAATAATCCAGCTCCCCTGCCGGGGACTGGCAACGCTTGTTCGTAGCGAATTGATAATCAATATAATTGAGGATGACTAAGTCCTGCCAGCCGTCATTATCGTAATCGAAGAACGACGCGCTAGTTGACCAAAGCTGAGGAAGCATGATCCCCGGCGATTTCGCCGTGACGTCAGTAAATGTAGCGTTACCGTTATTGCGATAGAGGCGATTGCCGCCAAACCCGGTGATCAGTAAATCGACGTGGCCGTCGTTGTCGAAGTCAGCCGTGGCGGCACCCATGCCGAAGTTAGTGTGCTCCAGACCAGCGGCGGCGGTGACATCGACAAACTGGCCGTGATCGTTACGCAGTAGTTTGTTGGAGCCGCCGGAAGGATGGCCTTGCAAGAGGAAGATATCGAGATCGCCATCCTCGTCGTAGTCGATGAGTGCCACGCCGGAGCCCATAATCTCGGGCAGATAAAAGTCACCCTTCGCGCCGGAGGCATGGATAAAAGGCAGCGGCACCTCAGTAAGCCATGGCTCGGGGCGAGGCGGCAAAGGCGGCCGGCAGGAGCTGAGCGCCATGACTGCCAGTAGGAGCACTACTCCAACAGAGCGCTGACTGTCAGGGAGGGCATGATATGGTCGTGCGAAATAGTACATAAAAGCAAAAACAACAAGCCCCGCGCGGCCGAAGCCAAGCGGGGCTTGTGGCACCTGAAGCGACTTAGAATCCGAGGCGGAGGCCGAGGCGGATGGCTCGTTGAACGAGACCGTCGCGGCCCGTATTGGCGACGCCGGTGACTTCGAAGACACCGCCGGCAAAGTTACCAGCGGCATCGGTGCGAAGACCGGAGATGTTGTTGGACGGGTTCGCCAACTGCGGCGTGTTGGTAATGTTCATCGCCTCGGCCCGGAATTGGAGTGAGACTCGATCATTAAACTTATGTTGCCGGAAAAGGCCGATATCGAGGTTAGCGATGCCGGGCCCTCTGACGTTGTCGATTCCACCGCTACCGAAACGAGCGCCCGTCGCGCCTGAGACGGGCCCGAAGGTCCGCGGATCATAAAAGGCCTGGCCGCGACCGTAGTTACCCAGCTGGATGGAGGGGCCGAGGACATCGGCCGTCTGCGTGCTGCCAGGCAAGTTGAGCGAAGCTCCGTCGGAGGTGACGGTGA
The DNA here is from genome assembly GCA_031367405.1 of Bryobacteraceae bacterium. Taxonomy (GTDB): domain Bacteria; phylum Acidobacteriota; class Terriglobia; order Bryobacterales; family Bryobacteraceae; genus JALHNI01. Next base: position 40,660 of record JANLPT010000050.1, read on the forward strand.
ATGGGGAGCCCGAATACTTGGAGAACAGACCATTCAATTGCCATCCGCCTAAGAGCCAGCTGGCAGGGCCGCTGGTGGCGAACTTCTTGCCTTTGCCAAACGGCATTTCGTAGACAAACGTGGATTGGAAGTTATGCGTACGATCGAAGGGCATCAACGCCCGGTTGCGATCGATATAAGCGCGGGCCATAATCGCCGGGCCGCCGTCGTTGCCTGCGTTGCAGCAGAAGCCGATAGCCTTCGACCAAGTGTAAGCAAAATTCACCTGGAAGCCATTGGAGAAGCGGCGCGTCAACTGAGTTTGCAACGAATCGTAGTTAGTGTGGCCCAGCGACTCAACCAGCGACGTCTGGACGTTACGGCCCACCGTGTTGAAAAACGGCTTGCCGCGCGAACCAGCGCCGATCACCTGCCCGGCATTCAGATCCATGTAATTCGTCGTGCGGATGTTACGGTTGGCGACATAGCCGGCCTGCAGCGTGAAGCCTTTCGCTAACTGCCGTTGAATCGTCATATTCCAGCTGGCGATGTAGGCGCGCTTGAAGCGGTCCCCCGTGGACGTCAGCGCGTAGTTGTTCGGGATGTCGATGATGCCATTGCCCAGGTTCGGGATCACGGCCAGCGGAATTCCCTGCTCTAACTTACTTACCGGCAGATAGGTGTCGGTGGTGTCACCGTTCAGAATCAGCAGCATCGGGAAGTTAGTACGCAGCGCCCGGATCAGGTTAAGCGGATCCCAGTTAATGCCGAAGCCGGTCCGGATCACCGTCTTCTCATCCGGGCGATAAGCGATGCCAAGGCTGGGCGAGAAGAGCAGATTCGAGTTCTTCGTGCCGCAATCGGTGGGGACCACGCCGACACCGCAGACTAACATCTTATTATTGACGAAGTCATAACGCTCCATACCGCGGTTAACGCGGCGAGGCATGGGGATGTTGGCATAGCGGAGGCCATAGTTCAAGGTCAGCTTCGGCGAAACCTGCCAGGTATCCTGGACAAAGGCCGTGTAGAACTTAGTCCGTGTTCCGTACACATCGTCCACCTGATAAGTGGTGCCGTAGTTAGACGGCGTTCCGAGCAGGAACGAGGCGTAGCTGTTATAAGATGAAGCGGCCGCTCCGCCGCGAATCTGCGTGGGCCCGCCGCGGAAAGTAAAACCACCCTGGGCACCATGATTCTGGCCGGCGAATTCGGCTTGCAAGTGATTTAAGTCTTGCTTGTAGTAGTCGACGCCATAACGAATTTGGTGACGGCCCTTGGTCCAGTTAAAATTCAGCACGTACTGATACTGGGGGTCCTTACGTTCGTAAGGCATAAAAGAATCCTGCAAGCCGAGCGTATTGAAGCCATCGATCTGTAAGCGCGGCCAGCCGCCTTCAAAACGGCGCTTGCCGTTAGTGCCAGGGATCTTGAGGACGTCGAGACCGATATTCGTATCGAGACCCGCCTGCTCCACCTTCGTTCCATACTTGGTGTAACCGAAATTCGCATCCAGGATCAGGTTCGACTTAATCACATAGGTAGTGGAGATACTCGTGGATTGAGTGGTGCCGTTGGCCACACCCGTGTTGCCGCCGCTGCTCGAGATACCGGTACCGCCCAATTCACCCAGCACACCGGGGTTATTCATTTTATATTTCAGCACTGAGTAACGGCCATAAGCAGTCCACTTGTCATTGATGTTGTAGTTGAACTTCGAATCCACCGTGTGACGATCGAAGAGGAAGCCGCCGACCGCGAAGAAATTGTTGTCGCGGAAGGTACCATCCGTGATGGCCGGGATTTTCGCCTGAAGCAGATTCACAATCGGCGAAATGCGGTTCGACGGAATGATGTTGCCCGGGAAGGGGGTGCGTTCCGCGCCCGCCGTTACTCCCGATTGCACGCCGGTGGCCGGATCGAAGATCACGCCGCGCGCGCCATAGATCGATGCGCCATCCGCGAAGTTACCGGTGCGCATGCCGGCCGTGGGCAGCGTGCCCGTGTTATTCGCAAATTCGCGGCGGGTGGACGCTTCATAAGCGACAAAGTAGAATAACTTGTTCTTCTTAATCGGGCCGCCGATGGTGCCGCCTTCCTGATTGAAGATGTACTTGGGATTGCGTTGATTCTGCTGATTCAAGAGCGCAAAGGTGAAGGGCTTGGCAATCAGGTTATTGTCGACGTGATACCAGAAACCGGCACCGTGAAGGTCATTGGTGCCGCTCTTGATCTGTACGTTGACCGCCGCGCCGCCGGCCAGCCCCTGTTCAGCGGAAAAGCTATTCGTTACCACGTTCACCGTCTCAATGGCCTCCAGCGACGGCACATATGCGGTGATGTGGGGCAGCCACGTCTGTTGGCTGGAAGCGCCGTCAATGCGCACATTCACGCCGGAGCTCGACGTCCCATTGACGTTCGACACCAGCGCGCGCGAAGGATTGGTGGGCACCGAGTGCCCATTGGCTGGGGGGCTGAAACCGGGGATCGTCACCAGGGCGTTCTGATAATTGCGGCCCACCGGAATCGGCAGATTGGTTAAGTCGCGCGACTGCATCTCCGAACGCACATTCGCGCTATCCGTCTGCAGAGCGGCGGCCGTCGCTTCAACGGCCACTGACTCCGTCACTGCGCCCACTTGCAAGGCCATATCGATGCGCGTCGTGTTGTTCGACGTAACCGATACCGTCTGGTCGGCCCCCGTCCGGAAGCCTTCCTTGGTAATCTTCACTTCGTAGTTGCCGGGCTGCACTGCGGCGAAGGTATAGCCGCCAGCGTCATTGCTGGTGGTCTGGCGTTGCACGCCGGTTTGCTTGTTCGTAGCGGTGATAGCGGCGGCCGGCACGGCGGAGCCGCTTTGGTCACTCACTGTTCCGACGATAGATCCATAGAGAACCTGTGCGGACGCCGAATTGGCGAACAGAGCACAGAAAACGGCCAACATAAGGCCTACACGAAACATGCGTGTCATCTTAGAATTCGCAACCTTTCCCACATTGCAGCTCAAGTTCAAAGTTGAGGCTGCCTAGGCCGGAATTCCGGCCTATAGCTTGGCCTATTCTGAACTTGCACTAGGGACGTTGTCAATGGATAGTCATTCATAATTCACAATTTTGATAAGTTATGATTTTTCATAGCGATGGCGTCCCGAATGGCATATTTCCCGGTCTTGAGAAGAGGCGATGTTTATAACACTATAAGCGGCGCACCGGACTTCGATGGTTACGCGCCACCCGTCCCCGTGCCGGCACCACCGTCAAGGTGCCGAAATACCTCCGCCACAGGCCGAGGCCACCTTGCGGTAGGCGAGAATGGTAGAAGCCTTTCCGGACGGGGCCGCATGTACTCGACGCAAACGAAGAATCTCTCTAGCGAGGTAGCTTAGCCATGCTCCGGCATTGGCGGTGTGCCGTCATCCTGCTAGGGAGCTTGGCCGCAGTGAAGCACCTTCCTCTTACACTCCCCGCACCCACCGCGCACGCGCAAAGCGCCGATTTTGTGGCCCCCGAGGAATGCGCCGCCTGCCATCGAGGCATCTGGGAAACGTGGCGGCAAACCGGCATGGGGCGATCTTTCTCCCGCCCCACCCCCGCGAACACCGTCGAAGATTACGCCCAGCACAATACCTTTTATCATCGGGCGTCGGATAGCTATTTCACCATGTTCCGGCGCGATAGCAAGTATTATCAGCGCCGCCATCAGCTTGGCTTCGATGGCAAGCAAGTCAATATTCTCGAAAAGCAAATCGACTACATCATGGGCTCCGGCAATCACGCCCGCGCCTACCTTCATCGCACCCCCGCCAACAAGCTGATCGAGCTGCCGCTCGCGTGGTACGCCGAAAAGGGCGGCTATTGGGCGATGAACCCCGGCTACGACCGTCCGAATCACGATGGCTTCCGGCGCACGCTGGGTTATGAGTGCATGTTCTGCCACAACGGCTATCCGCAAATCCCCGCTGGAAATAACCATCCCTTCGCCGAACCCGTCTACCTCGGCGCGCTACCGGAAGGCATTGATTGCCAGCGTTGCCATGGCCCCGGTGCCAAGCATGTGGCATTGGCGAAAGCCGCCGGCGCGAAGGCTCAGGACATTCGCGATGCAGTGGTCAACCCGTCCCGGCTGAGCCCGCAAAGCCAGATGGAGGTCTGCCTCCAATGTCATCTGGAGACCACCAGCTTCGCCCTGCCGAACTCACTGTTGCGCGCCGGTCGCGGCCCATTCTCCTACCGGCCCGGCGAGCCGCTCAGCAAATTCGAACTCTTCTTCGACCACGCTCCAGGCAAGGCCCGCGCCGGGAAATTCGAGATTGCCCACTCCGCCTACCGGCTGCGGAAATCGGCCTGTTTCCTCCAAAGTAAAGGCCAGCTCACCTGTACCACCTGCCACAATCCGCACGACATTCCGCGGGGCCTCGAAGCCGAGCGTCATTACACCGCCGTCTGCCTTCAGTGTCATGCGAATACGCTGGAACGGCTGGTGGCCGCGCGCCAACATCCGCCCAGCACCACCTGCACCGCCTGCCATATGCCGAAGCGGCGCACCGGCGACGTGGTGCATGCCGTAGTGACCGATCATTACATTCAGCGGCGCAAGCCGGCGGGCGATCTGCTGGCCGAAATCCCCGAACGCCACGAAACCGGCACCCAGGCCTACCGTGGCGAGGTGCTGCCCTACTATCCGGCAGCGTTGCCACCCACGCCCGAAAACCAGCTGGATCTGGCCCTGGCGCAGGTGATCGAAAAGAGCAACCTCAGCGCGGGCATCGGCCGGCTGACGGCGGCAATCGCTCGCCATTCCCCCCAACAGCCCGAATATTATCTGGAACTGGCAGAAGCTCTGCGGGAGAACGGGCAGTTGGCCAAGGCGCTGCCCTTCTATCGGGAAACCGTCCAACGCAGCCCTAAATTTGCCGCTGGGTTACAGAAGCTCGGCACCGCTCTCCGGCGCTCGGGAAAGTATTCCGAAGCCGTGGAAACCCTGCAAAGAGCCACTGCCGAAGCGCCCGAGATCGCCACCACTTGGCATGAATTGGGGCTCGCTTACCGGGCGCAAGGGAAAACGGCGGAGGCCATTGCGGCTCTCGAAAAGGCCATTTCGCTTGACCGCGATCTCTACGAAGCCTTCAACAACCTGGGGGTCATTTATTTCGCCGAACACGACTCGGCGCGCGCCGAGTCCGCCTTCCGCCAGGCCATCCGCATTCAGCCGGGTTATGCCGACGCACACGGCAACCTGGGCAACCTCCTTTCGAACGCCGCTGATCTCCCCCAAGCCCGCCAGCACTTCGAAATCGCCCTTCGCTCGCGGCCAGACGATGCGCCAACCCGATTCAACTACGCCACGCTGCTCGGGCGAATGCGCCAGTTCGACGCGGCGCAACGCGAGCTGGAAGCCTGCCTGCGGACCGACCCTGCATTTGCCGACGCCCACGAACTGCTAGCCAACCTGCTGATGGCCCGCGGACAGGCACCAACCGCGCTACCGCACTATCGCAAAGTGCTGCAGCTCCAACCTCAGTCGGGCAAGGCACACTTGGCTCTCGGCATGGCCCTGGTAGCGGTGCGCGACGCAGCCGGTGCCATCTCCCACCTACAAAAAGCCGCCGCCGCCGCAGACCCCGAAGTGCGCCAAGCCGCCATCCAAGCGCTACGTCAGTTACGCAATCAACAGAACCCCGGCCGTTAGGAATTCTTAGCGTCAAACGGGGCCAGGCAGACTCCCGAATTGCAGTCTAACCTCTGCGTCACGCCATAAAGATTGCAGTGGCTAACTGCGCTTCCCCGGTTTGTGCCAACAGGCTTGTTACTCAACGTTGAGGCGAATACGGAGAGGTTGGGGCTCCTTGGCTTTGGCATCCCGGCCACCGGCAAACCGGGAACGAACGGGCGTGGCGTCGGGCGTGACGATGAACTCTTGCGGTCCGGCTTGGAGCTCGACCGTGGCACTGCGATACCAATCGCCCTCGCGTTCCAGGTTGACCGGCACGCCGTTGGCTAGCGCCAGTTCGGGCTTGGCGGTGCCGATAGGCAGCAGGATCACGACCAGATCGCCCGCCTGGAAGCGCACGGTGGGCGCGGTGGGCACATACTGGCCATTCTCCAAACGCATCAGTCGATAGGCCGGTTTTACGTTGCCGACGACCCCGCTGGCTCCAGCGGCGGCGAGTGGCGGCGATGCGGCCAAGGGCTGTGGTTTAGGTGCCATTGCTTCCGCAAGAACCTTACTACTGTCTTCCGCTTTCTCTGCGGAGACGGCCTCCCGCTCTTTTTTCGCAGCCTTGTCGGCTAGCACGGGCACCGTCGCATCGGCGCGACCGAGTTCCTGGCGCACTTCCGCAGGAGTGGCCGGACCGGCTGGCGCGGCTGAGGTGCCGCCGGAAGCCTTGGCAGTCCCCGCCGCAATCCGCCGAGCGGCCACCGCTGGCTTGGCCTCGTTTCTCTGGGCCGCTTGCGACGGCATCACCGGAATCACCGGAATAGGCGGCGCGTTCACCGCGACCTGCTGCAAACTCGGCACCGGCTCGTGTTTCCACCAAAACCAACCGGTGGCGATCAGTGCCAACATGACGGCCGAAAAGGGCAGCCAGAGACGTGCTCCCGGCTGGGGCGGCGGGGGAAGGGGCTTCATCGATACCGGCACCGGTGCCGAACGGGCCTTCGACATCATCACCGCCGCAGGCGCTTCGGTCTGCCCCAACTGGTCGAGCTCAGCCAGCAGGTAGCCGCGTGATTCGGGATCATCCAGCAGGTCCTTGAGCGGTTGCTCTTCGGCGAGGGCGTCGAAAAGATCCTGGTCTTCGAGGGCAGCGGCGAACAGCCGCGCCCGCTCGGCACCGGTGAGCGTACCGGTCGAGTAGCCGCCTAATAGATGGCGTATTTCCGGCGTCATGACGGCCTCCCCTGCTGGCCCATCAGTTCACGCAACTGTTGGCGGCAGCGATGGTCCCAGGTATAGATAGTGTTGATTGATGCGGCCCCGAAATGGCCTTGAATCTCCAGGAAATTGCGCCCTTCCAGCTTGAGGCGCATCATCTCACGGCAGCGCTCGCCGAGGCCGGCCAGGCCTTTAGCAAGTTGAGCGAGTAGCTCACGGCGTTCGGCTTGCAGGTCGGGGCCGGGCGTCGGGTCAGTCACCGGCCAATCGTCCACCGGGACGGAGTTTTGCTCGCCCCGGCGGTGCGATTTGCGCAGCATGGCCGTCATCTTAAAACGCATGATTTGCAGGCTCAAGGGTAAAAGATCCTCAAGGCGATCAAGATGCAGGTACTTTTCTTCGAGCACGATCAGCACCTCCTGCGCCAGATCTTCGGCCCGGTCGGCCGCAATACGGGATGCCGCGAAACGGAAGATCCTTTCACGGAGCTTGGCGAGTTGATCGTCGCGAGACATCGTCAGCCCCATTATTCCTTGTCTGGTGCGGGATTTGCGGGGGCTGACCGGCGGGAGCGGATTTCGGCGAGGCGTTCGCGGATGCGGGCTTCAAGGCCCCGGTTGGTGGGCGAGTAGAATTCGTGGCCCACCAGCGAGTCCGGCAGGCAAGCCATGGTGTTCAAGGCATCGTCGCTGCCGTGCGCGTGCTGGTACCCTTCGCCATAGCCCCACTGCTTCATGGCGCGAGTGGCAGCGTTGCGGAGCTGCATCGGGACGGGTTCGTCGGGCGCACTCACCACCATTTGCCGCGCGGCGTTGAGCGCCTGATAAGCGGCGTCGGACTTGGCGGCGACCGACAAGTAGAGCGTGGCTTGGGCCAACGCCTGATCACCTTCGGGGACGCCCAGGAAGTGGACAGTTTGTTGGCAGGCGACCGCTTGTTCAAGCGCGCGCGGGTCGGCCAGGCCGATATCTTCGATCGCCATGCGAATCAGCCGCCGGGCAATATAGAGACGGTCTTCGCCGCCTTCCAGCATCCGCGCCAGCCAGTAAATCGCGGCGTCAGCGTCGGACGAACGCACTGACTTATGCAGCGCCGACATCAAATTGAAGTGCTGCTCGCCGCTTTTGTCATAAAGAGTCAGTTTGCGGCCCAGTAACTCCTCAATGGCACCGGGCAGTATCTCTCCATCCACCGCCGTGGCGGCGGCTAACTCGAGTAAGTTGTAAGCCACGCGAGCGTCGCCGTTTGAGTAAATGGCGATTTGTTCAAGTAAGCCGGTGGCGGCTTTTGTCCCCAGCAGTGCGACGCCGCGTTCCAGCAGGCTCTTGATCTGAGTCGTCGTCAGGGCTTGAAGGGCGAAGACCTTCGAACGCGAGAGGAGAGCGGAGTTTACTTCGAACGAAGGGTTCTCCGTCGTCGCGCCAATCAGGATGATGTCGCCGCGTTCGACATAAGGGAGAAAGGCGTCCTGCTGCGCTTTGTTGAAGCGATGGATCTCGTCCACGAACAACACCGTCCGGCGTCCATATTGGCGGCCTTTTTCGGCGGCGACCATCACTTCCTTAATCTCCTTGATGCCGCTCATGACGGCGCTCAAAGGGACAAAATCGGCTTTGGTTCGCAGGGCAATCAGGTGGGCCAGCGTGGTTTTCCCCACGCCGGGCGGGCCCCAGAGGATCAGCGAACTCAACTGGTCGCGCTCGATCTGGCGGCGGAGCGGTTTGCCCTCTCCTAAGATATGCTGCTGGCCGACATACTCGTCGAGCGTCCGCGGACGCAAGCGTTCGGCCAGGGGCCGGTTAACGTCAGATTCTAAAACCGCAGTATGAAAGAGACTCATGAGCCGGCGCTCCGCTGGCGGCGCGCTTCGAAGAGTAAGATACTCGCCGCGATCGCGGCATTCAGGCTTTCGACGCCCGTGGTAGGGATGAATAAGTCGAGCGAATGTGCGCGCAGGCTCGGACTTACTCCGCGGCCTTCGCTGCCGATGATCAGCGCCGTGCGTGCAGTGAAGCCGGCCTGATAAATTGACTTACCGCCAGCCGCCACAGCGGAGACCGTAGAGTAACATTCCACCTTGCGTTGTGCCAGCGCCGCGCGAGCCATTTCTTCTTCAACGCCTTGGATGCAAGGCAACCGGAATAGTGACCCGGCAGAGGCGCGCAGGCACTTCGGATTGTGTAAGTTGACGGTGCCTTTTATGGCCAGCACGCCGGTGGCACCAAAGGCTTCCGCCGAGCGGAGGATCGTACCGGCATTGCCGGGGTCCTGCAAGCCATCCAGCACCACGACCAGGGCCGTGCCGCGGAAGAGTTGATCCAATGTCCAGGCCGGTGGGCGGACCAAAGTGATGACGCCCTGGCTGTTCTCAGTGGAGGCGAGTTCGTCGAAGTCGCGATCGGCAAGGTGGAAAAGCTGGACGCTTTTGAGCCCTTTCACGCGGCCTTCCACCGTCGAGCGCACGGACTCCGACACGACGATCGCCGCGATTTCGAGCTCCGCCCGCAGGGCTTCGTCCAGCAGGTGGAAGCTCTCGGCAATACACAAGCCGTCTTCGGTAAGCGCCCCTTTTTGCACGGCTTTGCGGATCGTTTTGAGCAGCGGATGGCGCAATCCGATTGGCAAGGCTCGTTGCTGGCGAGCTCCGTCTGGCTGATGAGGGGGGGCCGGCATAGGCGAATCCCCACGTTAGCATTACGATAAGTCAGATGGCTATCAGTACACTCGCGGGTCTTCCCGCCCCGGCTTCCCTGTTGATCGATGTCGCGCAACTGGAACGGGACTACTATGCGCTCGATCCCGCCGTGCCGAATGTCAGCTTCGGCACCAGCGGCCATCGGGGCACGCCCGGCAAAGCCACTTTCAATGAGGCGCACATCCTGGCCATCACGCAGGCGATCTGCGAGTACCGGTTGTCCAAAGGCATCGATGGGCCTTTATTCCTCGGCAAAGATACGCACGCGGCGTCCCGTTGGGCAGAGCGGACGGCGATCGAGGTGCTGGTGGCCAACGGCGTCGATGTGGTAACGCAGGCCGGCGATGGCTACACCCCCACGCCCGTCATCTCCCGCGCGATTCTCGTGGAGAATGCCGGCCGCACCGGTCATTGGGCCGACGGCATCGTGATTACTCCATCGCACAATCCGCCGGCCGATGGAGGCTTCAAATACAACACGCCGAACGGCGGTCCGGCGGATACGGACGTCACGGGCTGGGTGGAGCGGCGGGCGAATCAGCTCATCGCCGGCGGCAACGCCCAAGTGAAGCGCGGTGCGGGGAACGTGCGCGCGCTCGATTTGGCGGGCCCCTATATCAACGACCTCGCGAACGTCATCGACATGGACGTGATTCGTTCGAGCGGCTTGCGCATTGGCGTCGATCCGCTGGGCGGTGCGTCGGTAGACTATTGGGCGCGCATCGCCGAACGCTATGGCCTCGCCCTGTCGGTGCTCAATCAAGCCGTCGACCCCACCTTCGGTTTCATGACCGTTGACCACGACGGCATCATTCGCATGGATTGTTCGAGCCCCTACGCGATGGCGTCGCTGGTGGGGTGGAAGGACAAGTTCGACATCTCCTTTGGCAATGATCCGGACGCTGACCGGCATGGCATTGTGACGCCCTCGGCGGGCTTGATGAATCCGAATCACTACCTGGCGGCGGCGATTGATTATCTGCTGGAGTCGCGGACGGAATGGCCCACCACGGCGGCGGCCGGCAAGACGCTGGTGTCGAGTTCGGTGATCGATCGCGTGGTGGCGGCCCGCGGCCGGCGCTTGTTCGAAGTGCCGGTGGGCTTCAAGTGGTTCACGCCAGGCTTGTTCGACGGTACGGTCTGTTTTGGCGGTGAAGAGAGCGCGGGCGCAAGCTTTTTGCGGCGCAACGGCACGGCGTGGTCCACCGATAAGGACGGCCTCATCATGGGTTTGTTGGCGGCGGAAATGACCGCTCGCACCGGCGAAGATCCGGCCCAGCGCTATGCCAAGCTAGCCGCGCGCTTCGGTGTCTCCTATTACACGCGAATCGATACGCCGGCCACGCCCGAACTGAAGGAACGTCTCAAAAACCTCAACGCGGCTTCCGTAGTGGCGACCGAACTAGCCGGCGGCGTCATCACCGCCAAACTGACTCACGCTGCGGGCAACGGTGCCGCCATCGGGGGCTTAAAGGTGACGACAGCAAACGGCTGGTTCGCCGCGCGGCCGTCAGGCACGGAGAATATTTATAAGTTATACGCCGAGAGCTTAGTCAGTGCAAAGCATCTGGAGCAACTGGTGGCGGACGCAAGGAAGATCGTCGGTTAGCGCTCTTAGCCAGAACGCACTTGCCGGGCAACGATGAGAATTTCCAGCCAATGCCATAGAATCAACGTCCCAATCTTCCAATATTGAAGTCGACGCCGATCTCCTTGCTGATATCCAAGCCCGTCTGCAGCCCGCTCCATTTGACAAGCCCACCGCCCAAACCCTACCCTAGAATCTGGGCCCTTCATGCGGTCCGCGCCCTTGCCGGCGTAGCTCAGTTGGTTAGAGCGGCGGTCTCATAAGCCGCAGGTCGAAGGTTCGAGTCCTTCCGCCGGCACCACCTTCTTCCTTACGTTCTTCCTTCCCATGGGATACTTGAAGGGTACGCCCTCGAATGAAGCCCTCCCACATCCGTAACTTTTCGATCATCGCCCACATTGACCACGGTAAGTCCACGCTAGCTGACCGTCTTCTGGAGGCCACCCACGCCCTTTCCGAGCGCGAAATGATGGCCCAAGTGCTCGACTCCATGGACCTCGAACGCGAGCGCGGCATCACCATCAAGGCCCACGCCGTCCGCCTCGACTACCAGGCCAAAAATGGCGAAATGTATCAGCTGAACCTCATCGACACCCCCGGCCATGTCGATTTTACCTACGAAGTTTCGCGCAGTCTGCAAGCCTGCGAAGGCGCACTGCTGGTCGTCGATGCCTCGCAAGGCGTCGAAGCCCAAACCCTGGCCAACACTTATCTGGCCATTCATCACAACCTTGAGCTGATCCCCGTCATCAACAAGATCGATCTGCCGTCGGCCGACCCCGAGCGCATCAAGGAACAGATCGAGCAGATCATTGGCATTGACGCTTCTGAAGCCGTCCTGGCCAGCGCCAAAAACGGCATCGGCATCGAAGAGATTCTGGAAGCCGTCGTGGCGCGCGTCCCGCCGCCCACCGGCGACCCCGAAGCGCCGCTCCGCGCCCTCGTCTTCGACTCCTGGTTTGACCCGTATCGCGGCGTCATTATCCTCATGCGCATCGTCGATGGCCGCATCAAAATGGGCCAAAAGATCAAGCTGATGATGAATGGCACCCTGCACGAAGTGGAAGGCCTCGGCTACCAGTCCCCCAAGCCCGTGCCGTGTACTGAACTGTCTGCGGGCGAGGCCGGTTTCGTCCATGCCAACATCAAAACCGTTTCGGACGCCAAAATCGGCGACACCATCACCGACGCGGCCAACCCGGCCACCGAGCCCCTCCCCGGCTTCCAGGAGATCAAGCCGATGGTCTTCGCGGGCCTTTATTCGGTGGAGTCGCATGAGCACGGCATCCTGCGCGATGCCCTCGAAAAGCTGCGCCTGAACGATTCGGCCTTTAACTTTGAGCCCGAAAGCTCAGTGGCGCTCGGCTTCGGTTTCCGCTGCGGCTTCCTCGGCCTGCTGCATCTCGAAATCATCCAGGAGCGCCTGGAACGCGAATTCAACATTGACCTGATCACCACCGCGCCCAGCGTGCGCTATCAGGTGAAGCTCACCAATGGCGAGATGCTCAACGTTGAAAACCCTTCGCGTTGGCCAGACCCGACGCAGATCGACAAAGTGGAAGAGCCCATCATCGACGCCACTGTCATCACGCGCGAAGAGTATATTGGCGACATTCTGAAGTTACTCGAAGAAAAGCGCGGCACGCAGAAAAAATTCGAGCACCTCGGCGGTGGCCGCGTCCTGATTATGTACGAAATGCCGCTCTGCGAAGTGGTGCTCGACTTCTACGATCGCTTGAAGAGCTGCTCCCGTGGCTACGCATCGCTCGATTATCAACTAGCCGGCTTCCGTACTTCGCCGATGGTGAAATTGGACGTGCTGGTGGCGGGCGACCCGGTCGACGCGCTCTCCATCATCGTCCATCGCGATTACGCCCATGAGCGCGGCAAGTTACTCATTGAACGGCTGCGCAAACTCATCCCGCGGCAAATGTTCGAAGTGGCGCTGCAGGCCGCCATCGGTGCCAAAGTAATCGCCCGCGAAACCATTTCGGCGCGCAGTAAGAATGTCCTCGCTAAGTGCTATGGCGGCGATATCTCGCGCAAACGTAAGTTACTCGACAAACAAAAAGAAGGCAAGCGCCGCATGAAGCGCGTAGGCCGCGTCGAGATTCCCCAGGAAGCCTTCCTGGCGGTGCTCAAAGTCAGCCAGGGTTCGGGCGACGACTAATCGTCCGCGACCTCTTTAATGAGGAGGCTCCCTTTCACCCAGGGTAACCTTCGCGAGCCATCACTTCGTGCATCTGGCTGATGTGGCGTAGCGTGTGACCGGCCATCATTTGCAGCCACTGGACGCCGTGTAACTCGCCAAAGGCCGGATGGGGCATGACGTGGCGGTGAAGTTGGGTATCGGGGTGCTGGGCCCAGGCAAGCGTCGCCGCGCGCGTGGCGGTCCATTGCGCTAAGCACTCGTCCGGCGTGGCAAAGCGCCTGCCGCTCGGCTGCAGCCGGGCGGGCGCGGGAAACTTTACCGTGCGATTCGCCACCATCTCGGGTAGGCGTTCCTTGCCCACGGTCTTCTCGAAGGCATCGGGCGGTGCGCTGCGCAGCCGATGCAGAATGCCTTGTTCGACGATCACCAAGTGCTCGGCGCATTCACCGATCGACCAGGTTTCGATATCCGGCTTCCACGTCCATTGGGCCGGGCTCACGGGCGCAATTGCTTCGCGGAACGCGGCATCGCTTTGGGCTAACTGGGCCACAGCTTCGTCAAGAGGGTTCATGGGAAGTTCATTTCTTGGGAAAGCTGGCGTTGGCCATCACTTCTTTCATCTGCGCAAGGTGGCGTTCGGTGTGCGCGCCGATCATCAGAATCAGCTGGTAACCGTCCATCACCATGGGCGTTTGCGTGAAATGCAGGCGTAGGCCGGCTGGCGTCGTTTCGACGTAGGCGATGGTCTCCTTCCGGGCGGCCCGGAAGGCGGCGAGTGTCGCGGCCGTCGTTTTCCATTTGTGGCTGGGAACGAACATCTCCGGAGCCTTGGCCTTCACTTCGCGGGAGGAGATAGCCTTGATGACGGCATCATCTTTGCCGCTGGTGAGCGCCGTCTTTTCAGGGGCGGCGGGAGAGGACATCACGGGACCCTTCAGCATGCCGAAGAGTCCGCTTTCGGTGAGTGCGAGGTGTTCGAGGCAATCGCCGGCTGACCATTGATTCGGGCCGGCATGGTAGTCAAGTTGAGCTGGGGTGAGGCCCTCAATGGTGTCGGTGACCTGTTTTTGAGTGGCGTGGAGATAGCTCATCGCTCGATCACGTTCCCCTTGTGTGAGGCTGCCATTGATGGGGGTGGCGTCCTGCCCCCAGACGAGGGCACTGGAAATCGACAGCAATAAAAGGCGCATGACCCTATTTGTAGCATGCCCGGGCTAAACAACCAGCGCCGCCTGGCCGATAGAGACCTAGAGGGCGTAAGCCTGTCGTTGAGGACGTGTTTTGCCGACGGCCATACCATACATACCAATTCGCGCCCACGCTCCACTGGAAGCGGGGGTGTTGGGGCTTTCCTGTACCCCGGAAATTCTCTTCACCGCGCCCACCGACTGTTCGACGATCCTGATTGTCGACGACGCCGAAATTAACCGGCGGATGATCCGGGCCATGTTGCATGGCGGCCGGGCGGGACAGTCGAAGCTTTACAAATTGCTGGAGTGCCGCAGGCCGTCCGAAGCACTCGCCATTGTCAGCCAGGAAAAGGTCGACTTGGTGATCTGCGAATTCATCATGCCCGAAATGAGCGGGCCGGAATTCTGCCAACGCTTCCGCGCGAACAAGAAGACTTATCTCACGCCCGTATTGATGCTCACCAGCGTCCAGGGCAGCGAGCACGAGATTGCCGGCATCACATCGGGTGCCGACGAATTTCTGCTCAAACCCTTGCAGCCGGCCGTTTTACGGGCGCGCGTTACCGCGATGCTGCGCCACAAGGCCGCCATCGATTCGCTCGAAGAAGTAGAGTCTATCCTCTTCACTTTGGCCCAAACGGTGGAGCAGCGCGACCATTACACCGGGGCGCATTGCCAACGTCTGGCCACCTACGCGGTGTCCATGGGTTTGCGGATCGGCCTGCCCCGCGAGCAACTGCTGGCCCTCTACCGCGGCGGCTTCCTCCACGACATCGGCAAGATCAGCGTCCCGGACGCGATTCTCTTCAAGGACTCGCTCTTAACGCAGGACGAGTGGGAAGTGATGCGGTCGCACACTTGGCGCGGCGAAGATATCTGCCGGGGAATGAAAAGCTTGGCGCCGGTATTGCCCATCGTTCGCAACCACCATGAACGCTGGGATGGTACCGGCTATCCGGACGGGCTGGCGGGCGAACGAATTCCTTACCTGGCCCGCATCCTGCAGATCGTCGACATTTATGACGCGCTCACCACCGCACGCCCTTACAAACCTGCTCTTTCGCACTCCGAGGCCATGGGGATTCTACAAGAAGAAGTGAAGCGTGGCTGGCGCGACCCGGAGATGGTCCGCCAGTTGCAAGACGTCTTCGACAATCCGCCGCCCGAAATGCGGGAAGCACTCATTAGCCCCTCACTGAATTCGATGAGCCAGAGCGTCAACAAATAGCCAAGACACGGGCAACGGTACACGACGGTACACTGAGGGCGGATGGCTCGCTCCTGGTATTTTCGCTCCGGACTCCTCACCGTCATCGCCGCCTTAGCCCTCTGGTCACAACAGACCGGCATGGGTGGTTCCGCCACCAGCGGACGCGCCGCGCAACCGGCCCGGCCCTTGCCCAAAGGCAAACCAGCTCCCAAAGTCGACTACCATGACGTCGCCGCCTTGGCGGGCCTTACCGCCATCAACGTCTCGGGCGACCCCCGTCACAACGACTACATTGTCGAAACCACCGGCAATGGCGTGGCGCTCTTCGACTACGACGGCGATGGCCTGGTGGACATCTTTCTCGTGAACGCCGGGCAAGTGGATCAACAGGGCGTGCCGCGCGGCGCGAAGCATCATCTTTACCGCAATCTGGGGCAACTGAAATTCGCCGAGGTGACCGAAAAGGCCCTCATTCCCGCTACCAGCTTCGGCCAAGGAGCATGTGCCGGGGACTATGACAACGACGGCCGGCCGGACCTGGTGATCACCAATTGGGGAGCCAACACGTTGCTCCATAATCAGGGCGACGGCACCTTTAGCGACCAATCCGGCAAGCTGCCGCCGCAGAGGAACGGGCGCTGGACCACCGGCTGTGCCTTCCTCGACTACGACCGGGACGGCGATCTCGACCTCTTTCTCGCTCATTATCTCGAGTTCAACCCCGCCACCACGCCCAAGCCCGGTGCCAAAAACCAATGCGTCTGGAAAGGTCTGCCTGTCGCCTGCGGGCCGCGCGGGCTGCCCGGCGAAAGCATGGCTCTGTTGCGCAATGACGGTGGCAAGTTCACCGATGTTTCGAAAGCGGCGGGCGTCGCCACCGCCAAGAACTACTACGGCTTCACCGTATTGACGGGCGACTTCGATAACGACGGCTGGCCCGACGTCTACGTCGCTTGCGACTCCACCGCCAGCCTGCTCTTCCACAATCAGAAAAACGGCACTTTCACTGAGGAAGGGATCATTTCCGGTGCCGCCTTAAACGAAGACGGCCGCGAGCAGGCCGGCATGGGGGCCGCGGCCGGCGACTACGATGGCGATGGCAAGCTGGATATCTTCAAAACGAATTTCTCCGATGACACCCCGACGCTCTACCGCAACCTGGGAGATATGTCTTTCGCTGACGTCACGGTGCGCGCGGGATTGGGCATCCATACGAAATTTCTGGGCTGGGGCGCGGCTTTTCTAGACGTGGACCAGGACGGGTGGAAGGACATTTTGCATGTGAACGGCCATGTCTATCCCGAGGTGGACGCGGCTGGTATCAAGGAGCAGTTCCAGCAGGAGCGGACGCTCTACTGGAATCGGGGCGATGGCGAGTTCTACGATTTATCGGGGCAATCCGGGCCCGCGACAATCGCGCGGCATGCGTCGCGCGGACTCGCCACCGCAGACCTCGATAACGACGGCACGCTCGAAGTAGTGATCGTGAATTTGCACGAGGCTCCATCGTTGTGGAAGAACCTGGCACCTGTGGGGAATTCGATGCTGGTGGAGGCGCGGTTGGCCAACGGACGCGATGCGATCGGGGCGCGGGTGACGCTGACCGCAGGGGGGCGCGCGATGATCGACGAGGTCCGCAGCGGGGGCTTTCATATTTCGCATGGCGATCTACGGGTCCATTTTGGGTTGGGCACATTAGCGAAAGCCCGCTTGAGCATCCGCTGGCCGGACGGCACAGCGAAAGACTATGGCGAGCTGGCGGCGAACCAGTGGGTGACGGTGAAGCAAAACGCGGGCGTCGCACGGACACGCCCCTTCACGTTTCAAAACGGGAAAAATCGCCCCTAACCCTTTATTTATCAGTCATGGGGCCGGTGGTGCTGCGACCCCACAGACCAAGAAATTGGCTTCGTTTCGAAAACCAAAAATAGCCCGCCTGGCGACTCTTGTCAGGCGGGCCGGCTGGTCTATGTGGAGATGAGGCCTATTGGCCAGCCAAAATTTGCATCTGCTTCTTCTCGACGATATCTGCCCGCATCGGGGCCAAAACACCGATCAGGGCGGCCTTCTCGGGCAGCGGGACATTGAACTTGTCAAGGGCTTTTACCAAGTCCTCCACCAAGGCGTCGAATTCGACGTCGGTGATCTGCATGGTGCGATGGGCTGACTTCATGTCCTTGCCGGTGTAGGCACAGGGTCCGCCGGCACCGGCGCAAACCTGATCGATGAGGTTCTGGCGCAATGCCGTCACGCGTTGCGGGCTCGCCACGGTGGCCGCGAAGAACTTGTTGATGCGGTTGTCGGCCACCACGATGCCGAGGAACTCATCGACGACGGCGGAGATGGCGGTTAAGCCACCCAGGTTAGTGAAGAGCGTGGGCACGCCGGCGGGCTCAACCGCGAGGGCCGTAATCTGGTCGAGTGTGCCGATGGTGCCCGTGAGAGTGGCGCGGGCATTGGCAAAATCGATTTCGTAGAGTTGCACGCGGGCTGCGCCGTTCTCCCGCGTAGCGAGATAGCCTTTGTTCCCGGCAGGCGAAATATCGAAGCCCGTGACGTCGGAAAAGTCGCCCTTGATGACGAGAAAGGGCGTCAGGCCACCGTCGTTCGGCGGAGCCTGGGTCACCAGCGCGCGGCGGGCGAGGTCAAAATCGTAGAGCGTGGTGCTGGTGGCACCGGCCACGGAATTCGTATAGGCCGCAGCCACCACGTTGGGCGACGCGCCGTCGGCATAATTCAATTGGCCATCGGGCGTCACCAGGGCGCCGGTGTCCGGATGCGCCCGCAGATTCTGGCCCGTATTGGTGACGATGCGGATGCGATCGACGACCGGGTTGAAGTTGAAGCCAAGGCGAGTTCCGGTCAAGTTACTGGTGATGGGTCCACCGCCGACGGGAGTGGCGGCACCGGTGCCTGGGTCAATAATATAGAGGCGCAAGGTGCTGCTGAGCGCGTAGAGCTTCTTGTTGGCGGGGCGGAAATCGAGCCCGGCAATGCTTTCGCCGGGCCGCAACCCGCGAATCACATTCATGGATAAGATGGCTCCCGGACGGTCAGAATCGAAGCTGACGAGCACCGCCCGCGAGTCGACGGCATAGATGCGCTCCGCCGATGCGGACGCTGCCAAAAGAAAAAGCGCGGCGTGGACACACGCCCAATGGCGAAGTTTCATAAATGAGATGCTCCTGAAGAAGTGATAGAAAAGCGTCTTGTCGCCGCTTCCTTAGTGCATACGGAGCCCAGGGCCAACCAGATTTGAGAATTTTTCTTGGCCGCGAATCATGAAAAACGATGCCCCGCGTGGGGCGTCGTCTCATCCCGATCCAACACACTGAGTCAAGAATCCTGACTACTCTCCGATATTTGGCCGATGAGATTTGGGGAGAGGCGCGGATGAGTTGGCTGCACGCCAAAAGCACGAGTGAGTGGCGGCGGATCGCGGTAACTGCCGGCGCGCTGATCGGCTTTTTGACCATCGCTTGGTGGTACGGCAGTTCGGCTTACCGGCCGCCGTCCCGTCCCTTGCGGGTGGGGATCTGGCACGGGCCGCCGATGGAGATTGTCCAGACGGACGGTACGGTGGGCGGTCTGGGGCCCGACGTCATCAATGAAGCCGCGCGGCGGTTACGAATCAAGCTGGAATGGGTGAGTCCCCAGCAAGGGCCGGAGGAGCTACTGCCCAACGGGAGGCTCGATTTGTGGGGCAATTTGTCGGTGACGCCCAAGCGGCGCGCACTCTTCTTTCTCACCGCGCCCTGGTCGGAAAATCTCTTCGGGCTGGTGTCGCTCGCCACCCGCAAACCGGCACCCCAGATTGTCATCGGCGCGGTGGACACACCGGTGGCGCTCTACATGTCGCGCCGGGTGAGCCCCCACGCCGAAGTCAAGACCTACCGGAACCGTGACCGTCTCTTCGACGGCCTCTGTTCCGGCGAGGTGAGCCATTTTCTGATCGATCAACGCTCCATGGCCCAGTATGCTTTAGCGCGCACCCCGGCCTGCTCCGGCGCTTCCTTCGCGGTGACTTTTCTGCCCGATGCCCGCCTCGAAATCGCCACCGGTGCCGCCCCAGGGCAAGAAATCCACGCCCGGGCCATCCGCCGCGAAATCGACCGCATGGCCGCCGACGGCACGCTGAATCGACTTTCCGCTCCCTACACCATTGGCTTGGGCAGCACGGATTGGATGTTGCAACTCGCCGCCGCCGCGCGCCGCCAACAGCTGCTCCAATTGGGAATCGCACTAACGGTCCTGCTGCTGATCATCACCGCTTGGCAGGTGGGCCGGGTGCGCGCCGCTCGTCAACAAGCCGAAACGGCATTGAAGGAAGCGGAACGGGCCAACGCGGCCAAATCAGAGTTTTTGGCCACCATGAGCCACGAAATTCGCACGCCGATGAACGGCGTCATCGGCATGACCAACCTGCTGCTCGATACCCGGCTCGACCAGGAGCAGCGCGACTTCGGCGAGAACATCCGCTCCTCGGCTGGGTCGCTTCTGGCCATCATCAACGATATCCTCGATTTTTCCAAGATCCAGTCCGGGGCTCTCGATCTCGATTCGATTGCCTTTAGCCCGCTGGAACTGACTTCGAGCCTTTTCCGGACGTTCGAGCCGGTGGCCTCCCAAAAACAGTTGGCCCTCGCCTTGCACCCCGGCAGTCCATCCCAGGTGCCATCCCAGGTGCCACCCCAGGTGCGGGCGATGCCCCTTTGGGTGCAAGGCGACCCGGGACGCGTCCGCCAGGTATTGATGAACCTGGTGGGCAACGCCATCAAATTTACTGAAAAGGGCACGGTCACCGTCCGCTGGGAGGTGCAGGCGCAGGACGCTCAACAGGTTCAATTCCTCGTCACCGTCGAAGATAGCGGCCTCGGCATCTCGCCCGGCAAGCTCCACTTGGTTTTTGAACGTTTCCGGCAAGCCGACGCCACCACCACGCGGCGCTTCGGCGGCACCGGCCTCGGCCTCGCCATCTCGAAATTACTCGTCGAAGCCATGGGCGGCGAGATCGGGGTGCGCAGCGAGGAAGGGGTAGGGTCGGCTTTCTGGTTTACGCTTACCCTTCCCATCGCCGGGGAACCCGCTCCTGCCGCGCTGTCTTTGCGGAGTGGGCCCATTCGCTTTTCTCAAGCGCCGGTGGTGCTGGTCGTCGAAGACAACGCTGTGAATCGCAAGGTCGCCCAGCACGCTTTCACTCGCCTGGGTTGCCAGGTGGATCTGGCCGGGAACGGTTTGGAGGCTTTGGCTCTTTTTGAAAAACGCCCTTACGACTTGATCTTCATGGATTGTCTGATGCCCGAAATGGACGGTTACGCGGCCACCATTGAAATCCGGCGGCGCGAGCGCAGTGGCGAGCGCAATGGCGAGCGCGGCGGCCAAAGAACTCCCATTATCGCCATGACCGCCAGCGTCCTTGATGAGGAACGCCGCCGTTGCATCGAGTGCGGCATGGATGACTTCATCGCGAAGCCATGGCAGCCGCAGGACATTCGTCAGGCCGTCGAACGCTGGTACAAGCCCCCGGTCACCGATGCACCTGAACTGGCACCTGAACTGGCAGGCGGGCTGGCAGGCGGGCTGGCAGTGGCACCCGGCCATGCGGGGCCCACTCCACTGCGATAATGAGAGCTTGAGCGCCAGCATTCTCGTTCTCTTTGACATCGACGGCACTTTGTTGCGGCGCGCGGGCCCCGCGCATGGGCAAGCGCTCGAAGATGCCGTCCGGCTCGAAACCGGGGTGCGCGTATCTATCGCCGACATTCCTGTCTTCGGCATGCTCGACCGTGACATTCTGACGATGATGATGCGGGAAAGCGGCCTGGGTCAGCGGGCGATTCGCGCCGCCATGCCCGCGATCGTCGCGCGGGCGCAGCGCCTCTACCATCGCCGCTGTCCTGACCTGCGCCAGCGAGTTTGCCCGGGCGTTCGGCCGCTCCTAGCTAAACTGGGCCGCCGGCAAGCCACGCTCGGCCTCGTCACCGGGAACCTGAGCGCCATCGGTTGGCGCAAAATGAGCCAGGCCGGCCTCGACCATCACTTTCATTTGGGTGCCTTCGCCGACATGGGCTCCACGCGTGGCGTTCTGGCCGGCCTCGCCGCGCGCGAAGCCCGTCGCGCCGGCTGGGCCACCCGCCAAACACCTACTTACCTCGTCGGCGACACGGCCAACGACATCATCGCCGCCAAGGAAAACGGCATGGTCTCGATTGCGGTCGCGACCGGCCACTACGGTCTGGCCGAGCTCAAACGCCACCAACCCGATATTCTGCTCGAAGATCTGCGGCAGTTGCGTTTGGAGCAGTTATGAACGACCGCACGCAATCTACGCCCGCGCTATCAGCGCAAACAATGCCCGCGCCATCAGCGCAAACAATGTCAGTAAAGCGCGCCGAGGTGGAGTTCCATAACTTCGCTTCGCTCGGCGAGCCCGAACGTGCCAGCCGCGTATACGCCGAAGAAAATGAGCGGCGCGGTGCCATTCTCCGCAAGCACGCCGCCTTTACCGGCAGCTATACGCCGTTTCTCGAAATTGGTGCCAACGCCGGCCACACCAGTTACATGCTGGTGAACGAGATGGGGGCGGCTGGCTTTGCGCTCGATATTTCGGCCGACTCGTTGCGGCATGGCATCGCCCTGCAGGAGCAATGGGGCATGCCGCTGGCACCGATGCGCATGGCCGGCGATGCGCTGCGGCTGCCGTTTCAGGATGGCTCTTTGCGTACCGTGCTGGCCTTCCAAATGCTTAGCCAATTTCAGGACATCGAAGCCGTTTTCCTCGAAGTGAAGCGCGTGCTGGAGCCCGGCGGCATCTTCATCTTCGGCGAAGAGCCCATGCGCCGCGCGCTCAGCTTACGCCTATATCGCTGCCCCTATGTTGAGACGATGAAGCCCTGGGAAAAGAAGCTAAACGAGTGGGGCCTGCTGGGCTATCTGGTGCGCGACGTGATCGGCGCGCATCAGGAAGAGAGCTTTGGCATCCGGCAGAATCACCGCATGAATCTGCGGCATTGGCATGATTTGGTGCGGAAGCACTTTGTGGCGCAGGAGTACGAAATTTGCGTGCCGGAGCGTGGATGGGGCGAACGCGCGATGAAGCGGCTGGCTCGATGGCTGGATCCGCATGGGTCGGATTGGCGGGGCGCACGGGCGCTGGGCGGTACGCTAGCCGCGTTTTGCCGCAAGGCCGGAGAATCGCCGCACATCATTCGCGATCCGGAGTACTTTGACTTTCTTTTACGGTGCCCGGACTGTGGCGGCAACTTCGAACGGCGCGACGGCGGCACGCTCGCCTGCCAAAGTTGCACTTACTCGGCACCCCATGAGGGCGGCGTCTACAACTTACTCAACAGCGCCGACAAGCTCGAACTCTATCCCGGCGACCGCGCCGACGTCATCGACTTTAGCCTGCCCGGCCATGACGCGCGGCTGGGCGAAGGCTGGTATGCGCTGGAAGGCGTCTACGGCAATCGCTACCGCTGGATCGGCGCACGCGCCACAGCCTCATTGGGCAATGTCCGCGGGGGCGCGCAACGTTTGCGTATCCGCGGCTTTGCTCCTGAACGGCCGGAGCAGCTCTTTCGCGTGGCCCTCAAAGTAAATAGACAAGCCATCGGCGAATGGAAGCTTGACCGGTCTGGACTCTTCGTCATTGAACAGGATGTCCCCGACTCTAGTAACTACGAAATTGAAATCGGAGTAACTCCGCTTTGGCAGCCTGACGGCGACGCCCGTCAACTAACTGTCAACTTCAGCATGATCCGTTTGGTGCCCGTCGACTAAGGAGCCGCTTACGAGAGTATTTTGGCTGCAAGGACTCGGACACTACTTCACCTTAACCGCCCGCCAGCGCGGTGAAGAGTTTGTGAGGTTAGGACGCGTGCGCGTGCTGTTGGGCAACGCCGACGCGATTGAGGCGTTCATGTCGGGTGGCAAGTTCTATCACATGCGCGCCGAACGGGAAGGTGACCTATTGCGCGTCACTTGTAACTGCCCCGATTACCGTGGCTTTCATCCTTGTAAACACTTATGGGCCCTTTTGTGTTCGGCGGACGAGAAAGCCTATCTGGAAGGCAATGGAACGCCCATTGCGGAAATCGCTCCGATGTTGACCGATGAAAAGGAGGATGAGCCGCCAAAGGCACAGCCCCAACAAATGGGGCTGCTCGAGATGCCGGCCCCGGTACCGGCCGCGAAGCCGCCCCAGAATTGGCGCGAAATCGTCAAGCACGCCAAGCTGAATGCCACCGCGACTCCCCACCCGGACACCGTCGAACCGCACTGGCCGCCGGGCCGCGAGATTTTCTACGTCATCGACGTCACCGCCAATCGGCAAGCCCCCGGCATCGCCGTCGAAATCACTTTTCGCGATCCG
The DNA here is from genome assembly GCA_031367405.1 of Bryobacteraceae bacterium. Classification (GTDB taxonomy): domain Bacteria; phylum Acidobacteriota; class Terriglobia; order Bryobacterales; family Bryobacteraceae; genus JALHNI01. Next base: position 64,724 of record JANLPT010000050.1, read on the forward strand.
CTCCGCACGCCAGGTGCCTTCGCTCTCAGCCGCCCCAGAGTCCAACGCCTCACCATGGCGGAGGCTGCCGACTGGCCGGACCCTTTGCAGCGCGACCTGTTGCTTGCCCTCGCGGGCGTCCCCGATCCGAAAAAGGGTCAGGGATCCACGCTGCCCTCCCAATTCACCTTAAAAGCGCCGCTAGCGAACGTCTACCTGCCCAGACTCTGCAGCACCGGCCGGCTTTTCATACGGAACGCCTCCACCACTCGCGTCGAGGAATGGCTGGCGTTGCGTTGGGACGCGGGCGAAGCGTGGCGTTTCGTGCCGCGGATCAGTGCTGCGCCTGACCTCGATTCCTGGCGGCTCGAAGGCCAGCTCGAACGCGGCACGGCACCCCATCGGGAAGTGATGCTGGTCTCCGGCCCCGGCGTCCTTTTCGCCGAAGGCTACGTCGTCAACGGCGACCTGCTGGCGCGCCTCGATCACCGCGGCCAATTTGGATGGCTGGCCAGTCTGCGCAGCGAGCAAGGACAATTGCTGATCCCCGCTTCGCAGGCCGCCGAGTTCGCCGCCGAAGTAATCTCCAGTGACCGGCCGCTGCCGGTAGAGTGGCCACCGGAACTGGTCTTTACGGAAATCAGCGAGCCGCCCACCTTTCATTTGCGCCTCAAAAGCGTGGCCACCTCCTGGCGCTCCGATCGTACGCAAGGCAAACTGCGTTTCCTCTACGGCCCGGTCTCCATCCCCGAAGGCCATCCGTCCGAGACACTGGTCGACCCGAAGGCGCGACTCATCCGGCGGCGGGATGCGATGGCCGAACGCGACGCAAATCTGAAACTGCGCACGCTCAACTTCTTTCAAGACCGCATCTACTCGGGCGACCACACTTGGGAAGTCGCCACCAAGAGTCTCAGCCGCATCGTGCGGGAATTGGCGCGCGACGGATGGGCGCTCGAAGTGGACGGCGAGGAGTTTCGCCAGCCCACTAAGTTCGACCTGGCGGTCACCTCCGGCATCGATTGGTTCGACCTTGAAGTTTCCGTCGCCTATGACGGCGTCACGGTCGCCTTGCCCGCGCTGTTGAAAGCGCTAGCCAAGGGCGAGGCCGTGGTGGATTTGCCCGGTGGCGGCTTCGGCGTGTTGCCCGCCGACCTCGTCGAACGCTACGGTGCCATCAGTTCGATGGGCCGGATGGAAGGCCCCAGCATTCGCTTCAAGCGGAACCAAGCCGGGCTGCTCGATCTACTGCTGGCTGATAAAGAGGGCGTGCGCGTCGACGAGATCTTTGCCCAGGCTCGTCAGGCTTTGCGTGCCTTCGATGGCATCCAGCCCGTGGAACAGCCCGCCGGATTTGTGGGCACGCTGCGCGACTATCAACGCCACGGCCTGGCGTGGATGAAGTTTCTGGATGAGTTCAGTTTTGGCGGCTGCCTGGCGGACGATATGGGGGTGGGCAAGACGCCGCAGGTGCTCGCTCTGTTGGAGAGCCGGCGCGAAGCGGGTGCCGGGCCGTCGCTGGCGGTGATGCCCCGCTCGCTGGTGGATAACTGGATGCGCGAAGCCGCCCGGTTCACGCCGCACCTGAAAGTGCTTGACCATAGCCTGGCCGCACGCACCAAAGATCTCAGTGCCTTTGCGGGCTACCACTTAGTCATCGCCACTTACGGCACCTTGCGCCGCGATGCGGCTGACTTCCGCGAGTTCGAATTCGACTATGTCATTTTGGACGAAGCACAAGCCATCAAAAATGTCTCCAGTGAATCGGCCAAAGCAGCGCGATTGTTGAATGGACGCCGACGTCTCGCCATGACGGGCACGCCGGTGGAGAATCACTTAGGCGAACTCTGGAGCCTGTTCGAATTCCTAAATCCCGGCATGCTGGGTACCTTAAAGGGCTTCGATAAGAGCGGCAGCGGCCGTTGGCCATCGCCCGAATCGCGCGAGTTACTCGCGCGCGCGCTGCGCCCCTTTATTCTGCGCCGCACGAAGGGGCAAGTGGCAAAGGAACTGCCGCCCAAAACCGAGCAGACGCTCTATTGCGAGATGGAGCCGCCGCAACGTAAGCTCTATGACGAGTTACGCAGCCACTATCGCCGGACTCTGTTAGGTAAAATTGCCGACGTTGGCATGGCCAAAAGCCGCATGCACGTGCTGGAAGCCTTGTTACGGCTGCGGCAAGCGGCCTGCCACCCCGGCCTGCTGGATGCCGCGCGGGCGGACGAGGCAAGCGCCAAGTTCGATGTCCTATTACCGAAGCTGGAGGAGTTACGCGCCGAAGGGCATAAAGCCTTGGTCTTCTCGCAGTTCACCAGCTTGCTCGCCATCTTACGCAGCCGGTTAGACGCGAAAAAAGTAATTTATGAGTATCTCGATGGCCAAACGAAGAATCGCCAGGCGCATGTGGATACCTTCCAGAGCCACCCCGGTTGCAACCTCTTCCTGATCAGCCTCAAAGCGGGCGGCGTGGGCCTGAACCTCACTGCCGCCGACTACGTCTTCCTCCTGGACCCCTGGTGGAACCCCGCCGTCGAAGCCCAAGCCATCGACCGTACGCACCGCATCGGGCAAGAGCGCCACGTCTTCGCCTACCGGCTCATTGCCCGCGACACCGTGGAAGAGAAAGTGCTCGAGTTACAACGCGACAAACGCGAACTCGCCGACGCCATCATCACTGCCGACGCGAGCGTCCTGCGCGACATCAAGCGCGAGGATCTGGAGTTACTTCTGAGTTAGTGTCCAGGTGCGCGGATTTCCTTCAAGTCCCTGGCACTTATGCCCGATAAGGATTGCGTGAGGAGATTCCATGACGCTTGATGTATTGATCGTCGACGACTCGGCGGCAATTCGAAAGATATTGCAGAGGGTCTTACTGCAAACCGATATGCCATTAGGCAAAGTGTTCGAAGCGGGCGACGGCGTTGAAGCCCTCGAGATCCTAAAAACGAACAAGGTGGGGCTGATCTTGAGCGATGTCAATATGCCGAAAATGGACGGGCTACAGCTCTTGAGTAAGGTGAAAGCCGACCCGGAGTACCGCGAGATTCCGGTAGTAATGGTGACGACGGAAGGGTCGCAAGCCAAAGTGATGGAGGCCGTGACGCTGGGTGCTGCGGGCTACATTCGCCAACCCTTCACGAGTGAGGAATTTAAAGAAAAGCTCACGGGCCTTTTCTAAAACGAACCCTGACCGTCAGGGAAGGGATACTGATGCGCGGCAAAAAAACGAGCCCCCCGGCGGTCGAAACCGCCGGCGGGGCTCAATTTAAAGGACCTCCGGTATTGTCTTACCGAATGATCGAGGTCGTGGTGGTCACCTGGATGGGCGCTCCGCTCACAACTAACTCCACGCGACGGTTCGCCCGGCGGCCATCGGCCGTCATATTATCGGCCACCGGAGTCGACTCGCCTAAACCCTTGGCCGTGATCGTGTCGGCTGGCACGCTGCTCTGCACCAGATACTTGCGGACGCTCTCCGCACGGCGTTCCGAAAGTACTTGGTTCGAGGCGTCGTCGCCCACGCTATCGGTATGGCCTTCCACCTCGAGCTTCAAACCCGGATGAGCCATCACAATCCCGGCAATCCGCGACAGCTTTTCTCGCGCACCAGGACGCAACGTAAATTGCGCCGTGTCAAATAAGACGTCCGACATGTTAACGATCAGGCCGCGGGCCGTTTCGCGAGTCTGCAGGACCACATTCAGTTGCCGCAGCAACTCAGCCTTTGCGGCGGTGGCAGCCGCTTCGGCCTCGGCCACTTTGCCGGCCAGCGCCTGCTGTTGTTGACGGGAAGCGGCGAGTTCTTGCTCACCACGCAGCCGGTCGGCGTCCGCCCTAGCACGAACTTCTTCCGCCTGCTTACGAGCCTGCTCCGCCATTTGCTGTGCATTCATGGTCTCTGCACGAAGCTTCGCCTGTTCCTGGCCGGCCTGCAAGCGAGCGTCTTCGGCCTGCTTACGAGCCTGCTCCGCCATCAACTGCGCATTCGTGGTTTGTTCGCGAAGCTTGGCCTGCTCCTGATTCGCCACCAGACGAGCCGCTTCGGTATCAGCCTTCAGCCGTTCCTGTTCCGCCATAGACGTTTTTTGGGCTAGTTCGGCCTTGCGCGCCATCTCTTCCGCTTGCAAGCGGCCGGACTCTGAATCTTTCAAAGCAGCTTGGGCCGCCTTGCGCGCTTCGTCCAGATCGGTATTCTGTAACTCGACGCGACGCCGTTCCCGCCGCTCCTGGTCGGCTACAAACTGCGCATTCCGTTCGCTATCCAGCGCCAGCTTACGATCGGCTTCGGCCAATTCACGCTTGCGCGTCTCCTGCTCAGCGGTCGTTTGAGCCGATGCGACGCGATCCGCTGCGGCCGTGCGCTCCGCTTGCAGACTCTCCTGCTCCATCTTCTTCACCGTGATAATTCGGGCATCCTCGGCGAGTTGAGTCACATTGCGCGCCAAAGTCTGCACCTTTTTCTTGTCACCCTTGGAGCGCAAGAAAGCTTCGGCATTGTAAAGATCGACGTCGGCCTTCTGCAGGGTATCGGCGGCGTACTGCGCCGCCCCGACTGACCGGGCGATCGCCACGGCGTGACGCGCTTCCAGCAGATCCAGCGGCGCGTTGCGGTTCGCCCGTAGCTTGGCACGATCCGCCGCCGGTAAACGGTTGACAAAACTACCCTTCGCCAGCAGTTCATACTTGGCGTCAATCGTAGAAATCGTACCCGTCGTGCCCGGCTTCAACACGTTCTCCATCACCACCATGTCGCTGGGCTGGGTAACAGCGTAATAGGGCTCTGCCGTGACGATCATGCCGAACGATTGCAGTTCGGTAGCGCTCTGCAGACGGGCGTGATCGCCGTCCAGCATCAATTCGCCCAAATTCTCGGCGCGGCCTTCGGGAGTAATCGCCCACACCACATAGGTGAGGAGATCTTCGCCCAGAGTTTGGGCGGCCGGCATTTTGTCCACATCCACCTGGATCTTGGTGGCACCGGTCTTGCTCTCCACCTTCACTTCGCCGGTCGCCTTTGGCATGTCGGCGCTGCCAACCAGACCAACGACGGTGGAGCCCTGCCGATGGTGATAGTTAATTGACTTAATGGACTTGGAAACCACTGTCGTGCGGAAAATCGGAATGCCATCTCTCGACGTCTCCGGCAAGTTCGTTTGCGTGGGATTCGGAACCTGCGCCAGCACCAATGTCGCGAGTCCGGCTGCCAATCCAAAACCTTTGATTTTTTTATTGAACGTCATAAATCGCCTCTTTCTTGAGTAAACGTCTCACCTACCTAGGCAAGCGGAGTGCCATGTCCCTGTGACGTCAGAAACAATGGACTTATCTGTAAATTTCCTGATGTTAACGGGCAATATTTTCCTCATCCGGCAAGATCTGCATTCCTCCCCCATGGCCTAACATGCCATGGCCTAACATGAAGGGAATGGACGAAGCAGACCTCTCTCTCCGAAGGCTACAGGCCGAGCTCTCGACGGCGGCTCACAATCTGCGGGAGCCCCTGCGGATGATCCGTTGTTACGTCGACCTACTCGCCGAACAGCCTAGCCAGTCGGCGCTCTGCGTTGAACGGATCAGCCATGGCGCGCAACGGCTGGAGACGCTCGTCAATGGCATGTTCGAGTGCTTCCAGTTGGCGGAACACTTCCAGCCCAAGAAGATTGCGGCGAACCTCGTCTGGATGAACGCCGTCTCCCGCCTGCCGGACGCCCACCGCGCCGCACTCACGTCGGATGAGCTACCCGCCATCAGGGGCGACTTCGACATGCTCACCGGCGTCTTTGCCAAGCTGATCGGCAACGCCTTGAAGTTTCGTAGTGACCAGCCACCCGCGCTCCACCTCAGTGCCTCGCCGGACCCCGCAGGGGCAGATTGGCGCTTCGCTCTGAAAGACAATGGCATTGGGATCGAGGAAGTGTATTGGGAACGCTGTTTTGGTATGTTTCAGCGCCTGCATGCTCAGGACATTCCGGGTGAAGGCTTCGGCTTAGCCTATTGCCGCCGCGCGATTGAATTGCACGGAGGCCGGATCTGGATGGAATCGGCACCCGGCTCGGGCACCACCATCTTCTTTACACTGCCGTCTCCGGGTTGAATGGAGCAGGGGGCCCGTTCAGGCTGGGTAAACGCTATCCTAAAAGAGATGGAGGGGTGGCCGAGCGGTTTAAGGCACCGGTCTTGAAAACCGTCGTAGGGGAGACTCTACCGTGGGTTCGAATCCCACCCCCTCCGCCACGCTACGCTTCTGCCGGACCGTTCGGACGACCACCGCGTGCGCGCCACTGTCGAGGATCAACGGAATGCGTCTATCTTGCAACGGCCTGGCATCGAGACTCACTTCACTTTCTTCGCCCTTACCATCGTTAGTTACTAAGATATGATACGTTGCGCCGCGCGGGCGGTAAGTGAACGAGTAAGTAGTCCAATCAGCTGGCAGGCAGGGGTTGACGCAAAAGTGATCGCCTTCGACGCGCAAACCAAGCACTTCCTCAATCCAGATCCGGTAGAGCCATGAGGCAGAGCCGGTATACCAGCTCCAGCCGCCTCGGCCCACCAAACCATCCGCCGTGTAAATGTCGGCGGCGGCCACGTAAGGCTCTAAGGCGTAGCGCGCCACCGCTTTCTCGTCCCGGGCCTGTTCCACCGGATTCAGCAGATCGAGTAAGCGGCCACAGTTAACCCCATCGCCGAGGCGGGCGAAAGCTAAGGCGAGCCAGATGGCGGCATGCGTATACTGGCCGCCGTTCTCCCGCAGACCGGGCGGGTAACCCATGATGTAGCCGGGGTGCGGCTCCGAGTGATCGAAGGGCGGCGTAAAGAGCCGAATGATCCGGTCATTGCCGGGCACCAGGTAACTCAGCGCGGATTCTAAGGCGCGGCTGGTATGCCCGGGCTCGCCCGCCCCGCAGATCGCGGCCCAGGATTGCGGAATCGAGTCGATACGGGCTTCGACGTTTTCGTGGGAGCCTAGCTTCGATCCGTCATCGAAGAAACCACGCAGGTACCAATCGCCATCCCAGCACTGCGTCTCCATGGCCGTGGCCAGTTGCGCGGCGGCGGCATGGAAGCGGGCAGCTTGTGGCGCGGCTAGCCAAGGGCTAAACTCGCGAATCACGTCGATAAAGAACCAGGCGAGCCACGTACTTTCGCCGCGGCCGGCGGCCCCCACCAGGTTCATGCCGTCGTTCCAATCGCCATTGCCGAACAGCGGCAGGCCGTGCGCGCCGGTGGGAAGGGCTTTCTGAAGTGCGCGTTCGCAATGGTCCAGAAGTGTCGTCGCCACGGGCGAGACGATCGCCGTGGAGATCCGCTCGTGTTCGCCCGGCTGGAGCAATGGCCCATCGATAAATGGCACTAACTCTTGCAGCACCGCCGCGTCGCCAGTGACCCGAATGTAATGAGCGGCTACATACGGCAGCCAGAGTAAGTCATCCGAACAAAGCGTGCGGACGCCGGCCCCGGAATCGGGGTGCCACCAATGCTGGACGTCGCCCTCGGGAAACTGACGGGCAGCGGCAGTGAGTAAGTGCTGGCGAGCAATATCGGGCGCAGAATACACCAGCGCCATCGAATCCTGTAACTGGTCCCGGAAGCCGAACGCTCCTCCGGATTGATAGAAGCCGGACCTTCCCCAAAAGCGGCAGCTGAGCGTCTGATACACCAGCCACCGATTGAGGAGAAAATCGACCGAGAGCACGGGCGTGTGTACTTCGATGACGCCGAGTCGCTGATTCCACGATCGGCGCACGGCTTCAAGGGCGGCGGGCACGGCCTCCGGTTGACGAAAGCGTTCGATGATGGCGCGGGCGGCCACATCGCTTCCCGCTTCACCGAGTAGACAGGTGACATCGCCGCTCTGGCCGATGGCCAGATTCAGAGGAGTCCGCAGGACGGCCACGGGGTCCAGCCCCGCCTCCGCGCGGCCATTCAAACGGATGCGCGCCATCCCGGCGGGCCGGGTATGAGCGGCATTGCGGCCGAGAAACTGGGTGCGGTCAGCAGAGTAAGAATCGGGCGGAGGCGACGTCGTGGAGAAAGCCACCTGGCTCGCGTAAAGCTGATTCCAGGGGTTTTTGGCAAAAAGCGCGTTACTGCCGGCATCGAAAGTAGATTGGATATGGAGTTGATTATCGTCGCGGCGAGTGCCGAGCACCCACTCGGCGAACCACGTTACCGATAGCCGTCGCGGACGGCCGGAATCGTTGCGCAGACGCAGCCAGCAGAGCTTCACGTTCTCCTCAAGGTCAACGAAAACGGTGAGCTCCTGATGAATGCCATGACTATGATGCTCGTAAACGGTGTAACCTTGGCCGTGCCGCGCACGGTAGGGCGACTCTTCCCGAATCGGTAGCGCGGTGGGCGTCCAGAATTCGCCGGACTCTTCGTCGCGAAGGTAGAGGATCTCCGATTGCGGATCCCGCACCGGGTCGTTGTGCCACGGGGTGAGCCGGTTGGCTTGGCTGTTGCCGCTCCAGGTGAAGCCGAGTCCGCTTTCGGTCACGAGCGTGCCGAAGTGGGGCGAGGCGATCACATTCGACCAGGGAGCTGGGGTGCGGGCACCTTTATCGAGATAAATGGCGTACTCGCGGCCATCGCTGGTGAAGCCGCCCAGTCCATTGAAATAGGGGAGTTCGAGAAAGGGCAACTGACCCGCCGCGTCGGGCTTGGCCGGGGGCACGGGCTCCAGTAGGGGCAGCGACGATGGCGGGTCGTTCGAGAGCGCGAGTTGCTGGGCAAGCGTGCCGCGGATGCCGGCCAAAGTGGCGTGGGAAGCGGCGAGCAGCAGGGCGCGGTGACCTTCGGGAAGCGCATGCCAATCGCGCAGAAACACGCCGCCGGGGATGTCGATGCCGGTGTGGACGCTGTGCGACTCCACCAGGCGCCGCAGTTGGTGGTGGAAGGGCTGGTCGTAGCTGGGCGTCTCCTGATTGAGAATGACGAGGTCGGCTTTGAAGCCTCGCAAGCGCCAGAAAGTGTGCGCCAGCAAGGTCTCGCGAACGAGGCTGAGGCTACGGGCGTCAGTGAGCGTCAGGGTAAGAATGGGCAGATCGCCGGAGATGCCGTAGGCCCAAAGCCCTTCCTGCCCGAGGGTGTTGCGGGCGAGGCGGGCGGCGTTGGGGCGCAGGCGCGAATTGGGGAAGAGCAGATGGCCGGCGAGCTCATGGAAAGCGAGTGTGGCGGCTCCGGGGATGGCGAGAAACCGCAGCTCAAGTTGCGCGTTGGTCCAACCCATTTCAAAAGCGTCGTTGACGGAGTCGCGTTGGCGGAATTTTTCAATCAACGCGACGAGAGCTTCGCGCGAGGCGGCGGCAAGAGTCACAAAGGTAAGTTCCGCGCGGTCACGCGGAGCCAGCGCGAAGCGGCAGCGCAGGCTGAAGATGGGGTCGAGCACCGTTCCGGCGGTGCCGGTTAGATCGCCTTCCAGGGCGGCGGGGTTCGCGTGAGAGCGCCCCCTGCCGAGGAATTTCTCGCGCGAGGTTTCAAACTGCAGGGCCGTGGAGGAGGCCGGAGCGATCAAGAGATGGGCGGCCCAGATCGGGTCGGCTCCGGGTGACCGCGGGCGGCGGTGCGCGATTAAGGCGTTAGCCTCCGGCAGGTATTCAGTTTGCACGAACATCTTGCTGAAGGCTGGATGGGCCGCATCGGCGCGCGGTTGCGCGAGCGCAAGTTCCCAGAGGCTGGTGGCTTCTAATGTGCGGGCCCGGCTGGAGCGATTAATGAACGTGATGCGCCGGACCTCGGCGTCGTCGCGTGGCGAAACGCAGATTTCGGTGAGCGTCTCAATTCCCTGCGCCCGGCGCACGAACTCGGCGCGATCCGGTGAAAAGCGCGCGTTGGACACTCCAATCTCGCCCCCCACCGGCTGATAGGCCGCCGACCACACCGCGCCCGAGTGAGTGTCGCGAATATACAGATAAGTGCCCCAGTTGTCGAGCGTGGTGTCCGCGTGCCAACGGGAGATCGCCGCGCCATTCCACTGGCTATAGCCGCCACCCGAACTCGTCAGCATCACCGAGTAATTGCCATTGCCAAGCAAATGCACCCGCGGGACGGTGCCCTCTTCCTGAAGTGCTTCCTGCAAAGCGCGAAAGTTGACGGCACCATCGGCAATCGTCTCTTCCGCCGGCCGTTCGGGCAGCGACTGCTGCAGCACGGACCGCGCGGGAGGAATGCGCTCGTAAAGCAGCGATTCGACGGCCTTGATGCTAGGGTTTTTGTGGAAGCGGCGTTGCATCACTCCCCGGTGCAAGGCGTTGTCGATCGCCAGCAAACTCATGCCCTGATGGTGGGCCATGTAGGTGTAGATGATGACGCCTCTGCCGCCGCCACGGGCGTTCTCGCGAGAAAAGTCAATGGCTTCGTAGGGGCCCATGGGGCCTTCGAGACCCATGCCCGCTAAACGCTCTAAATTCTCGGTGGCGGCGCGGGGAAAAACGGCCAGTGCCAGGAATGACGAGTACGGCGAAACGACGACATCGTCGCCCACCCCTGGTTTTAAGGCCAGCGTGGGGACACCGAAGGCGTGATATTGATACACCTGATTCGAGTCCAGGACGCTGTAGGCGCATTCGGAAATTCCCCACGGGGCACCCTGTTCACGGCCATACTCCATCTGCCGGATGACGGCTTGACGGCAAGCGCCCTCGAGCAGTGAATTTTCAAAGGATCGCATGAAGAGCAGCGGCATCAGGTATTCAAACATCGTGCCAGTCCAGGAGAGCAACACCTGCCCTTCGGAGGCAGTGATGTAGGCCCGGCCCAAGGCCAGCCAGTGCTCAAGCGGAACGTCGCCCTTGGCGATGGAAGCCAGGCTCGCGATGCGGCATTCGCTGGCGAGCAGATCATAGTGGCTCGTAAACTCGACGGGACCTCCGACGGAGTAGCCAATCCCGAAGAGGCGGCGGCGCGTGTCGTAGAGGAAGCCCATGCGGATCCCGTCGGCCAGTTGGCGCACCTGTGCCGCCAGCGTCTGGCAACGGCCCACGGTCTCGCGGGCGGCGGCGCGGGCTTGGCCGTACTCGGCCGCCAACTGTCGCAGCCAGGCGGATTGCGACGGCGGCGCGCCTCGGCCGGCCAGCAGCAGTAACTCTTCCACGGGCTGTTCGGCACCCGCGGCGAGCATGGCGAGATTGGGCACGGTGCGGAGGGCACGGCCGCGCACCTCGACGGCGTTAGCATGAATTTTGCGCAGGAACTCGTCGGAGGGGGCGGCGAGAGTCTCCATCCAAGAGAGGTAACGCGCCGCAGCGGTGGTCCAACTGATCAGTTGCTGGTCGAGTTTGGCAACCCAATAAGCATGCTCGCCGCCACTGGTAGCTTGCCAACGGAAAGCGGCGGTGAGTTGCTTGACGGGTTGCGCGGCCTGCCCGAGCCGGCCGATGATTTCATGGCCGCGGGCTCCCCGGCGAAAGAGGTGGCGCAGCGCGCGGACGGGGATGCGCAGTGAGGGGTCGCGTCCACTTTTCTCGGCGAGAACGGAAAGCGTATCCGCCAACCCGCGGAGGCAGGCCGCGCCGGGTACCGGCGCATCCGGAAGTTCGAGCAAACCGCGCTCTAGCACCCAGAACGCGGCGAGGAGATTCCCGCTATCGACCGTGGACACGTAACGCGGTGCCAGCGGCTCCAGGGTCTGCGTGTCGTACCAATTCAGCCAGTGGCCTTCGTAGCGCTCGAGGCGTTGCATGGTGTCGAGGCTGGCCCCGCAGCGCGAGAGAAACTCGTCGGGTGTAAGGTAGCCGAAGTCCACCGCGGCCAGGCTCGACGTCAGCCAGAGGCCGATGTTGGTGGGCGAAGTGCGTTGTGCCACTTCGATGCGCAACGCGAGTTGCGAGTTGTCCGGCGGCAGCCAGTTCGTCGCCGCGCCGACATGATCATCGAAATAGCGCCAGATGAGGCGCGACATGCGTCGCAGAAAGGCAGTCTGCGCCAAGCTCAGCGGCCCTTGACGGCCATCGGCGATGGGGACGCTCAACCAGCGCATAATCAGCGGGCCGATCAACCAGACGCCCAGAAACAGGACGGCCGGCCAGAGCGCATCGCGCGCCGACAACATCAGCATCAGCACCATCGAAACCGCGCTGATCGCCATCAGGTGTAACAAGGTGCGGCTAAAGTGGCGCGGCATCGCCGAGGCCGCCATCTCCGCCGTTTGCCATTGCAGCAGCAGACGGCGGCTGAACAGTTTGCGGTAGAAAACGCGGACGATGGCGTCGATGGCGAGCCAGGCTTGGTGCGGCAGAAACGCCACCAGCACCAGGATGCGCAGCATCTCTTCCGAGACGCCGCTCCAGCCATACACTTCGCCGCTGATGCGCCGGATGACCCGGTCGGCCAAACCGGCTGCGGCCGGCACACCCAACGCCACCGCCAGGATGAGACTCCAGACGCCGGGCGCGGGCGAAATGAGCCAGCCGAAAAGCAGGAAGAGGATGGAAGCGGCGGGTACCAGACTGCGCCGCAAATTGTCGAAGATACGCCACCGGTCAAGCAGCGGCAGAGGATTAGCTTCGGAGCCTCCTTGCACGCTGCGCACGCGCGGCAACATCCAACGCGCGATCTGCCAGTCCCCGCGAATCCACCGGTGTTGCCGTTGGCTGAAGCTGGCGTAATCGAGGGGCATGCCCTCGAATAATTCAATGTCGCCGGCGAAGGCGACGCCGACGTGCGCGCCTTCGATTAAGTCATGGCTGAGCAGCGTGGCCGGGGGGAAGCGCTCACCCAAAATGTCATGAAAGGCCCGCACGTCGTAGATGGCTTTGCCATGGAAGATGCCTTCGCCGGCCAAGTCCTGGTAGACGTCGCTCACGGCCTGGCAATAGGGATCGGTGCCGTGCGCGTCGGAGATTACCCTCGTGAAGCGGGTGGCGGTTGCGTTCGGCAGCGAGATACTCACTCGCGGTTGGATGATCGTGTAACCCCGTTGACGATGACGGCCGTCGGCCGCCAATTCCACGCGGTTCAGTGGATGCGCAATCGTGCCAACCAGACGCCGCGCCGTGCCGGCCGGCAGTTGCGTATCGGCATCCAGCGTGATGACGAACGAGATGGACACGGGCAATACCCCAACCGACACAATCGAGCTGTCGCCGCCGCACAAATACTCGTTCAGCTCCTCGATTTTGCCGCGCTTGCGTTCGCGCCCGATCCAATGTTGTTCCGTGTCGGACCACGTCCGCATCCGGTGAAAATGGAGGAAGCGGTGTGAACCATGACGCTGGTTCAGAGCCTCAATTCCCGCTTGGGCCAGGCCGAGCAATTGGCTATCGCTCGCGGTCACCTCCTCGGCGGCGTCGGTAAAGTCGGAGAAGAGCGAAAAATAGACGTTCGGCTCGGGATTCGCCAGAAAACGGATTTCCAGTTTCTCAATTTCCTGCCGCACCACTTCGTCATTCGAAAGCATCATCGGAACCACCACCAGCGTGGCGTGCTCGACCGGGATCCCATCTTCTAAAGCCAGCCTGGGCAAGCGCGTGGGAGGCAGCAAGGCGATCAACATGGCGTTGACGATCTGCAGAGCCAATTCACTCAGCGGAAAGAGCGCCAGCAGCGCGAAGATGGCCAACCGTGCTTCGTTACGGACGCCGTTTTCCCACGCCAACGCGATGGCGATCGCGGAGAAGGCGCCGGTGAGGCCTCCGATGAGAGTGAGGTATGTCGCCGTGGGGTGACGGCGGGCAGCCCGCACGATGCGCAGACTGAGGGGAGTGCCGTTGCCAGAGCGTTGCTCGAGGATGGGGCGGCCCTCGGCAATCAGATAATACGCGGTTTGCCGCTGGTGAAGGGTGGTGGCACTGGCCGCGAGTTCCACCGCTTGCCGGGCCACCTCGAGTTGACTGCTGCGGCTGTGCCGCGAGATCTCTTCCACGGCGCGGCGGCAGCGGTCGCGCGTCAGGAAGTCCTGCTGCGCGTGCCCCCCGAAAGGATCGTCGCGCAGGATCGCCTCCACCGGCGAGACGGCTTCAAAGATGACTTTGAAATCGATGCGTGAGAGTTCCCGCAGGCTGGTGACATCGTTCGCGATGGAAACGCGGTCGGCCGCTTCATGATGCTGCTCGCTCCGCACCAGATCCGCCAGCGACTCGCCGGCCCGCTCCTCGGCCCACCGTTGTACAGGAACGAGCGCGTCTTCCTCCCCCAGGAGTTGTTCACCCAGAAAGGCCAGGAAGTGGCAATCGCCGGCATAGGGCTGTCCGGACAACTCGGCCAGGAACCGGTCAAGCGCGGCGGCGGACGCCCGGCCCGCCGCCGCCAGCCGGTTGCCCCACAAATACGATGCTTCGCGCAAGTCCTGGTCCTGCCCTACTCCCACCGCGAGGCGCGCCAACTCTTCCAGCAACGCCACTCGTAACATCAGGGGAAACGTCCAGAGTTCCGCGATGTCGAGCGGATACGTCACCTGATACGCCGTCAGGCAGGCGACGAGCTTGTCCTGCGTAATGATGCAGCCCGTGTGCCGGACAATCTGCACCGCCACGTCGTAAATGCGTAACTCTTCGGGGCGGCTCAGAAGAGCCGGCAGGATGCGCGTGTACTGTTTGGGCAGGTTGGCCCGGACCTCAGCGAAATGGCTCTCAAAGACGTGGGTATTGTCGAGCAACCACGCCGAGGAGGCCGTCAGCGAGTGGCCGAGCCGGGTAGCGTCGATCAGACCGCGGCGCGCTTCCTGCAGAGTCTGCTCAACCCCCAACACTTTTGTGAGGATATTCGGCTTAGCCGAGAATTGTCCTCGCTCGCCATGGTCGGCCCCGAGCGCCTCAACGGCCAGGACGAGGCTGTCCTCGCTCAGCGGGTCAAACGGTTCCCGGGAGCGTTTGATGAGCTTTCCATCCAGCGGCAGCACGAAAATGGCGGGTAGAGATTCATGCCGCAGACATTCCACAATGTCCTTCGTGGCCACGTCACCCGGCGGAATCGCAATCAGGCGTTCGCCGGGCAATAAGAAACGTGAGTAATCGCCAGAAGAGCTAGCCTCAGTGCTTTTCCCCGGCTCCGCTGGCAGCATCACTCGGCACTGGTTCGCGCCGATCGTACGCAGCCGCTCCATCGCGGCTTCCGCCTCTTCCGAGCCCGAACTATAAATGGCCAAAACGATTCGACCAGAACTAAAATGTGAACGCTCGTTGGCTTTGGCTCCGGCTACCACGCCCGGCGGCCTGCCGTTTTAGAGAACCACGCCGCGACGAAAAGTACGCCGAATAGAGCACAAGTGAATTTGCCCACCTCAAACTCCATTCCTGTCGCGCCGCCTATCGAGAGAATTCCAAAAACCGTCATCCAACCGAGCATCTTCATTATCTCCTTCTAAAAGCGGTCTGGCGTGAAACCTCAGGAAGAAGCTTGGCCGGCTCTCTGTCTAAACCGGCCAATCATCTACGCCTTCCGCCACGAGTTTGCTAGTTATGGCGGAAGGTGTGCCGTTCCTTATGCACGCTCGTGGCCATTCTGTATCTGCATGGAAGTAAAAGACCAGCCTGGTTTTAGGAACTACGCATAGCGCAAGATCTGCCAGTCGCATGGAAAGTATTTCCCCCATTTTTGCCGGAGGAGATCACGTGTTTGGCAGTAAACGTGCTCCACCTGAATAAATGACGCATAAACCCGAAGAAACGATCGTCTCCACTTTGAATCACCTCCTCGAAACCGCCAAGGATGGTGAAAATGGGTTCCAGGCAGCCGCCGAAGATTGCACGGATCCTGGCCTGAAACAGTTATTCGGCGAGTTTTCGCACGAACGGGGCGTCTTCGCCACCGAGCTACAGACGCTGCTCAAACAGCATGGAACCGAGCCGGACGAAATCGGATCGCTGGCCGGTGCCGTCCATCGGGGCTGGATCAACCTCAAATCCGCGCTCTCCACGCGAGAGGACCTGGCCGTCCTCGAAGAGTGCGAACGCGGTGAGGACTCAGCCATCCAGGACTACCGGAAGGCCCTCGGAACCCCGCAATTGGGGGAAGCTCTTGCAATCGTGCAGAAGCAGTACGATCATATTTTAAGCGCTCATCGACTCGTCAAGAATTTGCGGGATAAAATCGGCGCCAATCAACACCCCCACTAGAGCGCCAAAGAAGGGGGGAAAAGGGAATCCCCGTGAATTCAACGCTCCAGCGATTCCGTCCACGCTTCGACCGGGCCTTCCGCCTCCTGGCGATGGTGACCTTAGTCGTCGTCGCCTTTCTGTCGTTTCTCAGTTGGCGCCGCTTTGAAGACGCGCTGACCTCCAGCGGCCGCAGCCGCGAAGCCCTCGAAGCCAACGCCAGCCTCCTCACCGCCACCAAGGACGCCGAGGCGGCTATGCGCATGTTCGTTTTGACCGGCAGTGACCAGGACTTAGCCCGTTACGACGGCCTGCTGAAATCGCTGCCCGCCCATAAGGAAAAGTTGGCTAAGGTGGCCGTGCTGCCGCACCAGACCGGCCTCGCCGCCAAGATCGATCAACTCGTTGACGAGCGGCTGGCGTTGATGGCCAAGGGCGTTGAAATCCGCCAGCATAGCGGGATTGAGGCCGCAGCTTTGCAGATCCAGACCGCCGGTGGCATCCCAAAAATGGAAGAGCTCAAGCAGGCGAGCTCCCAATTTTTCGCTGACGAATACGGAGAACAAGCACGAGCGGCTAAAATCGCCGAGCGGCGCGCATTCGATGCGTTCCTCGTCGCTACCGTGGGATGCGCGCTGGCGTTCGTGATCCTGCTGATGTTGCAACGCACCGTAGAAAGCGCGATCAACCAACGCAACGTGGCCATTGCGGAGTTAGCCGATTCGAGCCAACGTTGGGAAATTACGCTCTCCAGCATTGGTGACGGCGTCGTCGCGACCGATGGCGAAGGTAAGGTGACCTTCCTGAATCCGGTGGCCGAGAAATTAACCGGCTGGACCCATGGGGAGGCCGTGGGCCGTCCGGCGGACGCCGTATTCCGCCTCGCCGACGAAATGACCGGCGTGGCCGTACCCAGCCCCTTAGTGAAGGTGCTGGAAACCGGCCAGATCGAAGGCTTATCCCGGCCGACAGTGCTGCTGCCAAAACAAGGCGGGCCGATCGCGATTGCCGACAGCGGATCCCCCATCCGCACCGTCGACGGCAAAACGGTGGGCGCGGTGCTGGTGTTCCGCGATATCCGCGAAAGCCGCGAGGCTCAACGGCAGGTGGAAAAGTGGCATCGCCTCTTCCGCGCGGGCGGCTTCGGCATGGCGGTCATTGATTCCGAAAACGACGACTTGCTCGATCTCAACCCAGCCTTCGCTGCCATGCACGGTTACGAAGAAACTGAGCTATTGGGGAAGAAGTTCTCCACCTTGCTGGCCGTCAACGACGAGCCCCATCTGCGCCTCCTGCAGGAGGGCGGCAAGGTGACCTTTGAATCGCTCCATTTACACAAGAGCGGCAAAGTCTTCCCCGTGCTCACCGACATGACAACCTTTCGGGACGCAGCCGGCAGAGTCACCGAACGGGCGGCCTACTTTTCCGACATCAGCGCCCGCATTCTGGCCGAACGCGTCAGCCATCACTCGCAGCAGCGTTTCAAGACCGCCGTGGAGGTGGTAGGCGACGTCATCTGGACCAACAACGCCGAGGGGAAAATGGAGGGCGAGCAAAACGCCTGGAGCGATTTTACCGGGCAAACCTCCGCTGAGTATCAGGGTTACGGTTGGTCAGAGGCGCTTCATCCCGATGATCGTGAAAGCACCATCGCGGCGTGGAAGTTAGCCGTGGAGGAGAAACGCAAATTTGTCTTTGAGCACCGCCTTCGCCGCCACGACGGAGTCTTCCGGCTGTTTGCCGTTCGCGCGATGCCTCTGTTCGATGACCAGGGCAACATTCGCGAATGGGTGGGCGTCCACGCCGACATCACCGAAGAACGCGAGAGCCGCGAACGGTTGACCGAGAGCGAATCCCGTTTCCGGGGGCTCGCCACCTCCTTGCCCCAAGTGATCTGGTCCACCCAGCCGGACGGCAAATTCGAATACACCAATCCGGCCTGGCAAGACTACCTGGGTGTGGACACAACCCAAGCGGACGGCCAATTGTGGGAAGGAATTCTACACGCCGATGACGCTCCCACCGTCCTGCCGAAGTGGCGGGAAGCCACCGGTGCCGGACAATCTTTCGAGTTCAACGCCCGGCTCAAGCGTGGGTCAGACGGAAGCTATCGCAATTTTGTTTGCCGCAGTGTCCCCCTGCTTGACTCTTCCGGCAAGGTGATTCGTTGGTTCGGAAGCTGCACCGACATTGATGACCAGAGCCGGCGATCGAACGAACTAAAGGAAGCCAATGAGGCCTTGCGCCGCAGCAACACCGATCTGGAACAGTTTGCCTACGCCGCCAGCCACGATCTGCAGGAACCACTGCGGATGGTCTCCCTCTATACGCAGTTGCTCGGCGAAGAGTATCGCGACCGGTTGGACGCCGATGCCCGCGGCTACATTGACCAGGCGACAAAGGGCGCACTGCGGATGGAGACCCTCCTGCACGCCTTGCTAGCCTATTCCCTGGTGACCACCGCAACGGCGGGCCAGGAGAGCCGCGCCGACGCCAACGAGGCAGCGAAAGATGCGATCGACAACCTCGAATCCCTCATCACCCGCACCGGAGCCAGTATCCGTTATGCCGGTTTGCCGGAAGTGCGGATTCCCCCCGTCCGCTTGACTCAGCTCTTCCAGAATCTGATTGGCAATTCCCTCAAGTACCGCCGCGATGGAGTGGCACCGGACGTCGCCTTCGGGGCCGTCCGCCAGGACGCCGGACGATGGCTCTTTTCGGTGAAAGACAACGGCATTGGCATCGCCCCCGAGTTCGTCGGTCAGATCTTCGGCATTTTCAAACGCCTGCACGGGCAGGAATACGAGGGAACCGGTATCGGCCTAGCCATCTGCCAGCGGATCGTCGAAAACGCCGGTGGCAAAATCTGGGCCGAAAGCGAAGTGGGACAAGGAACCACCTTCTTCTTCACCCTGCCGGGCGTATGAATGTTGGCAAATTCTTCACCGAAGCTGCAATTGTTGCCTGACGAACCCCGGCCGTAAGGGAGGGGATGCCGAAATCAAGTCTAAAAACCAATGGTCTCTGAATTGCATACACGATTGCGAGTGAAAGGACTCGCTTCCATATGCTTTGGACAATTGCTGTGCTATTGGCTGTCGGTTGGGTGTTAGGGCTCGTGAGCAACTACACCATGAATGGCTTCATCCACGTCCTGCTCTTCCTGGCCATCGCCATGGTCGTGATCCGGGTCATTCAAGGGCGTAGCGCTATCTAGTGTCGGTTTGGGAGATCGCGGGAGATGTCAGTGAGTAAACCCATGCAAATTGTTCTGGTTGAAGATAACGATGGCGACGTGTTCTTGGTTCGCCGCGCCTTGAACCAGAATTCTGTGCCCTACGAGATGCGCCTGGCCCGCAATGGGGAAGAAGCGCTCGCGATTGTGGCCGAAAGCGGGGAAGGCATACGGCCTGACATCTTCATCCTCGATTTAAACCTGCCCCGCTTTAGCGGCGGCGAGGTGTTGCAAAGAATCCGGGCCAACCCCAGCTTCAACGACACTCCGGTGATCATCCTGACCTCCTCAGATTCGGCTCGCGACCGCGTCCGCTCGCTCGAAATGGGCGCCGACCGCTACTTCTGCAAGCCCACTGACCTGCGAACATTCATGGGCCTGGGCATCATCATCCAGGAGACCGCCCTCGAAGGCCGCCGAAAACCCTTGCCAGTCCAATAGCCGCCCACATCAACCTAACGAACCCCGACCGTAAGGGAGGGAATCCGACCGAGACCACAAACAAAAAAGGCCAAGCTTTCAAGCTTGGCCTTTTCTTCAGTTCAGCGCGCCTCGTCGTCTAGAACGAGAACCGGGCTGAGATCTGCATCACGCGGGGCGGACGAACCGAGGTCACCGCGCCGAAGCCATTGCGGTTGCCCGTTTCCGAGGCCAGATTGGTGGCCACCGGATTGGCCAGACTGGCGATATTCACCGTTGTGTTGTACGCGTCGAACTGTGTATGGTTCAGAGCATTGAAGGCATCGAGACGAAGCTCGAGGCCGATGCTCTCTTTGAACCTAAACTTCTTGGACAGGGTGGCGTCCAGGGAGTTGATGGGCGAGCGATTGAGAAAGTTGCGTCCGGACTCGAGGCCGACGCTGCCCAGTCGGGGGGCGGCGAAGGCGGTGACGTCGAACTGGCGGTAAGGGTCACTGCTGTTGCCGGAGCCGGGCTTGCCGACGATGGCGATGCGGCCGCCTTCGATCTGCTGGCTGCCGATGACGCCATAGCCGGACAGGCCCGCGATGTTGGCGAAGACGTTAAACGGGGCACCGGTCTGGTAGCGGTAGATGCCGGAAATGGACCAGCCGTTGAGCCCGAGGCCCAAAATCCTGTTCTGCGTGGCTTTGGGAATTTCGTATACCCAGTTGATGTTGAAGTTCTGGCGGCGATCGAAGTCCTGCGGACCGTAGTTGGCGAGCCGCTGGTTGGTGTCGGCGCGGACCGCGCCAAAGCCGTTGATGCCAGGCAGGTCAGCACCTTGGGTGCCGAGCGCCTTGCTCCAGGTGTGGGTGACGCCCAGGAGGAGGCCTTTGCTAAAGCGGCGATTCAAGGACATCTGCAGCGAATGGTAGTTGGAACTGGAAGCCGGTTCGATGTAGGAGATGTTCCCGAAGCCCTGGTAGGGGCGAAGGAAGTCAACGGCTAAGGAGGACTGGCCGGGATCAGTGGTATTGCGCGCCACGGTGGGGTCCTGGTTGCCGGGCTGATAGGCAGCGCCATAAGACGGCGCATTGATGTTGCGGCGTTGCAGAAGGTGCGAGCCGACGGTGCCCACGTAAGATACGTCGAGCACGGAATCGAGGAATGTCTTCTTCTGGATGCCGATGTTGAACGAGTAAGACGTCGGCGACTTGCCGCCACGGTCATAAGCGACGAGGGCGGGCGGTCCGAGAATGACGGGGCCGCTGGCGATCGTCTGCGCTTGGCCGAAGAAGTACGTCGGCTGCAGCGTGGTGGGCGGGTTGGTCAACAAGTCGAAGACCACGTTGCCCTGCGGACGATCGTAGAACATGCCGCCGCCGCCGCGCACCACCATGCTTTGGGTGCCGAAGACGTCGTAAGCGAAGCCGAAGCGGGGTGCGAAATGAATACCGCGGTTCTTGTAGAGTCCCGGCTCAATGCCGGCCCCGGCTTGCAGAACGCCGTTCAGGATCTTACCGGAGTTTGGCACCAGCCGGCCGATGTAAGCGCCATCGATCGTATTCGTGAGCGATGGGACGGCCCCGCCCAGCAAGGTGGCATCGGCCGCGCGGCGATTGGCACCGGAGCAAGGCGTGATGTTGCTCACGCAGACGGGCCGGTAAAGGCGAGAGGCGTCAGAGCTATTGAACCGGTCCGGCGAGAAGTTAGAGGTCTGCAAGTCCTCGTCATATTGCGGCTGAATCCAGTAGAAACGCATGCCGTAATCGAGCGTCAGGCGGCTGTTGACTTTCCAGTTGTCCTGCGCGAACCATTCCACGTTGTTGTAGCGGTACTTACCGATGAAGTAACCGGAGGCTTGCGTGAACTGGTTATAGATGCCGAGGGCCGCGTTGGCGAAACCGAAGCCCGTGTCGAGCGGATTGTTCGTGTTGTCCACGAAGTTGTACTGGCCATTGTTATTGGCAAAGCTACTTTGCGGCTTGAAGCTGTTCTGCCAAAACCCACCGAACTTAATGGTGTGTTTCTCGATGATCTTCGATATGGACGCCGACCAATCACGCGTCGTATTGAAGTTATAGAATGGCGCGTTGTTCGAACCGATGTTCGGGCCGTTGGCGATACGGCCGCCATTGAAGATGAACTGGGGCGGCGAATCGATCTTGACGGCGTTGGGGAAAACCACGGGCAGGTCGCTCAAGCCGAGGCCCTTGCGGTTGAACTTGGGGTTCGCCGGGTTGATGTCGATGGAGTTGTGGCTGCCGCCGATGGTCACTTCCAGGATCGTGGTCGGATTGATGGAGCCGGTGAGAGTGAAAGCGTAGCTGTTACGCGGATTGGGGAGCACGACGTTGAAATCTGGCATGTTCGACGCGAGCACGAAGGAGCCGTAGGGCAGCACTTGGTCGTTCTTCACTTTGACGTAACGGCCCGAGAGGCGCCAGTTGCTGTTCAGGTTGTAGTCCATGCGGAGCAAGTCCTGAATCTGCGGTTGGCTCGAAGGCTGCTCGGTGATGTAGTTGAAGCCGACGCCCGTGGTGTTCGGCTGCGGATAGATCTTCAGGATATTGAGGCCGGTGCCATAGAGGCGGCTGGGAGGAATGCGGCCGAGGACACCGCCGTCGGCGAAACAGCCGGCGGCGTTGGTGGCGTTGCAGGGCTGGTTCGTCGTGTAGTCGCGGATGAAGGGGAACAGGATGCCCGATTGGTCGACGGTCTTCGAGAAGTCGCCGGTACGCTCAAGGGCGGTGGGGACGGTGACGCGCGTAGGTCCGGCGGCCGGATTGAAGCGTTTCTGGTCCTCATGGCTGTAGAAGAAGAAGAGCTTCTGGCGGTCGGCATTGAAGACCTTGGGGATAAACACCGGACCGCCGATAGTGAAGCCGAGGTCGCGCTGATCGATGCGCTGTTTGTTGATGTGGTTGGTGGCCGTGCTGTCGCGGTTGTTGATCCAGGTGTTGGCGCTCATGCCGTCGTGACGGCGGAAGCCATAAGCGGAGCCATGGAAGTCCTTGGTGCCGCCACGGGTCACGGCGCTGATTTGCGCGCCGGCGGAACGGCCATATTCGGCCTGGTAATTGGAGGTGAGCACCTTGAACTCGGAGACCGAGTCGAGGTTCAAGCTAAGGAGAGTACCGTTGTTGCCGGTGTCGACGATGGCCACGCCATCGAGCGTCAGGTTGTTGGCGCTGCTGCGAAGGCCGTTGGCGAAGATGTTGGTGATAGCATCGCTCGAACCGTTGTTGGTATTGAAGATGATGCCAGGAACGATGGAAGCCAGCGGCGTAAAGCCACGGCCGTTCACCGCGACGCTCCGCAGAATCTCTCCTTGCAGCGCAAGCGAGCGTTCAGCGCTGGCCGACTGCACCAGCGTGGCTTCGGCCGTCACGCTGACCGTATCGGTGGTCGCACCGACTTCCAGCGTCACATTGCCCAGGGCGAGTTTGTCATTGGCCACCATTAACAGGTTGGTCCGCTCGGTTCGCTTAAAGCCTTTGGCCTCCACCGAGACCGTGTAACTACCGGGGGGCACGATCGGGAAAGTGAAGCGGCCTTCACGATCGGTCGTCGTGGTTTGCAGAACGCCCTTGGAGTCGTCCCTCATGTTGAGCGTGGCACCAGCCACAGCCGATTGCTGCTGATCGATCACCGTTCCGGTCAATGAACCGCTCGTCGTTTGCGCCTGCAAAAGACTCGCCGCGAAAAGGGAGCAAATGGATAGGATCTGGGCTACATTGCCCCACCGTGGTAACCGAGACAGACTCAGTCTCATAGTAAGAATTCTCATTTCTTTGGATCGAATAACCTCTGGAAACGGAAACTTCAAATTTCCGCAGACACGAAGCGCAGTGTGGGAATTATATATCGTTCACACGTCCTTCCACAATCCTCTACACCAGGATTGGCCCTTAAGATTAGGTAATGTAACACTCGGTCCTGCGTCTGAAACAAACCAATCCGCCATCGGCAATCGCGACTCGCGATGGTTCTGTTTGCTCGCAAAAAGCTCCTCAGAGCACGAGTGCCCGACCGCCTGACTACCGGCAGCAAACCAGCCGGGAACGCAGTGACCGGGTCCGCTCGGCCGTCGACAACCCGGTCACTGC
>JANLPT010000147.1:0-5663 GCA_031367405.1 Bryobacteraceae bacterium
ATAAGCAGTGAAAGCGCCGGGCGGTTCAGGTCTTGAGCGGCCCGGCAAACTTCTTGCGAAATTTCATCGCCGGCGGCGAAATACGCCATCGTTGCGGCGTAGCGCGGCAAAAATTCAAAGGGTCTGGCATCTTGGCAGCAGTTTCGGGCGGCGCGGGAGTCGCTGGCCGTGTATTTTCCGTAGCGCAGTTTGCGGCGGTAGAGAGTCGATGCCTAGCCTTGAATTCGTGCCGCAGTATTTTCGCGGAAAAATTGCGCGGAAACCGGGATGGGGCGGTTTCTGACGAGGCGAAGTGGCTTGGTTTGATGGGGATCGGGGAAAAGTCAGGGATACTAGTGGATGGCACGGATTTATGGATTTATAGTGGTGGATCGCTGACTATCATACGGCCGGCATCCCCGGCCGCCACGAGCTAAACGACAAGCAAGAACTCTACTACCCCGCCGGCACCCGAGCCATCGCCGAATCCGGTTACACCGGCTACATCGCCCACGAATACTCGCCCTTAGGTGACCCAGAGGCTGGTCTCAAACAAGCCATCGCCGCCTTAAGGCTGCATTCTGGAGTTCTGGTATTCTGGCAATATGGCAGTGAGGAAGATGACCTTCAGCGTACCCGAGCCCTTAGCGGCGCAATTCCTGGGCAGAGTTGCCTCACGTGACCGCTCGCGTTTCGTGAGCGAGGCTCTGGCTGCACGACTCAATGAGCGCGATCTGGAGTTGATCCGCGCGTGCGAGGCCGCGAACCAGGACCTGGATGTAGCCGAAATCGAGAAAGAGTTTGACGAAATCCGCGACGAAATGCCAGAACCGTGGAAATAATACCGGAGCGAGGTGACATCTGGTGGGTTGCGCTGGATCCCGCCCTCGGTTCAGAGATTCGCAAGACACGGCCCTGCGTGGTTATTTCGGTGAAAGTGCTCAACGAAAGGCGACGGACGGTGATCGTGGTACCGCTGTCGAGTTCGCCGAAAGCCAGCCCGCCGATCCTGATCCCGATCACCTGCGACGGACGCCCCACCGTGGCGGTGAGTGACCAAATCCGCGCGGTGGCCAAGGAACGTCTACGCAGCCGGCTGGGCGTGGTCGCGCACGACGAATTGGCAGCTCTGGAGGACGGCCTCCGGCAGATCATGCAACTCGGATAGCACCGAGGGTGGACAGCGGTCGATAGTAAGCCGCGACATGTTACTTGAATCGCGACAACTTAACCTGATTGACTGTTGACAAAAGTAAGTACCAGGAGCATACTCCCAGTACTTATCGTCAGGCAACCGCCTACCGGAGGATTCATGCTGCAGCGACTCGTCAATGGTCCCGCCGCCGCCGAAGTTCAAGAGACTGCTTTCTCTCTCGACGTCCTTGGCCGTTATCTTTGCAACACTTACGATGAAGCAGTCAACAACGGGGGCTTCCCGTTCGATGCCATCGTCATTGGTGCCGGAATGTTCGGCGCTTATACTGCCGAAAAACTTTACCGTCTGGGCGGCGGTAACTTACGCGTCCTGGTTTTGGATGCTGGTTCGTTCCTGGTCTCCGAACATGTGCAGAACCTGAGCCGTATCGGCTTGAACGCCGCTAAGCCTGTGGCCGTCGATCCCGGTATTCCTCGTGAACGCGTCTGGGGCCTTCCCTGGCGCAGCAATGTGGCGTTCCCCGGCCTCGCGTATTGTATCGGCGGACGGTCTCTGTATTGGGGTGGCTGGGCACCCCGGCTGACTGATGCCGACCTTGCGCAATGGCCCGCCGACTTACGAACCTATCTCACCGCCAATTACAGCGACACCGAAAAAGAGATTGGCGTCGATCCGGCAACGGACTTTATGAGTGGCCCCCTATTCGACGCTCTGCTGGCCAAGATGCAGACGGCCGCCAGTCAAGTCGCCACCGTCGATGCGGTGAAGGAAGCGCCTTTGGCCGTTCAAGGCCAACCTCCAGCACCGGGGCTATTTAGCTTCGATAAGTTCAGCAGCGCGCCTATTCTGTGTGATGCCATTCGTGAAGCGGCCGCCACGCCGGACGCGGCCCGGCGGCTTTTTCTGCTGCCTCGTACTCACGTGACGCGGCTACTGACGAGCGGCGGGCGAGTTACTTCCATTGAGCTGTCGACCAATGGGCAGACGAAATCATTGGCCGTATCGCCCACCTGCGCGGTCGTGGTGGCTAACAGCACCATCGAGTCCACCCGGCTGGCCTTGGAATCGTTCCCCATGCTGGGCATGGGCGCGAATTTGATGGGCCACTTACGCAGTAACACGATTGTCCGCATCAAACGAACGGCCTTCGCGGTGCTGCCCGCCGCCCTGGCTCCGGCGGCGATGATCGTGCGGGGCTCCACGCCGCAGGGCCGATATCACTTACAAGTGACGGCCGCCGCGGTGGGTGGATCCGATTCCGAAGCGACCATGTGGCGCATGGTCCCCGACCTGGACCTGCTTCATGCGCTCGAGAATTCGCAGCAAGCGGACAAGATCACGATCACCCTGCGCGGCATTGGGGAGATGCGGGGCGATCCCACGTCCGGCCCCGCCAAACCCGGCAGCAGTTGGATCGATCTGAGTCCTTTTGAGAGCGATGAATTCGGCGCGCGCCGCGCCTACGTGAACCTGGTCACCACGCCGGCGGATGTAGCCCTCTGGAACTCGATGGACATCGCTGCGGTCACGCTCGCCCAAAAAGTGGCAGGATCGCCAGCAAACATTGAGTATTTTTACGACAACGCTTGGAATGCCCATCCACCGCCGGCGGGCAAGGTCCGCGATGGCCTCGGCACCACGCATCACGAAGCGGGCACACTGCCCATCGGAACCGTCACGGACCCGAACGGCAAGTTCCAGCACATCGACAACGCCTACGTGGCCGGGCCAGCCGTGTTCCCTCACCTCGGCTCCGCGAATCCCTCATTGACGGCGCTGACGCTCGCGCGGCGCACCGCCGCCGCCATCGTAGCGCGGGCGATCCCCGCGCCTCAGCCGGGCCAGAGTTCGCTGATCAGCGCGGGCCTCGCGGGCTGGCAGATGGCCGGCTCCGGAGGTTTTGCCGCGATCGGTGATCGCACCATTGAGAGCCAGGACGGCATCGGGCTGCTTTGGTACACCAAGGAAGAGTTCAGCGATTTCGTGCTGACCATCGATTGGCGGTCGGCCAGCATCTTCGATAACTCCGGCGTCTTCCTCCGGTTCCCCACCTTGGGGAGCACCGATCCTGCCAATGACTGGCGCTTGGCCGTGGCTCAAGGCTATGAGGTGCAAATCGACCAACGCGGCTTCGACCCGAATACGAATACGACTGGCAGCCCCCTCCACCAAACCGGAGCGATCTACCAATTGGCCGCCGCCCATGCCACCTTGGCCAACCCGGTGGGCGAATGGAACACGTTCGAAATCACCGCCGCCGGTTCGACGATTACCGTAAAGCTCAATGGCCGCGAGGTCAGCCAACTCAGCGCCGACGCCTCGCGTCCCCTGCGCGGACACATCGGCTTGCAAAATCATCATCCCGGCTCCCGTGTCCAGTTCCGGAATCTGATGGTGCAAAAGACGGGTGCCGCGCTGTCCGCTGGAATGGGGTAGCGCGCGTAGCGTCCGTTACTGCTGCCGATAGCCGTGCGCCGCGCGCTTAAATATGGCGGAGCTGATTTCGGAGCTTCTGGGCCAGTGGCCCCCGGTCACCTGCATTTTTTCGCAAAATAAATGAGAGGAATCGCCCGTGAAATCCACTTAACACGCTCCTGTCGAACCACTTTCATTTAGTCGTGACGGGTCAGGTGGAAGACGGAGTCAGCCGGTTTATGCAGCACCTGACCGGGTAATATGCTCAATATCTCCACGGTCGATTGAATCGTCGCGGGCGGCTCTGGCAAAGCCGGTTTTACTCTTGCGCTCTGGACCCTCACCACTTCCTGACGGCCCTAGCCTATGTGGAGGCCAAATTCCACGTCCGCTTGCGGCCGCTGCCGACGGGCCGTCCGCCGACGAAGGTGGCGCAAAGCGAGACGGCCCCCGCTGAGATCGCCGGTCATGCCGGGCAGTCAGCGTAAGAGGGCTGAGGGTTGGCTGTTCCCGGCGAGCCTGATAGGGTAGTGAGTATGACTCTCGTGGCAGCCCGCCGGATGCACTGGACGGAGGCCGATTACTTGGCCTTCGAGAACGCCAGCGCCACCAAGCACGAGTTTTTCGACGGCGAGATTTTCGCGATGGCGGGAGCGCGGCCTTCGCACAATCGCGTGGCAAGCAATGTACTCGGAGGGCTGGTAGCCCTAGCGCGCGGCCGCGGTTGCGGGACCTTCAATAGCGACCAGCGCATCCACGTGCCCCGCACCGGCCTCTACACCTACGCCGACGGCGGCTTGGCCTGCGGCAAGTGGGAGATTCACCAGGATGGCATGTGTCTGCTGAATCCCGTGCTGTTGTTCGAAGTTCTGTCGTCCTCGACGCGTGACTATGACAGCGGCGCCAAGCGGGAGCACTACCAGCAGATTCCCACTCTCCAGCACTTGCTCCTTATCGACCAGCCGGCGCGCGCGGTTTGGCACCATTACCGGCTGGCCGGTGGCAGCTGGGAGATGCGGGAGTTCCGCACCGGAAGCGTCGCGCTCCCCGAGTTCGGTGGCGAACTGGCGCTCGAAGACATCTACTTGATCGAAGAATAGCGCCTCACAAGAATCAAGTTGCGAGGCACCTTCTGTGGTGTACACTCGTACACCGTGGCTGACTTTGAATGGGATGCGAAAAAGGCGGCGAGCAACTCTCGCAGGCACGGCATCCAATTCGCCGACGCCGTTAACGTCGGTCAGCACTGGCTGTCCCTACCGCGATCCCGACTTTTCTCTAAGTCGCTTGATACACTTAACCCATCCGCCATCTTCGGAACTCGCCTTTGTCCGAAGATTCCAGCCCGCCAGAGATCGCATTCGACGTCAACCGAGGCTCTGCAAAAAATACCTCAATTGTGATGGAAGTCCCCCTAGACAGGCACCGCACTCAACTCCTTGACAATACCCGCGACAAATCCTTTCGCGTCGCCAAACAACATCAGCGTTTTGTCCATGTAGTACAGCTCGTTATCGATCCCCGCAAATCCCGGGCTCATCCCGCGCTTGATCACCATCACGGTCCGCGCCTTGTCCGCATTTAGAATCGGCATGCCGGCAATCGGACTCCCCGGATCATTGCGCGCCGCCGGGTTCACCACATCGTTCGCCCCAATGATCAGCGCCACATCCACCTGCTCAAATTCGGAGTTGATCTCGTCCATCTCAAAGAGACGGTCGTACGGAATGTTCGCCTCTGCCAGCAGCACATTCATGTGCCCGGGCATGCGTCCGGCCACCGGATGGATCGCAAATCGCACATCCACGCCGCGCTTGCTCAAGCCATCGAACAGCTCGCGGACCTTATGCTGCGCCTGCGCCACCGCCATGCCGTAGCCAGGAATCACCACCACCGTCTGAGCACTCCCCAGAATCTCGGCCGCTTCTTCGGGCGAAGCCGAGCGCACCGGTCTCGCTTCCGTCTTCCCCGTCGTACTCACTTGCACTTGTCCAAAGGCGCCAAACAGCACGTTGCTAAAAGACCGGTTCATCGCCTTGCACATAATCACCGCGAGAATCAGGCCCGACGATCCATCCAGGGCACCAGCCACAATCAGCAGCTTGTTATTGAG
>JANLPT010000151.1:0-3886 GCA_031367405.1 Bryobacteraceae bacterium
GATTGAATCCGCGCGCGAGGGGGGGCATAAGAACTTTCTCGAAGCTGGGCTTCAGATAATTTTCTGATTGTCGCAAGTGATGATTGTGGCATATCGAGTTTGGATGTCAAGTGAATTTCCCGTTAAATCGAGAGTTGACTCAGAATCTTGTAGGAAATGGCAGATTCATTTTTCGGGCGGGAGCAGGACAAGTTGACTAGCTTCGGTAGGAAATATGCGGAAATATACAACGACTAAAGTGATTCGTGAGATCGGGTCAGCGACCTTTGCGAATAGGATAGCGATGATCGACAATCATCATGGCGGAATTGGCGTCATCGGGGATCGGCGGGGGATCGGCGTCATTCACCCTCATACACCTATCTCCTCGCTAGACGATAGTAACTGGTCGATTTTACAAGTACATACGACGAAAACCGGCACGCCAGGAAAGGTGGGGAGGTACGCGACCCCCCACCTCGGCCGGCACTGTTTCAGAGTACGGTGGAGGTGATCGAGGCCCGTCAGCCTGTCCAGGCGAGATCGCCCGGATTCCTTGCGTGAAGATTCGCGGTTCGCGGCGATCCTTGGCCGCAGAACCAGGCCTTCGGTTTCGCGAAACAACAACTGAATCCTTCTTGCTCCCAACGCGCCTGCCATCGCCAGATGCAGACCTATCCCGAGCCCGAACAGAAGAATTCGGTTATCCCCACCCTCTCCCACGCTTCAGTTTTAGCGACAGCACCGAAATTCCCCGTAGGGCGGGCTCCCAGACCGCCGAACCTCCCAGTGGTGAAATCCCGTGACTTGCGAGTATGTAGTGCGCGGATCACGCCCGCCCCAATCAATGCGCCAAAAGGCCAGTCACGCCAACTTATAACATTCTAACTCCTCACCCCACAACCACTTACGCCCCTCGGCTGCCCTAACTCGTTGCATCCTCATGCTAACTTACACTCGGAGACCTACATGCACACGACCCCGATTTCCTACACCGACATCGACTACGAATCCTTCCCCATCGCCGACCTTGACCTTGACCGTCATTGGGTTCAGCTCCCCAACTCCGTCCTCGCCGAGCGACGGCAAGCCCGGCAGCAAGCCATCGAACGTGAGCGCCTCGCCGCCCTCCCCACCGACCACAAAATCATCCTCGTTCCCGCCGACCCCACTTACTCTCCCATTGAGGAAGAGCTCTGGCCCATCATCAACCATACCGTCCAACAATGCCTTCGTCCCCACCCGGAACTCCGTTCCACCATCAACGCCGCCGTCATCCAGGCCATGGCCGACCACCGTGGCTGGCGCAACCCCTTCCCCACCGACCTCGATTACTCAAAATCCTCAACCCGCGCAAATTAATTAATCGGAAAACGAACCCGGCGATCTTACTCAAAACAATCATTTCGAGCCCTCAAGCGCTCATGCCAAAAAGATGGAATTCCGCCCCTTTTTCCTCCGGATCAGCGGCTCGAATTCTTTGATCTTTCTTCACCCCCGCCCCGAGATGCAAGCGCCCACATCGAATCACAATGATTTTCAAATTTCTTAAACCAATATTTTGAATAACTTACCGGGAAGTCGTCTCCGGAAATTACCTTACACCGGTGTAAGCTCAAATCGGGTCAATACCAATGCCATCCACCACCCAATCAACACAATTCGACACTCTGACGCCGATTCAGATTCAAGTGCTCCAAAGCCTGGTCGAGGGCCTTTCCGTGACGGCCGCGTGGCCACAGAAGCCAGTATCCACCGCACCCCCTCGAACTCCAACCCAGGGCCACCTCTGGAACCGAACTCTCCCCGACTTCGCCAGCGCCTATCTCACCCTCCGCCAGCAACGCCCCGGCCGATTCGTCGACGAACTCGCAATCAACACTTTTCGACACATTTGCAGTGACGAATCAGCCTCGGCCTCGGTCCGTCTCAAGGTCGCCATGGAGATCGTCAAAACTCGTCGAAGCTCAACGCCCCACGACTTCTCTAGCCGCACCGAAAACCTCACCTGCTCCGAAATCCACTCCAGTCGGGCGCAATGCTGCCTGCACTGCGGGAACCCCGTCCTCCAAACCCGCGCCGCCGCAAAAATAAAATATCGAGAAACGAACCCGGCGATCTCGTTCAAAACAAACAAAACAGCCACCCGTAGCGAAGCTGGCGATTTAGGGCAACGCAAACGCGACGTAAGCACCTTGGATGTTCGTCTGCGTCCCCGGCGTGAGCCCAACTTGGCCGGCGGCGCAGAAGACGACGTATTGCTTGCCGGCGACCTCGTAAACGGCAGCGATACCCTCAAGGGCTGAATCGACCTCAGCCTCCCACAAGATGCTGCCCGTATCGACGTCGAGGGCCCGGACCTTTCGGTCGCGGGTGCCGGTGAAGATGAGCCCGCCGGCCGTAACCACGGGGCCGACTTTCGGATAGTGCGAGCCCGTGCCCTTGATGCCTTTGGCGGCGAGCTCCGGCACGTCGCCGAGAGGAATCTTCCATAAGATCGTGCCTTGGTTTAAGTCGTAAGCGGTCAGGGATGACCAGGGCGGCTTGATCGGCGAAAGACCATTGCTCGCGATCATGAAGCCGAAGCCAGTGTAATACTTATCATCGCCAGGAATGCCAGGAGCAGCCGGCACATTAGCCGTGGCGCGGGTGGGGTTGTAGAGGTAGGCGACTAGCGAGTTCATTTCATCGGCGGAGATCTTAGTGCCCGGCATGGAGGCTTTGCCTTGCTCGATCACTTGCACGAGTTCGGCGCGTGTGGACTTCAACCCGGCATCGGCCACGCCAGGGATGGCGGGGGGCTTGCCGAGCCGGTCGACCCCATGGCAAGCACCGCATTTTGCCGCGTAGACGGCGAGACCGTGCTGCTCCGGCGAATCCTTGACGTTGCGTTTCTGGTCGGCTTCGGTCTCAAGCTTGAGCATCGCGGGCAGATCCTTCGACACGACATAGAGCCGGCCGCTCAACGGGTCGATGGCTGCCCCGCCCCAGTTAGCGCCGCCATTATTGCCGGGCATCTGGATGGTGTTGCGCGTGCCCGGCGGCGTGAAGAGGCCCTGATTGTTCGCACTCAAAATATCGTCACGGAACTTGGCGCGATCCTCGGGCGAAAGGTACGGGCTGAGGTCATCGACGGTAAAGCTCTGCCGCGCAAAGGGTGGGGGTTTCGTGGGGAATGGCTGCGTCGGCCAAGTCTTCTCGCGCTTCATCGCCGAAGGCGGTACGGGCCGTTCTTCAATGGGCCAGATGGGCTGGCCGGTCACCCGGTTGAACACCCAGATGAAGCCCTGCTTGCTCACCTGGGCCACGATGTCGACCTTCTTGCCGTTTTGATTGACGGTGAGGAGCTTGGGCGCGGTGGCACCGTCGTAATCCCAGATGTCGTGATGCACCATCTGGTAGTGCCAGAGGCGCTGGCCGGTGCGGGCGTTGAGGGCGAGGAGGCAGTCGCTGAAGAGGTTCGCGCCGGCCCGGTCGGCCCCGTAGAAGTTGTACTTGGCGCTAGCGGTCGGCGCATAGAGGATGCCGCGCGCGACATCGACGGAGAACTCGCTCCAGACGTTCGCGCCGCCGACGGTTTTCCAGGCTTCTTTGGGCCAGGTCTCGTAGCCGAACTCGCCGGGGCGCGGAACGGTGTGGAAAGTCCAAACGAGTTTGCCGGTGCGGACGTCGAAGGCGCGAATGTCGCCGGGTGCCGAGCCATAACCTTGATTCGTAGCCGAGCCCAGAATCAGCAGGTCCTCGAAGACGCGGCCCGGTGAGAGCGATTGCACCAGGGCAATCTTCCCGGGGTCGCGGTCGAGGCCTTCTTTCAGGTTGACGTCGTAGCCGGGGATCGGCTTGCCCGTGCGGGCGTCGAGGGCACGCAGGCGGTGGTCGCTGACGATGAAGAGACGGCGTTCCGAAC
>JANLPT010000153.1:0-9412 GCA_031367405.1 Bryobacteraceae bacterium
GTCGGAGTCGGTGTTGGCGTAACAGACGCAACGAAGGCCGTCAGCGCGGCTTGCGCATTGGCCGCGAGGAGCTGGCCCGAGCGGTGGCCTTGCACGATTTGCGCGGCGACGGCGCGCGGTGTTCCCGCTGCCAGTCCGGGCAACGCCGGTGTCTGTTGCAGCCGGTTACTCGCCAGACCTTGCGCGGCGCGGACCGAGGTGTCGAGCGCCGAGACAACGATCTCGGCGCTGCCGGGAACCGCTTGGGCATTGGCCGCGAAGATCAGGCGCGGGGTCCCGTTACCGGTCTGCATGAACGCCTGACCCGCACCGAAGCTGGCATTGCCGCCAACCACGGCCAGCAGCACCGATCCGCTCACCACCCGGCCGTTGACGCTGCCGGCAGCGACATTGAACGTGGTCGCTGCGCTCGCGCCGCTGATGACCGTTCGCGTCGTGCCGAGCTGGATCGTGGTCGGCCCGTCGATCGTTACCGATCCGCGCGAAACCTGTAGTGTCCCGTCGGGCGCGACCGCGAACGCCACGTCGCCCACCAGCGAAACGGTGGCACCATCGTCGGTTTCGATCTGGATCGTCGCCCCGGTTCCGGAGAAGCTCTGGCCCGGCACCAGCGCGGCGTCGCGCGCGGATGCGCCAGGAACGTTGCTGGCAAACAGCACTC
This sequence comes from Bryobacteraceae bacterium, assembly GCA_031367405.1. Lineage (GTDB taxonomy): Bacteria > Acidobacteriota > Terriglobia > Bryobacterales > Bryobacteraceae > JALHNI01. The sequence goes on from JANLPT010000153.1 coordinate 662, forward strand.
GCGGCGCGGCCAGCGCCGGCGTGGCTAGCGCGACTGTCGCCGCAGCGCTTGCGAGCAGCGCGGTGCGCACATCGAACCGAAAGGACGAGCCAGCGGTCATCGCGATTCTCCAGGGTGTGACATAAGTGGACATGATCAGAACTCGAACCGGACGGTCGCGGCGGCGGTAAAGCGGCGGTAGTCATCGATCGCGATGTTGCTGTCGTTGCGGGTGTAGCCGACCTGGGGGTTGAAGCTGACATGCGGCCGCAGCGCGATGTGCAGGCCCAGGCTGGCGTCATACTGGTTGTCGCGCCGCCGGATCAGGAACAGCGGATCGGCTGCGTCGTAACGCCGCGTTTCGAACGCAAACGTGCCGAACAGCGCAACTTTGCCGGCAAGGCGATAGTCGAATGATACCCGCAACCCGCCATAGGCATTCGAGAGGTTGTCGGCCTGGGCGGCGCGCGCTGCCTCGTGGCCGCCTTGCGCGGCGACGTAGAAATGCCGCCCGGCATATGTGATCGCGCCGCCAAAGCGACGTGCATTGCGCAGCCGATCGGTCGGATAGACAATGTCGAAACCTTCGACTTGCGCCGAAAGCGCGGACCCGCCCGCCAGGCGATGGGTGTATTGCGCGATGATCCCGGTGGCCGAACGATACCGACTGCCGCCAAGCAGGAGTTGCTGGGTTTGCGCCGAAATCGATGCGACGTCGTGGTTGGCGGCGGTGTACGAATATCCGACTGTTGCGGTGCCAAGCGTCTGGTTGAGCTGGCTTTGGGTGCCGTTGAAGCGCGCGGTGCCGAGCAGGCTTGCAAAGACGTGCGACTGGCGATCGAAGCCGAAATCCTCGCTGATCCCGCCGGCGATCGAGCCGAAGCCATCGGATTGTGATCGCGCGTTGGTTGAAAGCGTTGCCGGGCCAAGGAACGAAAACACCGGGATCACCAGTTGGGCCGCGCTGGTCGCGGCATTGACGTTGCTGTCGTAGCCGCCGCCGGCCTCGACAAATCCGGTCAGGTTCGATCCCGGCTTGAGCGTGCGATCGAGCCGCTTGACCACCGTGTTGAAGCGTTGGCGGACCGGATCGGGGATGGTGGGATCACCCGCGACCGTATCGAACTCGCGGCGGGCGGTGTCGATGTCACCACTCATCGCATAGGCGCGCGCGAGTTCGGCGCGCGCCTGCGCCTGATCGGGCGTGACCGCCAGCACCCGTTGGAATGCGAGAATGGCCTCGGTGACATGGTTGGAATCCATCGCCGCCAGCCCGAGTGCGTAATTGTAATCGGGATCACCCGCGGATGCGTCACGCTGCGGTCGGAGCAGTGCGTAGGCTTGCGCTGATTTGCCTGCCTTGATCAGATCGGTCGCTGTTTTGACAAGTGGATCGGATGAAGCAGCGGCTGGTGCCGCCGTCGCGATCGCGATCAGCGCGACGGCCAGGCCGAGCATTTTGCGCATGTAACCGGATTTCCCCATTCGGCGCCGGCGCGAAACCGCAGCGGCTCAAGTCCGATTGGGATATGGTGGGTTGGTTGCGCCCAGTCGCGTTACAAAGGCTGTAATGGAAGGCATTTATGCGGTATCGTCGGCTTCAGGACCGCTCGCGAAAGGACAAAGCCGCAGTTTCGTGCGGTGATCGGCGACGCCTCGTTCACCATCTGGAGTGAGCCCGCTGTGAACCGACATAATAGCCTGCAATCTGCACCGAACGCGCACCGCCGCCAACTGACAGAATTGACTGCAACGGCGCTAATTCAAAGAGCGTCGAGCTGCTGTTGACGCAGGTCCCCAACGTCTGACGCCTGCTTTCAGTCAACCTCTGCGGCCTGCCAGCATACGATCGGCCGCATTGGATGCGGGAGCGAGCCGCCGACCATAGCGCAAGGCCGTCCCGACCGAGGACCAGCGCAGCGCCTGAGCGATCGGACCTGCGTCTTCCCAGATCCTGGGTAAGACCGACGCGCAAGGAATGCGTGCTCAGCGCATCGAGCGCCCGCTCCAGATCCTCGCCGATGAGGTCGGCCAGGCCCTGATCTGCCGACGCCAACGCTCGCTTGCGGATGATGGCCCGCACGGCAGCAACCGTCAGCGCCGCATCGCCCACGGCATAAGTGACGCTCGCCTGCCGCGGCGGAATCGCCGCCATGCGCTCGCGATCGATCTGGGCGTTGTAGGAAAGGTCCGAGATGTTTTGGGCCCGGCGGCCCGGATGGCCCTTCGTGCGGACCACGCCAACCCGGCGGAACAGCGGTCCGCTGCGGATCGAGGCGGCGTCCCGCCATGCGGCGATCCGCCGCATGGTCTCGGCGCATACCCTTCACTGCATCGCGGACCAGCGAGCTCGACGCAGCACTGGGTGCGCCGAGCAGGCCATGGACCGTTGCCAGCGTCGCCAGCTTGCGCGCGATTGTCGCCGGTCTCTGCCTTGCGTCCTCGATATGGTCGATCCATTTGGTAAGCCGCTCGGCCGATGCCGGAAGGCCTGCACCTGCCAGCAAGCCCGCAAACGCCGCATAGCTTTCAAGATCGCAGGTCATGGCGCGCAGCGTTGCAGGACTGCGCGCCTCGAGCGCCTTGGTGAAATTGAGCTCGGCCACAGTGGTATCGCTATCGACCAGGCTGCCGAGGATGGCTACGAACCGCTGGACCGCCGCGGGTCCGGTTGCGGAGCGGCGTCGCGGCAAGTGCGCTTCGCCGGGCGCAAGCACCGCAAGGGGTATGTTGAGGATACGTGTAAAATGTATCACACGGCCCGGCTCGCGAGGGAGAACCCTTCGGCAGCCCTCGCTCGCTCGGTTATTTCGCCGATGAACCCCCGCGAGGCCTGAGCCGATAGGTTCTGGTGAATTTGGCGCACGCTCAGGTTGGAGGAACTAGCGAGGCGTTCGATTTCGGCAACCAGGGCGGGTCTGATTTTGGGCCTGCCCAGACGTTTGCCTCGATTTTTGGCCGCCCGCATACCCGCAGTGACACGCTCGCTGATGAGCGCCGATTCCAGCTCGGCCATCGCACTGATGATGGTGAACATGGCCTTGCCCATCGGGCGTCGGTGTCGATCTGATCCTGCACACTGATGAACCGCACGGACAGATGGTTGAACTCGTCGAGCGCGCCCAGGAGATGTTGCGTGCTGCGGTCGAAGCGGTCAAATCGCCACACTAACACACAGTCTAATTCCCGATTGCGCGCTGCTTTCATCATGGCATTCAGCTGCGGTCTTCCTTCTTTGCGCCCGGAAACGGCGATGTCGCAATATTCCCCGATGATCGTCAGTTCGGTGCGCCGGGCATAGTCATGTAGATTGGCAAATTGCAGGTCGGGCTTTTGTTCTGGTGTGGAGACCCGAACATAAAGCGCGGTGCGCGTTGGAGGCTGTTTTACGCGCATTGCCATTGCCCAAATAAGACATCATTTACGGACGCTGCTGCGGTGCCGTGGAGACCGCAGTTTTCTGCGCTTCTTGTTGATGCATCGGCAAACCCTTTTTTGGACACAGGATGACCGCCGCCGACCGCACTGCATATCCGCGTCTGGACGAACGCATGTCGCGCACCGAACTGGCCGCCAACTTCACGCTGTCGGAAAGCGACCATGCGTTTGTTGCTACGCATGCGTGCGTAGAGGCACACCGGTTGACTTTTGCCCTCCTCACGAAGACCCGCCAAGCATATGGTCTCTTTGTGCGCTCGGAAGCGCTTTCGGAGACGATTGTTGCGCACGTAGCGGAGCAGCTGGGGCTTCCTGTTCCATGGCACTTCGTCACGAACCGGATGGCTCTGCATCGCTTCCGGTCTGCCATTCGCGCTCAGATTGGTGGCCTGATCTATGACAAGGCCGCGCAAGCTCTGGTCGTTGCCATGACAATCCAAGCCGCTGAGACAAGGAGCGATCCTGCCGACCTCATCAACCGGGCGATCGAGGCGCTGTTCAGCGCCCATATCGACCTGCCCGCGTTCAGTACGCTCGACCGCACCATCAATCGGGTCAGGGTTGCGGTTCATCACCGCATATTTGCTGCTGTGGCCGAGCGGCTTACGCCGCAACCGACGGCGAATTTGGAGGCACTTCTGATCGTTCAGCCGGAGAATGTTACCACCGCTTTCAACCGGCTGAAGCATACACCCGGCCCCGCCAAGCCGGCCAATATCCGGCAATGGACCGAGCGGATGGCATGGCTCGAAAGCCTGCCCGACCCAAATCAGCTGCTCGGCACAATAACCCATACCAAACGGCGGCAATTCGCGGCAGAAACCGCCGCGCTCGAGGTCAGCGATGTCATCGATATCAGCCAGAGCGACAAACGTCACACCATGTTGCTGTGCCTGATTGGTGAGGCCAAAATGCGCTGCCGCGATGAACTGATCGAGATGTTCCTCAACCGCATCCGCCGCATGCACACTGCCGCCAAGGAGCGCTTGGCGCAATTGCGCGAGCAACATCAGGCAACCGAAGAGGCCTTGCTCGCCACCCTTGGGCAAATCCTGTATGCCGTGCAAGAACCGCAAAGCGACGCGGCGCTCGGGCAGCAGGTCAAACAGGTGCTCCACGACCAGGGCGGGGTTGACCATCTGATCGAGCAACATTCCATGGTATCCGCAGCGCACGGTGACAATCTGTTGCCATTGCTGCGACCGATTTATGCGAAATCGCGCAACTTGCTCTTTGATTTGCTCGAAACCTTGCAGATCGAGGCCACGACACAAGACAAAAGTCTTTTTCAAGCGATGACTATCGCCATTGCCCAGCGCCGTGCAAAAAAGCCGGAACTGGTGGGCACCCCTGATCTGAGCTTTGCGGCAAAGCGCTGGATCAGCTTCATGCGTCCCGCGCGCGGCAGGGCTATCGACAGGCAGGACTTCGAAATATGCGTACTGACCTATGTCGCGCACGGGCTTGAAACCGGCGACTTGTGCGCGGTTGGTTCGGAACATTATGCCAGCTTCCCGCACAACACGGCGCTGACCATCGATGCACGGGGAGGTGCGCACCTCAAACGACACAAAGCGGACCCGGAGCCCAAAGCGCTGGGGCCATTCGAGCATGAAATCAAACTTCGTATGCCCGAGCGGCATCTGCTCGACATTCTCAGGAATGCCGAACACTGGTCGCGTTACACCCGCCATTTTGGGCCGCCATCGGGAAGTGACCCCAAAATCACGCGCGCTGTGCAGCGCTATCTTTTCACGGTTTTTGGCTATGGTTGCAACCTGGGTCCCAGCCAAACCGCCCGCCATGCGCCGCATATTGCGAGTTCCCAGACGTTGCGGCGGCTGAATGCCCAGCACATCAACGCGGCAAAACTCGAAGCTGCCATGACCGACATCATCAATATCTATGCCTCCTTCCCATTGCCGCACCAATGGGGCACCGGAAAATCTGCAGTTTCTGACGGCACGCATGTGCCGCTGCGCGAGAACAACCTGATCGGTGCCCGCCATATCCGGTATGGCGACTACGGAGCGATCGCCTACCATCATGTGGCCGACACTTACATCGCGCTGTTCACAACCTTCATCCCATGCGGCGTCTGGGAGGCGATCCATATCTTTGATGGCATGCAAAAGAACACGTCGGTCATTCAGCCCGACACGCTTCATGCCGATACCCATGGCCAAAGCGAGACGGTTTTTGGCCTCAGCCGACTGTTGGGCATCGAATTGATGCCGCGCATGCGCACATGGGCGGATGTGACGCTGTACGCCCCGGAAAATCCGCACACTGCGTTCATATCGACGGGCTCTTCTCGGACACCATCAACTGGCGTCTGATCGCGCGCCACTGGCGCGATTTGATGCAAGTGGTGCTGTCGATCCAGGCCGGCCTTGTCATACCTTCGATATTGCTCAGGAAACTTGGCACGCACAATCGCAAAAGCCTGCTCTACCAGAGCGTTTCGCGAACTCGGCCGAGTGCAACGAACGCTGTTCCTGCTCAAATATATGTCCAGCGCCGAAATCCGGCAGAATATCAACGCCCAGATAACCAAAGTCGAAGCCTTCAACGAATTTCTCGATTGGGTCTCGTTCGGCGGCCCCATGGTGAAAAGTGGTGACCCCGTCGAGCAGGAAAAGCAGCTTAAATACTCAACACTCGTCGCCAACACCGTCATGCTCAGCAACGTCGCCGACCTAACCGACGTGCTCACAGCAATGATACATGACGGGCATACCGTCACTGCCGAACCCGCCAGCCGCCTCAGCCCCTATAGTCGCGATCATATCCGCAGATTTGGGCGCTTTGTCCTCGATATGGATCAAATCCCCAAGCCCCTGAACCCGGCACCAATCCCATTCCCAACATCCGCGTGATACATTTTACACGTATCCTCAACATACCCCCCTGGGTCGAAAATCGGAGGCAAATGCAGCAGCCACCCGGGACGAGGCGCCGAGTGCGCGATCTTATGGAGCGGAACCGCCAAGGCGATCCGCCAAGAGGTCTTCGGCGACGAAGCATTGCGCGTGCAAACCTTCCGGTCCTGCCTCGCGCGCAGTTGACCGGCCGTCAGAAAAGTCCAAACAATTCGACGGGCACCCGCGTCCGTGGGCCAAGACGCAGGAGATTGAGTGAACTTCGCCGCACCGCCCGCACCCTCCGCGCGCCTCTCTATCGCAGTCACCGGCCATCGCACTGCCAATGCAGCCTTTGCGGCCAACCACGATCAGATTGGCGTCGCACTGGAGCGGATACTTGATGCGATCACGGTGGCTGTGGGGCCAGCGGGAGCGCCGGTCAGGCTGCACTGTCTGCTTGCCGACGGAGCGGACCAGATGGCGGCGCGCTCGGCGCTATCGCGGAACTGGGAACTTGTGGCTCCATTGCCGTTCGGGCAGGCACTGAACGTAGCGGTCAATGCCGCGCCAGGCACGATTGCCGACGGCGAGGCTCTTCTTGCGGGGCGCAATGCGATCGACGCGGTGACGCAAGCACGAGCCGCCGCGATCCGGGAACTCGCAGCATCGGCGCGGCTGTTTGAACTGGCCGATCGTGATCCATTGCTCACCCGGCTCTATCTCGACAAGCTGAGATCACCTGCGGATCTGTTCGCAGCACAAGCCTTTGCCGCACGCAGTTCGGCGAGGGTTGCGCTGGCCGGACGCGTGATGATCGAACAGTCGGACATCATCATCGGCATATGGGACGGGCGGAGCCGGGCCTTTGTCGGCGGGACGGGGCACACGATCTCCGAAGCGCTGGAGCATGGTGCACCGGTCATCTGGATCGATGCCAATGCCCCGGAGGAATGGCAGATCCTGCGCGCGCCTGAAGCGCTTGCGGCTCCTGGCCGAGCGGATCGCGCGCATCGCGAGGCGGAGCTTGCGAAGCTTGTTCGGACTGCGCTGCGGCCCGAACACGTGAACGCCGAGGCCGGGCTGGAAAGCGAGGTGTGGCGGCCGCGCAGCAGTCGCTGGTGGACGGGCTATCGCCGGATCGAGACGGTGTTCTCTGGCGACGGCCGTCCTTTTCGTTCGCTCGACCAGATTTATGAGGCGCCTGAAGCGATCGCCGGCGGCACCGGTGCCGCCATGCTGACTGCGGCGCACAGGCTCCCCGGTGCTGATCCTGTCTTCGCGAACCAGATCGGAGATGATTTGCTGCGGCGTTTTGCCTGGGCAGACGGTGTTTCATCCTGGCTGTCCGATGCCTACCGGGGCGGGATGACCGCGAATTTCCTGCTCTCGGCACTCGCGATTGTGGCCGGGATCGCCTACCAGCCCTTTGGCGGAAGCGAGCAGAAGTGGATGTTTGCGGGCATCGAGTTCGTGTTGCTGGCAAACATTCTGCTCATCACCTGGCTAGGCGGGAAATGGCGCTGGCACGGGCGCTGGTTTGAAACACGGCGCGTCGCCGAATATCTGCGGCACGCGCCGATCCTGTTGCTGCTTGGCATCGCGCGCGCGCCGGGCCGCTGGCCCAAGGGGGCTGATGTCGCGTGGCCCGAATACTATGCCCGGCACACCCTGCGTGCGCTGGGCTTGCCGCAAGTCATGATCACCCCTGGCTTTCTTCGGCATGCTTTGGCCGAGCTGCTCGATCATCACGTCGTTGGCCAGCGCGATTACCACGAAGATAAGGCAAGGCGCCTCACGGCAATCCAACACAATCTGGACACCTTCTCCACCCGGTTGTTCCAACTCGCGGTCGTGTCGGTTGCGTCCTATCTTCTGCTTAAAGCTGCGGCGGTACTCCAGCTCGTACCGAACGACTGGCCACACGCGACATCGTACATCTTCACCTTTTTCGGCGTTGCTTTTCCGACCTTTGGTGCAGCGATTGCGGGGATTCGCTATTTCGGCGATTTCGAGCGCTTCGCGGCCATCTCGGAGGTCACTGCCGCCAAGCTGGATGGGGTGCATTCGCGCATTGCCTTGCTTCTGGAGGCACCCGACGACCGGCTCGACTACGCGCGCGTCTCCGAGCTTGTGCATGCTGCGGACGACGTCGTCGTGACCGAGATCGAAAACTGGCAGGCAGTGTTCGGTGGCAAGCACATCACAGTGCCGGTTTAAGCGGTCAGCCATTGGTATACGCTCTATCACCGGTCTACGTGTCTGACCCGAAACTTGCGTTTCGGATAGCCTGTGGCTTCGAAACTCGCTCTTCCGCGAGTTTTGCATCAGACTCTAAGCTCGACTTTGTACGTTTTCCGTTACGTCCAGGTCCAGAAGAGGCTGCTGGTTGCGATTTGGCTAAGGGCCTGATCGAGGGGCAAGACGCAGCCGCCCATGTTGTCGACGTCTTCCCATTTTCGCCGATGTGACC
>JANLPT010000174.1:0-17979 GCA_031367405.1 Bryobacteraceae bacterium
GCGGCACGGACCATTCGATCAGTATGCTCTGTTTCGCGATGGCGAGGGTAGAACGGCGCTGGGCGCACAACGAGCAGACCCTGGCCTGGGTGCGCGCGTCGAATTGGATGGGCAGCATCAACTACTGATGTCGAGCGTCAGCTATGCCTCGTCTGTGCTGGACGGGGTCCACTTTGGATTGGGTGCCTCCGCCGCGCCGCGAAAAGTAACGATCATCTGGCCCCGGGGAAAGCGGCAGGTGCTCGAAAACGTCAGTGCCGATCAGCGCCTGCGCGTCACCGAACCGGTAGCCGAACCGCGTCGTTGAGAGGCAAGTCTATTTGGCCCAAAAGTTGCTTATACTCAAGGCGGCGGCACCGGTGCGGCAAAAGCTGCATCATTCGGTACGTCAGGGGGACGTTATGAACAAGATCTTCGTATTCGGCATTCTGATGGCGGCGAGCGTTGCGTCGGCATTGGCGCAACGCAATACGGTACAGATTAATCCTCGCCTCACGGGTGGAGATTCGTCCAACGGCAAGTGTATTATCCGCATCATGGTGGACGATGCGGTCAATGTCCGCATCGGTAATGGGCAAATTCGGGTGCAGACGCTGTCGGGACGCGATACTCGCGATGATGGCAGCGAATGTTCGGCGATCCTACGCAACGGCCGTAATTTATCTGACTTCAAATTCCGGGGCATCGATGGGCGCGGCGAAGTTCGGCTGCAATCTGATCCGCGGCAGGATCCGCGCGGCGAAGCCGTGATCTACATCAAAGATTCGCAAGGCGGCGATGAAGGCTATACCTTCGAGGTGAGCTGGCAAGGCGATAACGGTGCGACTAACAACAATAATAATCGCAACGGTAATGGTAACGGCGGGTTCTTCGGAAATAATGGCCGCAATAACACCAACAACAACTCGAACATGCGCCACGGCAATGACGGCAGTTATGACCGGGCGCTGAACGCTTGCATGGAAAGCGTTCGCACCCAGGTGCTGGAAGAATATAGCACCACGAACTTAAACTTTGACAAAGTGAATGCCGCGAACAACGCCGGCCGGCAGGATCGTATTTCGGGCACCGCTCGCGCGGGCGGCCGCCGGGGCGATCTATTCCAATTCGACTGCGACGTCAACCTAAACAATGGCAACGTCCGCAACGTAAATGTCCGCCGGAATTAGTCTTTAAGAGTGCTTGGCTTCTAACGCCTGCCAGCGCTCATACAGCGTATCGCGCGCCTTTTCCGCTGCGGCCAAATCGCCAAAGACCGTGGCCAAGGCTACACCATCGCCCGCCGCCGCCGCTGCTTCCATCGCCGCCCGGCGCGCATCCACCGCCGTTTCGGCCGCCTGAATTAGCGCCTCCATGCCATCCCACTCGCGCTGATCTTTGTAAGAAAGCTTCTTCTTCGTAGCGGCTTCTGGCGGTGCTGCCGCCGCGACCACTGCCGCTAGCTTAGCCTTCGCGGCTGCCTCTTTCGGCGTTGGTTGCGATTGTTCCCACTGCGAATAATCGGCAAACATGCCCGCCGTACCATCGCCATACAGTCCCAGCACTTGCGTCGAAACACGGTCGAGCATATAGCGATCATGCGTCACGAGCACCACCGCCCCCGGAAACTCAATCAGACTCTCTTCCAGCGTCTCGAGCGTCGGAATGTCAAGATCATTCGTTGGCTCGTCCAGCAGTAGCAAATCGGCGCTTTCGAGCATCAGCCGCGCGATGTGGACGCGAGCCTTTTCACCGCCCGAGAGCCTCCCCACCGGCTGGTCCAACTGCTCCACCGGAAATGAAAATCGTTTCGCCCAGGGTGCCACATGAATCGGCCGCCCCTGGTACATCACCGAATCGCCATGGGGACACAGCGCTCGCCGTAAGGGCAAAGCAGGATCCAGCTTCTCCGCCCGATTCTGCGCGAAATAGACGATCTTGAGCAGATCGGCCTTCTTCAAAGTGCCCTCCGCCGGCTCGATCTCGCCCATAAACAGACGCATCAGGGTCGTCTTGCCGCTGCCGTTCGGGCCGACCAAACCTAGCCGCATACCCGGTCCCAGCACAAAGTCCAGGCCGCTGAAGAGCCGTTGGCCGCCGATCTCGCCCGCCAAACCTTCGGCTTCTACGAGGCGCTTCGTCTTCCGCTCCGACGCCGTAAAGTCAATGCCCACGCGCTGCGCCGTGCGTTGCCGCGTCGTCACGTCGGCTAATTCGCCGATAAATTCGTGCGCCGTATCGATGCGCGCCTTGGCCTTGGTGGTGCGCGCTTTCGGCCCCCGCCGCAGCCACTCCACTTCGCTTCTTACCCGCGAAGCCAAGCCCTCGCGCTGGCTTTCCTGCGCGATTAAGAAGTCGGCTTTACGCTCCAAAAACTCGGCATAATTGCCCTTCACCATAAACAGACCACCCGGATAAACGGGGGCCAATTCAGCCACGTGCGTGGCGACGTTCTCCAGAAAGTAACGGTCATGCGTGATGACGACGGAGGCGAAGCGCGAACCGGTCAGCAGCTTCTCGAGCCACAGAATACCGGCCAAATCCAGGTGATTGGTCGGCTCGTCCAGCATCAGCAGTTCCGGTTCGGTAGCCAGCGCTTCGGCAATCGCCAGACGCTTGCGCCATCCACCGGAAAGCGTCTCCACCGGAGCGTCGTTATCGACAAACCCCACCCGGCTTAAGATAATTTGCCGCTCGTATTCGAACTCGTCGCCCGGCATGGCCGTTTCCAGCACCTGCGACACCGTCACCCCGGCCGGAAAAGCCGACTCCTGTGTGACATAGGCGAAGCGCATATTCTTGCGCCGCGAAACCTCGCCCGTGTCGACGTCCATTTTCCCCGCCAGAATCTGAAGAAAAGTCGACTTGCCGGCCCCATTCGGGCCAATCAAGCCGAGCCTCTCCCCATCATTAACCGTGAGGGAAACACCTTCGAAGAGCGGCTTCGCACCGAATGATTTTTTAAGCGACTGAGCGCTGACGAGCAAAGCCATGCAAGTCCTATTGTCGCCTATCAGACGGCATTTGGCCTAATTGGCTTCTGGGAAGGGATGAAGTGGACCGCGCATCGCCAACGGTATGGGTGCCAGGATGGCTAATTGACACTCTTCATCGTAAGTTGCGCTGAAGCAATCGGGTTAAATGCTCCTGTGCGGACATCGCGTTGCGTACCGGCCCGCAGGCTAACGGTGAAGTTCTGGGAAAGGCGCGCCGTGACGTCGCCTTTGTAAGCCCACAGATGTTCAGAGTAAGGCTGCTGAACGGAGAGCCGCTCTAGAATTACTGACGTCGCCAGCCACTCTTTCCAGTAACGGAAGGTTTGTAAATAAGTGGCTTGCTGCGCGAAACGCGCCGCCTGATTCAGATGGCGTTGGGTAAGATCATGCTCAGCAAGAATACCCCAGGAGCCAAAGCCCAGGCGCGTGTAAACACCGGTCATGGCTCGATGGCCCAAGTGATCTGACCCGCGCAGAGCGTTAATTCCCACAATGGTTTTGCCTTTGCCGAGTAAGTCAGCTTCGGCCATGAAACCACCGCCGGATTCACGCGCCGGGCGCAGTTCGCGGTAACTAGGTGCGAAAGCGAATGGTGCCACCAGCCAGCGTTTCCCCCAGAAGATTGCTTTGGCCTGCGTCGGCACGTCGTAGTAACCTAACCGGTTGCGGGCTTTGATGAACGTGGTCTGGTCCGGGATGATGAGCCCTTGCGGCAACATGTCGCGGCCGGCGGCGAATTCCATGCCTTCCTTGGGGCGGTAACTCAACATGGCGGAGGCGACGAAGAGGCCGCCTGGGCGCACCACCGGGTCATACGCTTTCGGCTTGCGCAGGATGGGGTCGGGTTCGCCGCTCACGATAGCGGAGACCCGAAACCCTTTGCCCAGCGTGGTGACGTTGCGATAAAAGAAGCGGCTGCGGTTAATGCCAGTCATAGCACCGTTCGTGACTGCATTCACTTGTTCCGAAGTTACGACACGAAAGTCCTGATCGACCCGGCCCCCGGCGCGGAGAAATTCGGCCAGCCGGATAGAGCTAGGCTTATATTCCTCCGCCCGCCAACTTTGCGCGGCGTCAATGCCCTTGCCATAGGTATTCAACAGGCCACCCCCTTGCGGCGTGACATGACACGACATGCAATTGGGGTAACCAAGTCGAATCATGTTCGGCAGCGCGAACACGGGCATGGCCGCAAGAATGGCCAAGAGGATCAGCGCCCCGAATTTCACTAACGCCCGCCACCTTGTAGTTGTGAGCTTTGGTGCGATTCGCGCGCTTGGAATTCAAGTTTCAACTGGACATCGTCGGTGACGCAGACACCCAACTGGCAAGGCGGTTCGATGCCAAAAGCAGTCAGCTTAATGCTGCCTTCGCCACTTACCTTGAACGCGCCCTGGCCCGCTTGGCGTACCTTGAGAGCGATGGCGAAAGGCTTCGAAATGCCGCGCATAGTGAACGTTCCTTGCACTTGGCAAGCCGTCTCTTTCGCTGATTCCGGATGGGGACATTGAATTTTAGCGGCCGCGAATTTCAGCTCCGGGATGGTGTCGCCCACCATGAAGATTTTGTTCCGCATGTGTTCATCGCGCATGGACATGCCGGTAGAAAGACTCTTCGGGTCGAGTCGCGCTTCGAGTTGGTCGACAGTGATCGCATGGATCTGCCCACCGGCGGGCAGGGCTTGGACGCGGCCGGAAAGGGCATTCGACTGGCCGTGAATACTAATCGCACCGATATTCGTCGTGGCGATGAACTTCACCGTGCCGCTGGTCGCTTCGAATGAACGCGGAAGCTGACTATCCGCCGCGAACAAAGCCACGGCCGTAAGGACGAGTGGAAGTGGCCGTCTGATTGTACGAAATGTAGACATTTTAATTACCTCTGGTTTTGGTTTCCTTCCCTCGCGGCGCAGCAAGGTTGGTGACTCCCAGCTTAGAGGTATTTTCGTTCAAAACAAGCCCCTCAGGCTTGTTTTTACAGATGTCTCAGTAATTCTTTTCAATGTTAACCAGCCAACTAAGTAAGTTTTACAAAAGATAGAAGATAATGGCATTAAGTTACAAATCGCCGCCGGAGGGGGGCCTAAGGAATCACCTCATTATTGGGGTAAGAACTACGGTACTGGTGGCTCAGGTGTTTAATGTGAAACTTTACAAATGAAGACGGCGGCTCTCGACCTTCGCCGAGTTCCGGTTTCAAGCACAGGCGAACTCAGTCGATCAGGAAGGGCGGCGGAGACCATTTGCGCCATCCCAGCGCGGACGGGCGTGGCAACCAATAATAGGACCTAGTGGCGTGACCGCGTGAAAAGGTCCCCAATTACCCGATGGGTGGCTACTAGCCCACCGCGTGAGCGGTGGGGTGGAAGCTGCGCGAATCGTTGTATTATTTGACCTAAGTGCCCCACCGCTGACGCGGCGGGCTAGTTTCTGCCGCGAACTTAGTTCACGCCCGCCAGCGCCAGAAAGGTGACCAGGGCTACGTGTGCCGCTTGAATTTGGGCCGTCTTCTCGACATCCACCCATTCGTCCAGCGAATGCGCGCGGCCGCCTTTGCCACGCCCGATGGTCACGGCGGGAATCCCCATACTGATGGGGATATTCGAATCCGTACTCGAGATGTTGTAACTCGGCTTGAGGCCGAATGACTGCACGACGGCTGCGACGGTTTTGACAATGGTGCTATCGCGGGAAGTTTCACCCGCCGGACGATCGCCGATCAGCTTGGCTTCCACTTTGATTTTCCCCTGAGCGGTGGAGCGAGCTTTATTCTCGTCTTCGACCGCAGCGAACAGTAAGCCGTGAAACGAGTCCACTAACTTACTCAACTCTTCTTTAGACTCGGAGCGCATGTCCACATCCATCGAGACTTGGAAGGGAATGGAATTGACGGAAGTGCCGCCATTGACGACACCGACATTGAAGGTGGTTTTGGGCTTCTCTGGCACGCTCAGTTTGGAGAATTTGGTAATGGCGTTCCCCATAGCGTAAGCCGGATTGACGAGTCCGAAGGCACCGTAGCTGTGGCCGCCTGGGCCGGTGAAGATAACGCGGAAGCGCTTGCTGCCAGTGCCACCATTAGTAATGGGTCCTGGCTCGCCACCGTCAATGGAGATAAACTGCTTGACCCGATCTTTGTACTTCCCTTTGGTGAGTAAGTACTTCACTCCGCGTAAGTCGCCTTCGCCTTCTTCGCCGGTGTTGCCAACGAAGAGAATATCGCTGTTGGTTTCAAACTGGGCCGCGTCAAGGGCGCGGATCACTTCGAGCATTAGCGCGAGCCCGCGGGTATCGTCACCGACGCCGGGCGCTTCAAGGCGGGTCCCCTTGCGCTTCACCTTAACGTCCGTGCCTTCGGGGAAGACGGTGTCAAGATGGGCGAGCACGGCCAGGAGTGGGCCATTGCCTTTACCTTTGCGCAAGCCCATCACGTTGCCTTCACGATCCATTTCGACATTTTGGAGCCCAAGCTGGCGCAGTTTTTCTAGATAAGCAAGGCCGCGGACTCTCTCTTTAAAGGGCGGCGCGGGGATCTCAGTCAGTTCGATTAACTCGCGGACGAATCGATCATAGTCAGTGTCGAGAAAGCTCGTGACGGACTTGAATTTGGGGTGATCCAGAATAGCCTTCACCTTGGCTTCCGGAGATTGAGCCAAAGCACTGAGTGCCACCAGAATCGGAATCAATAGTCGCATTGTCTAGTAGGTTACACCAGGCTACGCGGCGAAGGCTCGCGAGATGTCAAGATAGAGGGCATGGATTTTCTTGAGAGCCCAGAAGCGTTGCGCGAATGCTATCCGCCGGCGATGGAACGGGCCGTCCTAAAGACGCTGCGGCGTCTGGACCAGCATTGCCGCAGGTTCATCGAACTCTCTCCATTTCTGTGCCTCGGCACCGCTTCAGCCGCCGGGGCCGACGTAACGCCGCGAGGTGACAGCCCAGGGTTTGTGAAGGTGCTCGACGATGTCACCCTGGCCCTGCCGGATTGGCGCGGCAACAACCGGCTCGATACGCTCACCAACATCGCGGTGAATCCGCAAGTCGGCCTGCTGTTCCTCATTCCCGGCGTGGACGAAACTTTGCGCGTGAATGGCCAGGCACACATTACGACGGATGCTGCGGTGGTGTCGCAGTGGAAGGTGAACGGCAATCATCCGGCGTCGGCGTTAGTCGTCACCGTGGAGGAGGCTTTTCTGCACTGCGGCAAGGCGATCATCCGGTCTCATCTTTGGCAGGACACTTACAAAGTGGACCGCCAAGCGCTGCCGTCTTACGGGCAGATGTTGAAGGACCAGATCGAAGTCACCGAATCGGCCGAGGACCTCGAAAAATCGATCGCCGAAGCTTACCGGACTAAGCTGTACTAAGTCTTTCTAGCCCCACCAGGTTTCGCCGGGAGCCAGGTGCTTCTTCGCCACATCCGGATTCAGCTCAATGCCGAGGCCGGGTTTGTCACGAATGACATGGTAGCCCTTTTCGATCACCGGTCCGTCGAGAATCACGAGGTCCTGCCACCAGTCGATGTACTTGGCGAGCTCGTGAATGCGGAAGTCACGCATGGACGCGGCGGCGTGGCAGGAGGCGATGGTGCCGACGGGGCTGGCCGGGTTATGCGCGGCGGTTCCGATGTAATAGTTATCGGCTAAATCGTGGATGCGCTTACTCTCGAGTAACCCACCGGATTTCGGAATATCGATGTGAACGATGTCGCAACCCTGTAACTCAATCAGGCGGCGGAATTCGTTGCGCGTGTAAAGATTCTCGCCCGTGGCCACCGGAACATCGACGGCGTGCGTTACGCGGGCCATCACTTCCGGATTGCCCGGCGGCACCGGATCCTCCAGCCACATCGGCCGGGCAGGGGCGATGGCCTTGGCCATATTGATCGCGTCGCGGACATCGTACTTCCAGTGCGCTTCAATCGCGAAGTCGGTGTCGGGGCCCAGTTCCTCACGGACGGTCATCATGGCTTTTTCAATGCGCCGCAGATCTTTCAAAGTAAGCCCGCGGGTGAAGCGATCATGGCCCGGTTCGGAGTAAGTGGGGTCGGCTTTGGGCGGAATGCCATCGCCTTGGAACTTATAAGCGGTCCAGCCAAATTTCTCAGCCTTGGATTGCTGCACTAAGTCCCGCCACTGGGACATCTCTTCGACATTCTGAACGGCTTGGGTGGTGCGATAGAAGCGAACCTTGTCGCGGAAGCGTCCGCCGAGCAAGTTACAAGTCGGGGTTTCGAGGATGCGACCGGCTAAGTCCCACAAGGCGATCTCGATGCCACTGGCCGCGGTGACGGTCACGCCGGATTGCGCGCCGGCGCCGGCACTCAGCATCAACATCTTCGTATAGAGCTTGTCGACGTTCAAGGGATCTTCGCCGATGATGTGCTGCGCCAATTGGTTCAGCACCAGATCTTTGACGCCGGGACCCCAATAGGCTTCACCGATGCCGTACAGGCCGGAGTCGGTTTCGACTTTGATTAGGTTCCAGTCCCAGGTGCCCCGGACGATCATGCACTTGACGCCGGTGATCTTCACTTTGCCCTTCTGGGCGGCGGCCAGCCGGTGGAGCGGCAGTTCGGTGAGCGCGAGGCCGCCGATGGCCGTTTGGATAAAGCTTCGTCGTTTCATGGCAGGCTCAATATATCAGTAAAAATGGGAGCAAAAATGGCCAGCCCGAAGGCTGGCCATGATGATGGCCCTTCTTTAGAAAGAGAGGCGCAGCGCGAACTGAATCTGCCGCGCCGGAATGGCCGGGTAGGCGTAACTCGTGATGGTGCCGTAGTTGGCGTTCGAGACGTTCGCGTTCGGCGCGCCCCAATTGGTGGTGTTAAACAGATTGAAGAACTCGGAGCGGAACTCCAGCTTCAGGTTCTCCACCGGCAGCGCGAATGCTTTGTGCAGGCCGCCGTCGAACTGAAAGATCGATTCGCTGCGGCCAACGTTGCGGCCCAACGTGCCAAACGGCTGGGAAGGGTCATTGACGTTTTGCGTGTTGGGCGCAATCACGGCGGCCGGATTCAGGTAGCGGGTGGCGCTCCGCTCCGGCGCATAGATATCGCCGCCCAAGTAGTTTGGGCGGTAAGTGGGCGCCACCGTCGACACCTGGAAAGCGCTGGGGGGCGAGTAACTGATATTGACCGGCTGGCCGCTCTGCGCGATGTGGATGCCGCTCAGACGCCATCCACCGAACACCGCGTCCATAAAGCCGTTCGTGCTACTACCGAAGCGGCGGCCTTTGCCGTATGGCAGCTCATACACGAATGACGTCGTGTTATTTAGCGGTTGGTTGTAGCTGCCCTGCCCCTTTTCACTCGGCAAGTTGCGGTAATTAATGCGCGAGTTATCGCCATTGAAAGTCTCGAGATGGCCGCCGGCGTTGTCGATAGCCTTTGACCAGGTGAAACTGTTCAGCAGGTAAAAACCGTTGGCGTAGCGTTTCTCGATCTTAGCCTGCAAAGCGTTGTAATTCGCGTAGCCGCCTCCGTAGGAGATCTGGATGTTATCGAACCCTTGGATGGGGCGCCGGGACACTAACGACGCATTCTCCCCTAGCGCGTTCGGGCGCGCCTGATTGTAATCGCCCAAAATCATGAGCCCGGTGGACTTATTACCCACATAGGCGACGTCGAGGACCAAACCATGGGCCAACTCACGTTGCACCGTCACGTGGTAGCTCTGCACATAACTGGTGCGATAGTCGGCGGGCGTATAGTTAGTGCGGGTGAGAGCGGTGGAAAAGCTACTGGGGTCCACCAAGCCGGCTGGATAGCCCTGCTGCGTGGTGCGGAAACAGTTGCGAAACTGGTCGCCGACGCAAGCGGGCAAGGTGGGCAGCTGATTGATCGTGAGGTTGACGATGGCGGGGCCGTTATATCCCAGCAGGTTTTCGCCACCCATGCGGTTGAAGTGAATGTAGGCCAAACCATAGCCGCCGCGAATGACGGTCTTGTTGGTCAGCTGGTAAGCCAGCCCCAAGCGCGGTGCCCAATTATTACGATCAGGATGGACCAGCGAGCGATCGTACAGGCTGCCGGACTTGGCCTGGATCAGAGTCTTCGTGCCTGGATCGAAATTGGCGATCCGGTTCGTGGCCTCATATTGGGGCGTAGCGAATTCATAGCGCACACCTAAATTCAAAGTGAGCTTACTGTTCACCTTAAAATCGTCTTGCAGATAAGCAAAGTGCATGCGTTGGCGATAATTCAACACCACCGCATTATTCAGGCTGTAAGCTGAACGCGCGCCCACCAGGAAATCAGCCAAGTTATAGAGGTTGGTGGCGGGTGAAGCCGCCGGGCGCGAAAACTGGCCGTTATAGGCGTCCGCGCCATACTGCGGATTGAAATCGAGGATGTCCGTGTTGATCCGCTGATACTCATAGCCGGCCTTTAACGAATGACGGCGCAGCACCTTGGAATAGTTCACTTTGGGATTGATGGTGAAAGGATTCTGGAACTGCGGATTAGAGGTTTGCCGCCCAAAAGCTGTGAAGCCGCTGACACTCTGATTGGTAAGGCCGCCGCCGATTTCGGGCTTGTCGGGCAGGCCGGCGATGCCGTATTCCGCCAGCATATTTTTCCGCTCGCCGCCCAGGGCGCTCTTGCCGCCTTCGAAGTTAGAGAAAGCGATGCGGAAATCGATCAGCGAAGTAGGTGAAACGTTGTAATTGAAGCCGGTAGCCATTTGCTGGTTCAGCACGCGGACAAAGCCGTTGGCGTCGCCGCCGGAAGGGCCAGGGATGACGCTATTCTCCGCGCGGTTCAGCAAGCGATGGCTGTAGCGGGCAAAGGCGTTCAACTTAGACGAAATGTAGTGGTCATAGCGAATATCGCCTTTGTCGTCCTGCCAGGTGGTGGGTGTCAGATAGTCCCAGTTATTCGAAGGCAGCGCGCCCAGGCCGGTCGACCGGATCGCGGCCGGTAAGTCAGCAAGCACGCGGCGGGCGAAGGGAGTAATCGCACTCGGCGGGATGACGCCATCGGCGTAGACATCGCCCGTAAGTGGATTACGCACGGGAATGCCGAAGTTACCCGCGCGCTGTTGGGTGGAAGGTAAGCTGGCGAAATTCAGCGTGCGATCGACGCGCCGGAAGCCTTCATAATCGCCAAAGACAAACATCTTGTCTTTCTGAATTGGCCCTCCGAAGGCACCGCCGAACTGGTTCTGCACCAGAGTTGGTTTGCCGGCGCTCGGCTTGAAAAACCCCACCGCATTCAGCTTCGTGTTACGTAGATACTCCCAGGCCGAGCCGTGAAACTGATTCGTGCCGCTGCGGACTGATGCGTTAATCACGGCACCCCCGGCGCGGCCGTACTCGGCGGAGAAGTTATTGGTTTGCACCT
The DNA here is from genome assembly GCA_031367405.1 of Bryobacteraceae bacterium. GTDB lineage: Bacteria > Acidobacteriota > Terriglobia > Bryobacterales > Bryobacteraceae > JALHNI01. The sequence goes on from JANLPT010000174.1 coordinate 11,316, forward strand.
TGAACTCCTGCACGGCATCGGGAGTCAACTGAACCACTTGGTTTGAGAAGCCTTGGTTCGACGTGCCGTAAGCATTGTTATCGACGCCATCCACCATGAAGTTATTCAAAGAACTGCGCAATCCATTTACATTGAATGACGCATCGCGATTGGCGATGTTCGACTTACGCACGCCCGGCGAAAGCAGCGCGAGGTCAGCGTAAGCGCGGCCATTCAACGGCAGGTTGATGATCGCTTCGCGCGTGATCACTTGTCCGCGATCGCTGGAGTCAGTTTCCAACTGATTCGCCGCGCCACTCACGGTGACGCTTTCGGTCACGTTGCCGACTTCGAGGGTCAGGTCGACGCGTTGCCGCGCGTTCACCACCAGCGTGAACACTTCCGAGCTCACTTTCTTGAAGCCTTGCAGTTCGGCGCTCACCTTATAGGAGCCGATCCGCAGGTTGAGGAAGAGAAAATTGCCCGAGGGGTCGGACGGGGAGGATTGCTTAACGCCGGTTTGCGTATTCTCGAGGGTGATCTTGGCGCTGGCGACTTGCGAACCCGTGGGGTCCTTCACGGTGCCAAGAATCGTCGAGGTATCGTATTGGGCGAGACACAACAGAGGAATAGCCAATAGGACCAGAAGCGGGTGTTTCATATGCCCATTCTAGCCCTAGCGCATTTCATTTGGATAAACATTACAGGACAGAACAGTCAGTTTTGTCGGCAAGTTTTGGCGACTCCGTGCAATCGTTTGCGAAGATGAGGCGATAAAAGTAGGAAGCCTGGAATTTGGCTTCGGCGAAAGAGCTAGCGTCAACCAGGAAAAGTTTCGTGGTGAGGGAATGGTTTCGCTCTACTGGCTGATGTTGGTGCAGGAGCAGATCCCATGAAAACCACACTACTCACCTTACTTTGTACCTCCATCGCCTTGGCGCAGGACACACCGCAAACCGGCCGCAGCCTGGTGCTGATTGACTCGCCAGCCAACCCCGCCTCGACGCGCGCAAGCGCTCCGGGGCGAAAATCCCTCGAAGCCAGTGACCGCGCCGCGCGCGCTTTCGCCTTCACGCCTCCGCAGGCCGCGGGCGGAAATCAGGCTAATGACACGCCAGGTTGCACCGTTGACCCCGCCTCTCCCGCCATCGGCACCGATATCCCGGCCAGCTATTTCGGCGCTCCGGCCTCCAGCGTGAATCCCTCTTTCGTCGGCCGTCTGCAAACGCTCAAGTCCGGCCCGCTGGACGAAAAGAAGAAGACCATCGAACTGCCGCTGTATCAGGGGAAAATGGCCGGCTCCGGCGAATCCGTCTGGTATATTCTCACCGACACCACTGACGCGGCCAATGCCGCGGCACTCGGCCTCAACCACTCGTCCAAGCTGTCCTACGGGGCCACCGGACGCGGTGCCCGCAACGCGACTCTGCTGAAGGGTGGCGTGCTTGAATTCGAGAGCGGCAAGGTGGATTTCTCGCCGCAGCGCCGAGTGACGCCGGCCACCGGTGCCAGCCCGTTTCCGCCCACCGAAGCCATCGCCGGTTCCGTGGGCGATCGCAATTACTCCCCCCTGGTGCGCATCGTCAACGCGGGCGGGCATGTCTACAACGCTCCGATCATCGCCTTCAATGCCACCCCGGCGCAGATGGTGATCGGCGGCCGGCCCAACGCAGCGATGGTGCATGACAAAGTTGTCAGCTTCAACTTCGCCCAGGGCACCGTCACTTTGGCGCTTACACCCGGCTTCAGCTTTGGCCGGCCGGTGCTGTATCTTTCCACCGAGGCGAGCGCCGAACTGGTTGCCGCCATGGAGGGTGCCACGCTCGCCCCCGGTTTGGGCGATATCGCCACGGGCGTCGATGACAGCGCCTTCTCTGCCGTCGAACGCATCTTCGTCTTCTTGAATGGCGCGCGCGGTTGCGACAATCCGCAGCGGCAGGGCCTGGAAGCGGCCCTCACCGACGGCGGCGCGCCCATCAACGTCCTCGGCGGCATTCCCAGCCTCAGCACCGACTACAGTCCCCTCTGGGATTTGAACCTCGGTGAATGGACTGCGGCTGCCCGGTCAAAGAACTTCGGCGCTCGCATGATCGACGAATTCCAAACCCTAGCCATGGTGGACGCTGGTTTGTTAACCGGACCCGGCGGGTCAAAATACGGCTCGGTTGGTATCATCATCAATTGTTCGATGGTGTTTCGTTTCCTCTAAGTCAAGAACATGCCTGCTAGCGACCGTTTGCAAGAATTCGAAACCGTAGCTTTGCCACTGCTGCCCGATCTCTATCGGACGGCATCAGCGATGCTGCGCAACGATGCGGAAGCTAAAGATTTGGTGCAAGATGTCTATCTCCACGCCTGGAAGTCGTTTCATCGCTTCCAGGCGGGCACCAATTGCCGGGGCTGGGTCTTTCAGATACTCTTTCACCGGCTGCATCATCACCGCCGCAAGTTACTCAGGTTCCGCATACTTAGTGATAACGAGCAGTACCGGGAGGACAATCTGATCGCCGAAATGCCCGTGCCAGAGCGCTTATCGGATGAAGAAGTATTAGCCGCCTTGGAAGTATTATCGGCGGAGCATCGTGAAGTGGTGCTCTTAGCCGATGTAGAACAATTTTCGTGCCGGGAGGTTTCTGAAATGTTGGGTATTCCGATGGGCACGGTGATGTCGCGCTTAAGCCGCGCACGCACCAAGTTGCGTGTGACGCTAGCGGGCCCCGCAGCAGCGTTGGGCATCGGCATAGGAAGGGCGAAATGAATCTCCATTGCCAGCAAGCTCGACCTTTACTCGACTCCTATCTGACGAACGAGTTACAAGTAGAAACTCTGCACGCTGTCAATGCGCACCTGGCCCAATGCGTGGCTTGCCGCGCGGCTTTAGTTTCACGCCAGCGCGCCCGCGCCGCAGTAAGTACGGCTGTGCACAACTTAGTGCCTCACCCGGATTTCGCCGTCCTCGTGCGCGATGCGGTACGTGCGGAAGCAAGTACCCGCCGGCCTCGTTTGTCAACGCTGTCTTGGATGGCCCTGGCGGCGGTCCTCGCCTTGATCAGCGCAATCGCCTGGCAATGGCGCGGGGACACGGCGCTCATCCTCGCCCGCTTAAGTTTGGGTAAAGGTGACCACGTATTCTGCGCTCGTGGCGGCTTCTATCCCGACGTGCCACCCACTCCCGCCGAAATGCGGGAGCAGGTGGGCGCGCCATACGCCAAGTTAGTCGACGCCGTCATTGGCCAAGCCCAGGGTTACGTGGTGCGCGAAGGACATGTTTGCCATTGGAAGGATCGCGAATTCGTTCACTTCATCCTGGAGCGCAATAAGAAACTAGTCTCGATCATGTTGACCCGCAAGCAGCGGCCAGATGAAGTCTTTCCGCGCCATTCCCTGCTAGCCGCGATGCGGGCCGAAGGCATCCCGGTGTATACGACGGACGATGACGGTATGTCCATCGCCGGCATGGACGCAGGCCAGCACTTAGCCTTCGCGGTCAGCGAGAATGGGCGCGACGAGGGCGTGAGGCTCTTGGCCGCGATGGGTCCAAGGCTGATCACCAGCCCCTAGGTGAATTACCACTCCAAAGTGGCGAACAGCTGCACTTGCCGCGCATTCAGCACTTCAATCGGCCGATTGTAATTCGTCAAGCGCACGCTCTGCGCGGCATAAAAAGGACTCACCCGCAGTGAGTTCGTGTGGTTCAGGATATTGAACGTCTCCACTCCCACATTCCACTTCGCCCGGCCTTCCAGAATGGGAATGAACTTGAACACCCGTAAGTCGAGTGAATGAATAGACGGGCCAAAATTCGGATTGCGCCCCAAGCCGAACGGACGCGCGGAGAGCGGGTAGGCACCGGTGCGTAAGGCATCCGTCGTGTCGAGTACGTTCAGTGGGCGGCCGCTGCCATAAGTGTAAATCGGCGCAAACGTGAGCCCTTCAAAAACCCCCTTCAGCAACTTGGGCCATGGGAAATCCGGCAGTTCAAAGAGCGCGCTCCCACTCAATCGGTGCCGCTGATGTTGACGCGACCGTGCCCACTCCGGGCGCAGATTGCGCGGGTCATTGGGCTGCTCGTCGAAGTCCGAAGCATTGTCGAAGGTGCGCGCCAGCGTGTAACTCAATAAGTAAGTCAGCTCACGCGCCATCCGCCGATTCAGCGTCAGTGTCGCTCCTTGGTAAGCCGACCGGGCCGACTGCTCCAATAAATAGTCCGGCTTCAGCAAGCCACCAATATTCCGCGTGCGCGATAAGTTGATTCCGCGGGCCCAAGTGTATTCGAGAGCCAGGGTCGTTTCTTTGTCCAGCGCTCGCTCCACGCCCGCCGTCACTCGGGCGCTGTAAGTGGAGGGGAAATGGCTCGCCGCGCCATAACGGCCCGCCGGTAGGAACCCGACCGGACGCAACAGGATGCCCCCGCCCGAAAAGCTCAGTACCTGCTGGGCGGCCGGCCCCGCCGCATACTGCTCCACGCCACGCACCCCATCTTTTTGTAAGGCATCGTTCAAGAAGGCCAGCGGGTAACGATCAAAAAACAGCCCCGCCCCGGCCCGAAACACCCAAGGCGACGCAGCGCCCGGGTGCCAGGCAAGGCCCAGCCGCGGAGCAAAGTTGTTGCTGCTGGAAGGTAGCCCCGCCGGCATCGCTTGACGGTCAAAGCGCATCCCAATCTCCAGGCTAAATCCCGGCCGCGCCTGCCAGCGGTCTTGCATCCAAAGCCCCACCGGCGTGGTCGTCAGGCGCGTATGCGGATCGCCAAAAGCCTGCAGAAACACGTCCGGACGGCCCGCCTCGAAGTCGGCCAAAGTGGGGAAGATGTAGAGCCCGCTGAACCGGTTCGCCAAACGCGAATCGAGCGTGATGGGATGTACGCTCGCTCCCACGGTGAGTAAGTGGCGACCGAGGGAGGCGCTAAAACTATCGACTAACTCCCAATGATTTTCTAACCGCTGCTGATCCAATCGATAACCTCCGCCAAAGGTGATCACGCCGGGAATCTCGATCATCGGGCCACGGGCATTCGGCGTGATCATCGCCTCGCGCTGGCCGAACTGGAAGCGAACGTCATTCACTCTCGCAGGCGACAGGACGGAAGTAAGAGCGGTTACCCAGGAATGGTCGCGTAGTAAACTGCTCCCCCGAGCGCTCAAGTCACTAAAGTTGTCCACGCCGATCACATCGTTCACCACTCGCCCTTGCGAAAAGGCGTAGCGGCTGGTGAGATTGTGACGACTCGACAGAATGTGGTTCAACTTAAAAGAAGCTTCCGTATCGCGCCCCTTTTCGGGATACAAACCGCTCGTCAGTTGGGTCAAATCTCGCTTGCCCAAAAGAGTCAAAGCCTTTTCCAGCCGGCCGCGCAACGCCGTCCCCGTCTCTGACCATTCTTCACCCGCTTCCCAAGCGCTCTCCACCGCCGTCGCGAAAAACGTCCGGTCTTTCCGCAGAGGGCCCAGCAGCGACACCCCCGGCTGATAGCGCCGGTACTGTTGCTTGCGCCCTTCCGTCACCTCCGCGTTTCGCGCATTCAACGCCTCGTGCTGCTGGAACATCGTTATGTCACCGTGCCAAAGATTTGCCCCCGAGCGCGTCACCAGATTCACCATGCCCCCCGCCGCGCCACCGAACTCGGCGCTCACTGACGTGCCTGCCACGCGAAACTCCTGCACCATCTCCAATCCAATGGCCACGCGACTCGCCCCCGTGGTCTCATCGCGGTTATCCACACCGTCAATCGAAATGCTGTTGTTGCGCCCGCGCATGCCCCCGAAGACGAAGCCGCTATCATTGGCCACGTTGTGCGTCCCCGCCGCCGACCGTTGCGTATTCGATCCCGCCGAGGGCGATATGCCAGGAGCCGCGAAAACAAAGCTCAGATAGTTACGATTCTGAGAGGGCGTCTCCTCAATCCGGTCGTACCCCAGCGCCACGTTCGACGTCGTGGCCGTGGTTTGCAAAGCCTCGGTCTCACCTTTCACTTCCATTTTTTCACTCACCCCAGCCGCCGACATCTGCACGCGTGTCGAAACCGTCTGGCCCACCGACACTAAAAACGACTCGATCTTGTAGGACGCCATACCCGGCGCTTGTACCTCCAACGAGTGTTCGCCAATCGACACGGCGGAAAACTGAAACTGGCCATCGTTGCCCGTGGCCATTTGGCGCGTCGCGGCGGTGCCAGGATTTCGCAGCACCACGTTCGCCCCGGCGATCGCCGCCCCCGAGGCATCGGTGACAATGCCCTGCACCTGTCCACTCGACCCTGACACCTGGGCCCCCAGCGGCAGCGCAACCAGCATCAATAAACCAAACGCGAAACGAATTACCATCACCTCCACTGTAAACTGGCGATAAACTGCAAGGCATGATTCTCTCCGCCTTGCTTCTGATCCTCGCCGCTGACCCGCTCGTGATTCCGCTGCTGCGCCTCGACCCTGCCGCCGCGCCTGACCAGGAGAAAGGCGTCATCGGGCCCAACGACACCGAACGCCGCATCAGCAACGTCTCGCGGCCCACGCTGACTGCTCATCTGGCTGCGCAACCCAACGGCACCGCCATCATCATTGCTCCCGGCGGCGGCTTCCGCCACTTGGCCATCGATAAAGAGGGTCACGACGTAGCCAAGTGGCTCAACACTCTCGGCGTCAGCGCGTTTGTCCTCAAGTACCGCGCCGGTAGCGATCCTGATCGC
>JANLPT010000190.1:0-4032 GCA_031367405.1 Bryobacteraceae bacterium
GGCGTTCCGGAACCGGCCACCGGCTTGCTATCCGCAGGAGCGTTCCTGGCCATCTGGATGATCCGCCGCCGCCAACGCACCCTAGCTTCCTAATCTCCTGGGACGAGAAGCGACAGACTTCTCCACGAACCAGCCAGCCGGACTCCGCGCCGTCTGGCTGGTCCGTCTTCTACACCCGCTCCACCACCTTCATCAGCCCCGTCATCGACGTCCGGCTCGCATGCTGCTTCCCCAGCGGACTCTTATAATGCGTTTCCAAAGTAAACGCCTCCTGATACCCCGCTTTCCGCAACGCGCGTATCTGCCCCAAGTTATCCATCTCACCTTCGCCCACCGCGCACCACTCCACCACGCCGGCGGCATTCTTACGAAAATCGCGCAAATGCACATTCAAGATCCGCGCCGGGTCCAATTTACGAAAGCCCTCCGGGAAGGACTTTTCGAAAGTCTCCGCCGCGTTATTCGGATCCCAAGTAAGTCCCAACGCGTCGTCAGGAATCGCCTTCAATAAAGCCGCCGTTTCCGTGCTGCTCCACACGTAACTGTGATTCACGTTCTCGAGCGCTAATTGGAAGCCGCGCGCCTTAGCCCGCCGCGCCGCTTCTTTCACTAACTCGTAAATGCGCGGATAAGCCGCCGCGTCTGGCTTTTCGTTATTCCCGTAAGTGAAAGCAAAGGTCCTGATCTTCTTGGTGCCCATGATGCGCGCCCGCTCCATGGCCCCGTCCAGCAGCAGCCATTGTTTATCCAGCGCTTCCTGGCCGGCGGGTGTGTCCGGCGGCAGCGGCACTTTGAAGAAGCCCGTCGCGAGCACGGAAGTCGTAATGCCGTGCTCGTCGAAAATCTTCCGTAACTCCGTCATTTTTTCGAGCGGCTGCGACGTGTTGTACTTACCCCAGATATTGCGGATCTCGGCGTAACGCAGCCCGAACTCTTTCATGAAGCGCACGATCACCAGCGGATCGTCATCGATCTCATCGATGGAGATCCCCAGCTTCAATTTAGTTGGGTCAAGGGCCAGCAGCGGCGTCGCAAGCGAAGCGATCAATAATTGGCGGCGAGTCATGCCGTGATTCTATCGCTATCCTCGGTAGCATGTGGGCTCTCATTTTCCTGCTGGCCGCCGAACCGGAATTCATTCGCATCGAAGCCGCCTCGCTGGTGATTGACGAAATCAATACCGCGCGCGCCGGGGCCTTCCTCATCGGCCGCACTGAGGTGACTCAAGCCGAGTACCGGCGCGTGACGGGCCGCTCACCCTCCCAAGCCAAGGGCGACCAACTCCCCGTGGAAAACGTCACGTGGCATGAGGCCGTCCTCTATGCCAACCGCCGCAGCGTGCTTGAGAATCTTACGATCTGCTACGACGGAGCCCATCTCCGCCTGCCTCGCTGCAACGGCTATCGATTGCCCACCAACGCCGAGTGGACCCTCGCCGCGACGCCCGCCGAACTCACCACCGCCCACCTCCGCACCGGCTCGCACGACGACCCCGCCGCCCTCCTTCACCGCCAAACCCGCCCCGTCGCCACCGGCCAACCGAACCCCCATGGCCTCCACGATCTCCACGGCAACGTCTGGGAGTGGTGCGAGGACTTCTACAGCCCGGAACCCCTCCTCGACGCGATCCGCGACCCCCAAGGCCCTGCAAAGGGCGTGGAGCGCATTGTCAGAGGCGGCAGCTACCTCACCAGCCCTACCCAATGGAACAAAGCCTTCATTAGCTCACTCGCGCCCGATCGACGCAGCCCCTTCACCGGCTTCCGTGTCGTTCGTCAACTCAGCCCCGCCGCGCAGGTGCCACCGCCAAACGAGGCATGGCTCGCCCAGTTCCAACATGAGCCGAGCCCCGGCATTCCCCCGGTCGACCCTACCCAGCTCGGCAAAATCAAAACCGCTTGGGCCCAGCTTCTTGGCCTTTCCCCGCACCAGCCCCGCCCGCCCACCATCCACATCCTCAAGCAATTTCGTGAGAGCACCTGGAGCGGCCAACTGCTGAACCTCAACACCAGCCGCATCCTCGTCATGGAACCAGTCCGCAAACCGGCGGGCCGGCTGCCCGTCGTCATCGTCCCCTACTACGACGTCGACTCGCCGGCCGGCGAAAACCTGGGTGGTCACCGTTCGGGCGGAGGCGTGCGGGCGTTCGCCAGGCTCGCCGTCCAGCGCGGCTTCATGGCCGTCGCCATCCGCTGGTTCGGTGAGGGCGATGGCGAAGGTTATGACGAAGCCGTCCTCAATCTCGCCCGCCAGCACCCTGGCCTGACTGGCCTGGGCCAATGGATCACTGAAGCCCAAAGCCTCGTGGATTACCTGGTCACCCGCCCTGACATCGACCCCAGCCGCATCGGCATCATCGGCCATTCGCTCGGAGGTAAGATGGCGCTGTACGCGGCCGCCTTCGACCCTCGCATCGCCGTCGTCGTCTCTTCCGAACCCGGCATCAGCCTTAATTTCTCCAACTACGAAGCCTTCTGGTACTTGGGCAAGAACCGTCCGCTTCAACGCGATCAACAGGAGTTATTGGCTCTCATCGCCCCCCGCCCGTTCCTTCTGATCGCCGGCGAATCGAGCGACGGCCAAAAAAGCTGGCCCTATCTGCAATCCGCCCAACCCGCCTACCCCAACCGTCAATATCTGGGCATGTTCAACCATCGGCAAGGCCACACCCCCACGGCCCAAAGCGTCCACCACGCCATGGACTGGCTAGAAGGTTTCCTGAGTGTCCAGTAACCGTGCCCGGCCCCCCGTTGCATAGCATTGCGGCCGATGGCGTATTGGCCCTTCACATCCATCATGAAAAGCGAGATAGCATTTCGGAGCAGTCCCAGGAAGTATTGGCGCGTTGGGTGAGGCGAAGCCAGTAGCCCGGCGGGGCAAATAAGTGTGTTTCGGAGGGGAGAAAGTCCGGCTTATTTCGCAAGAAAACTCGCGGCCAAAGGCCAATTTCCGCAAACCCGTCTCGCCAAGTCTATCATTCTTATGCCATTTCCCCCCAAATGGGGCCACCCCGTGGATGCGGTTGTTTCCCAAGCGCTCGAGGACCCCAAGTCCATTCAGCAATCCTGGGAACCAGCGCTCGATCACTGGTCGCAACTGCGGCAGCAGTTCTTGCTCCAGCCCTAGGCACTTGTCTTCATCACTCCGGCAATAGTTCTTGAGGTTCGTGAGGTTCAACGAGGGGTTCGGGCTCCCTCTCCTGGCTCGTATCGTCGCACCAGAATGCAGCCTTCATGGCGGCGCGCCTCTGACAAATCATGCGCCGTCTGCAGGCGAAGCCAGTGGTCCGCGCTCGACCAGCCCGCCTTCTCCAGCCGAATTGCCATCTCCGGCGAGATGCCGGACTGGCCATTCAAAACCCGCGACAGCGTGTGGCGCGCAACACCCAGCACTTTCGCCGCTTCGGTAACGCTCAAACCCAACGGTTCAAGACAAGCGTCTTTCACCGACCGGCCGGGATGTGGTGGGCACTTCATAGGCATGCTCGTTAACTTCCTTCCTCGTTAGTGATAATCCACCAAATCAACCTCGAAGGCATCTCCATGCTCGAAGCGAAACACGATCCGCCAGTTGCCCGAGATCGTGACGCTCCACATCCCGAGCAAATCGCCTCGAAGAGCATGAAGGCGGTAACCGGGTAAGTCCAAGTCCGCAACCCGAACCGCTTGATCCAGATGCGCCAGTACGTCAGAAACCCGCTTTATCTGGTCGGCCCTAACCTTGCTCGAATCTCCATCCTCATACCAACGCCGGAGTCCGCGATGCCGGATAGTCCTGATCACAAGACTAGTGTACCATGTATCGGTACAGGGATCAATGATTCACTTTCATCGGATGTCTCCGGTCAGCACGGATCGCCGCGTCCATTTCATTCACCGCCGCGGTCCAGTAAGGGCCCCTGCATCAACCAAACGGCCGCTCCTGCGAGCGGTTCAATCGCGGGAAGTCGCGCAACGAACGAAGAGTCGCATGCATCGTAGGGGCCGGCCCGGACGCCAGATCGAGAGGGCCGGGCCGTGGGATCGGCCGTGG
>JANLPT010000261.1:0-23979 GCA_031367405.1 Bryobacteraceae bacterium
CGCTGACCACATCGGCGAGCAGGCGAGCCAAGTGGCCCTCGGGTAGCCAGTCGTGGACGGACGGCGGCAGTAGATAGGTTTGATCGAGGGAGCAGGGGCGGAAACGCTGGCTCATAAATCATTATATCAGTTATACTTTACACAAACAAGTACTTTGTAGAACTTTTATCTCCGACAGACTCCCGGCGGTGGCCCTATTGCCGGCGGTGGCCCTATTTCCTCGAACTCGAATTCCGGTGTGGCTCTTGGAACGCTACCGGCGCTTGGGCGTCACGGAACGCGATTTGTTGGATTCCTATCCAACGCTCCGGAACCGAGCGAACCGAGCGGAGCGAACCGAGCGAGCGAACCGAGCGAGCGAGCGAACCGAGCGGGACAGCGAACCGAGCGGGACAACCGAGAGGGACAGACTGCTATGAGCCCTCTGCACCGGGGCGCTCGCTTTTCCTTTTGGATGAACCACGCCGGTACAATGTTGTCTCAGTTCTCGACAGTTGTCGGCCTCGCGATGCTTGGGATGTAGCATAACTCCGCTTTTTAAAATGTCAAATACCCTCATCAGCGGGTAAATTAGGGCCGCTTTCGAAGGTGCAGTGGGCTCATAGCAGACTGTCCCCGTCAGCCGTCCGTCCGTCAGCCGTCCCCGTCAGCCGTTAGTCCCCGTCAGCCGTTAGTTACCGTCAGCCCCGTCAGCCTACCGTCAGCCCCGTCAGCCGTCCCTTGTCACTTTTGGTACCGAATCCACGCTCTCCAAAATAGGTGAAATCGTCCGGTGTTCTTTATCAGGCAATAGCCCAATAAGCCCGACGATTCGGACGCAGCGTTATGCGTTCGTGACCGTTAACGAAAGGACAATCCCATGGGACAAAGACAAGACCTCAATGCATTACCAGCCGGCGAACGCCAAGCGCTAGCTAACCTGATTCTTCAGTACCTCAACGACGCAGTGGTGGCCGTCCACACGACGATCACGCACTCGGGCGAGCACATCTTCACTGGGCACCGCCAGTACATCGTAGACTTGGAGGCGTTTCTTACCGCCCAAGGAGCTGGGCGTTTTGTCCCGCTGCCAAAGTGGAACCCGGCCAACCCGATCCCCGCCGAGTTTAACGTGGTGAAGCCTCAGGACAACGGCACGGCACGCCCACCGCTGGTCAACTTGAATCCTAACCTGCCGATGCCAAGTCAGTACGCGCTGCCGGCCGTGTGCAACTTTGCCACGGCCACGGTTCTCGGCAACGATGTCAATGGCTGGCACGGTTCGGTCCACGTCACCATCGGCGGTACGATGGCTCAGTTAACGATCGCCTCGGCGGCACCGATTTTTTGGTGCTGGCATGGATTTGTGGATGAAATCTATTTTGACTACCAGAACGGCTGCGCCGCGCCGGCGGCCGTGGAGATCATTCTGTTTGAGCACATCAATTTCCATGGCGCGCACAAGCATGTTTACGGTGCCGAGCCCAATCTGAATGCCGGTGACGACTCCTTCTTCAATGACCGCGTGTCGTCGATGGTGGTGTTGGGAGGTAACTGGGAAGTGTTCCGGCACAGCCAGTACAATCAGCCTTATCCGGTGGTGCTCGGCCCAGGGTTGCATCCGTGGGTAGGGGCCATCGGTATCACCAATGACGACATGTCCTCTCTGCGGCCGACGACGCGGCCTGCCACGGTACCCGGCCAACTGGTGCATGCCCACGCCCTTCTTTTTGAACACAGCAACTTTCATGGCGCTCACAAACACATCTTTAACGAGGAGCGCAGTTTGGCGGCCAGCGATGACTCGTTCTTCAACGATCGTTGCTCTTCCATCGCCATTTTGTCCGAGACCTGGCAAGTTTTCAAGCACATCAACTTTGCCGCACCCTACCCCCGAACGATCGGGCCGGGCCTTCATCCTTGGGTGGTGGACGCTCAAATCCAAAACGACGACCTATCGTCGCTCAGGCACGCGCACGGCCAAGCGCAACAGGCTGGGACTCCGATCACGGCCCACTTAGTCCTCTTCGAGCACGCCAACTTCCACGGCGCGCATCGGCATTTGTTACAGGCCGAACCTAACTTCAACTCCGGCGACGACGCTTTTTTCAACGACCGGACGTCATCGCTCGCCGTCCGCCAGGGACGCTGGCGCTGCTTCCGCCATGCTAACTACGTGGCGGCATACGCGCCGCTCCTCTCGCAAGGACTCTACCCCTGGGTCGGTGCGTTGGGCATCACCAACGACGACATGTCCTCGGCCCGGCCGGAGTGATGCGTTCAGGGTTGGCGGGTGCCGAATCGCGGTACCCGCCAACCCGTTTGCGGTTTCGATGACACCGATCTCCACCGGCCCAGTATGGCTCCGGTAGTGCCAAACTAGAAACATGCCGGCCACTATGGAAGCTCGCCACTCTGCGCGCCCGCAAGGCCGTGATGTGGACCCGCGAGGACTGCCGCAAGCTGGAAGGCATGGGCCTGCTTCCCGAGCGCTGGGAGTTGGTGCAAGGAGAGATCATCAGCAAGATGGGCACCAATCTGCCGCACTCGATGATCTTTCAACGCATCAATGTTTGGCTGATGGGCGTCTTCCCCAGCAACTGCATCCTGCCCACGTGCGGCATCGACGTGGCACCGGAGGATAATTCCACCAGCGAACCCGAGCCGGACATCACGGTCCTGAACCGGCCCGCTGGTGAACTGGGCCGCAACCCCATGTCCGGCGACATCGCGCTGCTGATCGAAGTGAGCAACACGACGCTCGACCACGACCTCGGATCTAAAGCCCAACTTTACGCCCAGGCCGGCATTGCGGAGTATTGGCTAAACCGTACCACCCCGGCGAGTCTGTCGGAGTAAAAAATGGACCTACGTAGAATCAACAGCTTACAAGCTTTTCGCGACGTCGAATTGTCCGCAAGTCATTGATTCTACGTTCGAGGAGAGTTTCTCTCCGACAGACTCCCGGCGGTGGCCCTATTTCCCGGATTCATGCCGCGGCGATTGACGACCAGATTCAAGCCAATGATTATGCCCCCACGGCAATTGTGCAACAAGCTGTTGCACAATTGGCCTAGTGCCCGCCGATGCCCCCGTTTCCAGAATCAGGTATTGCCGGAGTGCCTCTCTTGAAGGTGGGCGGCGTTAAGGCTGTTGTTTCTACCCATCGGCTCCCACTAACGCCAAACTCTCCCAATTCATAAACGGAATCGCACCGTACCGCCCCTGCAGGTATCCGCCCTGAAGATTCTCGCCGCGCCGCGGCTTGAAATCGGTCAGCGGATAAATATGGCTAGCCCCCGCGCGGTCCTTCTCCGTAAACCAAATCTGATCTCGCCGCAGAGCGCTGAGCAAGTTAGTATCGTGCGTATTGAACATTAGCTGCGCGGATTTAGGATTGCTTTCCGCATCATTAAAGAGCTTGACTATATTCGTCGATATTAATGGATGTAGACTGGCATCTAACTCGTCAACGAGTAAGATCGAACCGTTCTTCAGCGCACTGACGATTGAACCGACTAGCCCAAGATATGCTAGCGTTCCATCTGACTCTTCCTCAAGCTTGAAGGGAACGATCTCAGATCCGACCTGATGAACCAACTTAACAAACGATCTTGGCGATTGGAAGTCGCCAAAATGTTCCGGGCTCAACTTCAGAAACTTGACAGCCGCTCCGACGAATTTGCTTGCCTTCTCCTGAACATCCAGATTTGAATTACGCACCTCGTGTTGAATATCAACAATACCGAGATCCGCAACCGCCAACAGGCTGAGTGTCGCGAGCCGATCCTCGTTATTGCTGCATAAAGCGGAAGTGTACTCTACGTTGCGCTCCCGGGTTAGATAGATCACCGAGTCGCTGAACCACGAATAGATTGGCGTTAAAACCTCGTGATTGTTCTGCGCTGCCACAGACAGGAAAAGGCTATTGGGCCGCATCAACCCAGCAATGGTCCTGTTCTCACCTGGAAGACTGCGGCCAAACGTGATGAGGCCAGCCTCCTTCCGCTCAAACCAGACTTGCTTCCGCTCATTCGGATAGGCCCAGAGCCACTCTTCCAACACGCGACTCGGATTAGCCCGAAATCCGTACTGATATCGAACGCCAGCGACCTCAAAATCGAGAACAAACTCCGACGCCTCAGCCTCCCCTGTGTTGCCCTTAAAGGTCTCAAGCGGCACTCCTCCGTCTGGCTTCCACAAGCGGTGGGACTTCAATACCGATTTCGCCATGAAGTCGAGCGCACTCAGCACCGTCGTCTTCCCCGACGCATTTGCCCCGTAGATCGCACAGACCCGCAGCGCTCTTTCCTTGCTACCCGGAACCTCAATCGTGGCCGGCAGTGCGTCGTTTAGCGAACTGGCAATCAACGAAATATCCTGCTCGTCTTTGAATGATCGAAAGTTTGAGAATCGAAATCTTAGCACCATATCCGTATCGTATCAACAGTTAAGCTCGCTTTTTCGCACCATTGCCGCGAAAAACGACGCTAAAATGCAAATTGCTATAGACTGACACGCTCAACAACGATTCCGTCAAAGTCTTTCTCGATTTCGGCTACATCCAGGTCCTGGCTCGCGGCCTCGCACGCGCGGATCAACTCCTGGTCGCGCTCATTCGGTCGTGCAGCCAGAGCCTCGCTCACGAAACGCGAGCGGTCACGTGAGGCAACTCTGCCCAGGAATTGCGCCGCTAAGGGCTCGAAGGTTATCTTCCTCACTGCCATAAAGCCCGAATGTCATATTGCAGCCTCGGCGGGACTTGGCGGAAGCACGGCGCTACCACTTCAAAGCGGCGATGGCTTGTTTGAGTCCAGCCTCCGGGTCACCTAAGGGTGAATATTCGTGGGCGATGTAGCCGGTGTAACCGGTTTCGGCGATGGCTCGGGCGACGGCGGGGTAGTAGAGTTCTTGTTTGTCGTTTAACTCGTGGCGGCCGGGGATGCCGGCCGTGTGATAGTGGGCGATCCATTGGTGGTTGTTTTGGATGGTGCGGATGACGTCGCCTTCCATAATTTGCATGTGATAAATATCGTAGAGTAACTTGACGCGCGGCGAGCCGACTCGCTTACAGACCTCGACACCCCACTTAGTGCTGTCGCATTGATACCCCGGATGATTCACCTTACTATTGAGTAACTCGAGCGCCAGGGTGACGCCTTTGTCCTCGGCCATGGCTTTGAGGCGGTTACAGAACTTGACGGCGTTCTCCAGGCCTTGCTCATCCGTCAGACCTTTGCGTTCGCCCGAAAGCAAAATCACGTTGGGCGCGCCATAGCCGGCGGCTTGCTGGATGGTCTCGCGGAGGCCGGCTTCGAGTTTGTCATGAAGGTCGAGCTGGTTGATGCCGTCGCGGATGCCGCTGGCGCTGGGGACCATGCTGGGGACGAGGCCGTGTTTCTTGAGCGTGGGCCAGTCCGGGGGGCGGATGAGGTCGAAGCCTTGGATGCCGAGGCCGGCGGCGAGTTTGCAGGCGGAGTCCAGGTCCATGTTGCGGCCAAAGACACTGCGGCACACGGACTGCTTGAATTTACTGACGGGAGCTGTTTGAGCAGCGACATTGGCAGAAGCGGCCAGGGTGGAAATCAACATTCGACGGGTCATGCTGACGATATCTTACTACCGGGGAAGCAACAGCGGCTCAAGATAACGAAACACAAACTCCGCCACCAGTTCGTTCCCCTTGGCCGTGGGATGAATGCCGTCGCCCTGCATCGCGCCCGGCACCGCGATGGCCGGCTCCAGTAGAAAAGGAATGCGAGGCGCGCGGTACTTTGAGGCCGTCTCTACATACATGCGTTCAAAGTCGCGGATGTAGTCAGCGCCATAGTTGGGGGGCAGAGTAATCCCCGCCACCAGAAGCTTGGCACCGGCCTTGGTGAATTCGGCGGCCATCGCGTCCAGATTCTCCCGGGTTTGCCGCAAGGGTAGACCGCGTAAGCCATCGTTGCCACCCAATTCCAAAATGACGATGGCTGGCTTTAGCTCGATGGCCGCCCGACTCCGCGCCCGGCCGCCAATGGTGGTATCGCCGCTGATGCCTTGATTGACAACGTGGAACTTGTAGCCGCGGCGATCCAGCAGTTTTTGCAGGTAATCGGGAAAGGCCTGCCCGGTGTCGGCACCATAGCCAGCGGTGAGACTATCGCCAAAGGCGAGAATCACCGGTCGCGTATCCACTTGCTGGGGCGCTGCCTGGGGTGCCGATGGCACTACGATAGTGGCCGGTGTTGAGACAGGCGGCTCTGGTTTGCCGCAGGAGATGACGAGGACGGACAAGGCAAGGGCCGCATAGGCGCGGCTGACGTAAAAAAAGCGCACTCGTTATCTCTCCGGCGCCACGCGAACCAGCATCTTGCCCGTGTTGTCGCCCTTCAGCACGCCCAGAAACGCTGCCGGCGCGTTCTCCAGCCCGTCCACGAACGTCTCCCGGTACTTCAGTTTTCCTTCGCGCAGCCAACCGCCCATCTCAATCAGCGCTTCGCGAGCCTGATCTAAATATTGCATCACCAGGAAGCCACGGACGGTGGCCGTCTTCACCAAAATCTGCGATAGGTTTCGCGGACCCACCTCAGCGGTCGTATTGTTGTACTGCGAGATCTGGCCGCAGATCGCAATGCGGGCGTTCGGATTCAGCAGACCGAATACCGCGTCGGTAATGGTCCCACCGACATTGTCAAAATAACAGTCGATGCCCTTCGAGCAGAGCTCTTTCAGCTTGGCGAGAGTGTTAGGCGACGTTTTGTAGTTGAAAGCCGAGTCGAAACCCAACTCCTCGGTCAGCCATTTCACTTTCTCGTCGGTCCCGGCGATGCCGACGGCGGGGCAGCCCTTCAACCGGGCGATCTGCCCCACTATGGATCCGACGGCACCCGCCGCCCCCGATACCACCACGGTCTCGCCGCGTTTGGGCTTGCAGATGTCGAGCAGGCCGAAGTAGGCCGTTAAGCCGGGCATGCCCATCACGCTTAAGGCCGCCGACAAGGGCCCAGCTTGCGGATCCAGCTTGCGCAGTTGCTTGGCCGGCGCGATGCCGTATTGCTGCCAGCCGAAGAATCCTTCGACGTAGTCGTTGTAGGAAAGGGAAGGGTCCTTGGATCGAAGCACACGCCCGACCGCGCCGCCCACCATCACCTCGCCAATTTGCATGGGTGCGGCATAGCACTTGTTTTCGCTCATGCGACCGCGCATATACGGGTCTACGGAGAGGTAGACCACCTCGACCAGCGCTTCGCCATCCTTGAGTTCAGGAAGTTCGGTTTGGGCGATCCGGAAATCGGACAGCTTGGGGAATCCCACGGGCCGGGCGGCCAGGAGAACTTGAGTATTCTTCATGCCGTCACCACTATATATCACCTGTCGGGTTTGTTATTCGGTGGAGGACGTCGCCTGGGCGGGCTTCACGCCGGTGGCCGGTTCTGGCACTGGTTCGACGGCCTTCGGTTTGGCCACCGGTTGCCGGACTTGGTAATTTTCGGTATCGAAGACCACGGTGCGCACCTCGCCACTCGAGCCTAAGCCCGGCAGCGAACGGCCGTTCTGTTTCACTTCGATGCCGCCGGCATTGCCGGTGAGTAACTCGGCGTTGCTCGCGTTCTGAATGGCTTGCGACTGGCCGGGTTCAATCAGCCCCATGTAGATGTTTTTGCCGTCGGCCACCAACTTGATCCACGTCTGTTCTCGCGCGCTAATCACGATTTGCAAGCGGCCAGAACCCAAGTTCGTGGCCTGAACCGTCGCGACCGGGCCCACGGGCACGGCGGGGGCACCAGGAGTGCTCGATACGGGAACTGCGGTATCCGCCCGATTCGGCGTTTGCACTTGGGCGGCTACCGGCGGTGCGGGGGATTCGCCGCTCGTACGGCGGCTGATCAAATACGAAACGGACCCCACCAGAAGCAGCGCGGCGACGGCTAGCCAGCGCTTGGACGTCCTGACCTCATCGAAGGTAATGACGGGCGTGCGGAAGGCTGCGGGCTGTGGATGTTCAAGCGAGGTGACGGGAATGATCGTCGCAACGGCAGGGCTCGGCAAGGACACTTCTTCCGCAATCGGCGGTTCCCGGCGCAAAGTCCCGGAGATCTCCTCTGCTGAGATCCCCAGGTACTCGGCGTATTGCCGCACGAAGCTGCGGTAGAAAAAGTCTTGCGGCAGCGTCCGGGTATCTTCGGTTTCGATGGCTTCCAGATAACGAGCGCTGATGCGCGTCTCTCTGGCAATTTCCGAAACCGGAATGCCTAACCGTTCGCGTTCTTGGCGAAGTCTATGCCCGATTGATGCCATGGTGCTATTGCTTTCTGTCTAACGCCTATAATAACCCATAAGGAGATTCATCCACCCCTACTTGTGGATGTAAAAACCTGATAAATGATGATTTTTCCCTCATGATCTCCGTGATTGTTGTAAATATGGACCGCCGGGAACTGCTTCGGGCTTCGCTTGACTCGCTCGTCGGCCAGGTCAACGTCGAATTCGAAGTGATCCTGGTCGACAATGGCTCCACGGACGGCTCGGTGGAAATGGCTGAGAATCAGTTTTCCACCCGATTCCCTTTGCGTGTGATCCGCAATCCAGACAACCGTGGCTTTTGCGCGGCCAATAATCAGGGCATCGCCGTCGCCCACGGGAGCTTGTTGGCGCTGCTGAACAACGATGCCGAAGCTGAACCGGAGTGGCTGAGCGAACTTTCGCGGGCGTGCGAGGAACGCTCAGAAATCGGCATGGTGGCTTCGAAAATTCTGGTGTATGAAGATCCGCGCCGGATTGACAAAGTGGGCCATCTCATCTATCCGGACGGCCAGAACCGGGGGCGGGGAAGTGGCGAGGTGGATCTAGGCCAGTATGACGAGTCGACCGAGTGCCTGTGGCCGGACGGCTGCGCGGCAATGTACAGGAAATCGATGCTGGATGAGATCGGCGGATTCGACGAAGACTTTTTCGCCTACGCCGACGATGCCGAGCTTGGCCTGCGCGGCCGCATCGCGGGCTGGGATTGCGTCTATGCCCCGGCCGCTCGGGTTCGGCATCATCGGGGCACAACGCTCGGTTTGGCCTCTACGCGCCGCCTGATGCTCATTGAACGCAACCGGATCCTGCTGGCCGCCAAGCTGTTCCCCTGGAGACTGCTGCTGCTCAACCCTTTCTACTATCTGCTACGCTTATCTGCGGGAGCCGCCGCCGCCGTACGCGGCCAAGGCGAGACGAACCGTTATCCCGGTGTGCGGGGTAAAGCGCGTATGGCTTGGGCACTCATCCGCGCCGACTGCGCTGCTGTGGCGATGTTGCCCCGTATGCTGTTGAAGAGAAAGGAGACTGCGCGATTTCGAAAGCGAAGCGACGCCGAGGTAATGCGCCTCCTGAGGCACTACCGCATCTCCCTGAAGGAGATCAGTTCGCAGGCGGTGTAACTCCTGCCCTGGAGTTCGATACCGCTACGCCAACGCGGCCCCTGCCGTACAGCAGTGACACTAAGTCCGCTGCGCGCGCGGCCGCTACGGAGTGTCCAGCTTGTGGCGAGCGCTGCGTGCGAACTCTGTTTAGCGGCTCCGACCGCCTGTACCGCACGACGGAAAAGATCTTCTATGTGGTGGAGTGTAACCGTTGCCGGCTTATCCGGCTCGATCCGCAACCCACGCCTTCGGAACTCCGCGAGTTTTACCCAGAAAAATACTGGTTCGAGCCGGAGCCCGGCTCGGTCTCGCAGATCACTGAAGCTTACCGCCGCTTCGTCATCCGCGATCACGTCAACTTCGCTCTCACTTCCTTGCGATCGGTGGGGCCGCTCAATGGCCGCCAACCGGTGCTCCTCGATGTTGGCTGCGGCGGGGGGCTCTTCACCAGCTTTGTCCACCGCGCCGGATTCCCCGTCCTCGGCCTCGACTTCTCGATTGACGCGGCCCGAGTCGCCTGGCGATCGAATCAGGTGCCCGCCTTTGTCGGCTCGCTCACCCAGGCCCCTTTGGCCGCCGGCGGCTGCGGTGTCATCACGATGTTTCACGTCCTCGAACATCTCTACGACCCCGCCGCTTACCTCGAATCGGCCTATGAACTTCTGCATCCGCAGGGCCGCCTCATCATCCAGGTTCCGAATGCCGCTTGCCTGCAATTCTTGCTGTTGGGCGAGCATTGGAACGGCCTCGACGTCCCGCGTCACCTCTGGGACTTCCGGCCGGACGACCTCGAAGTCTTGCTGGATCGCTGCGGCTTTGAAAGCGTCCGGACCAAGCACTTTAACTTGCGCGACAACCCGGCCGGCATGGCGACCTCGCTCGCTCCGGGCCTTGATCCGATGTCGCGCCTGATTCGTGGCGTTAAGGAGTCGGCCTTCCAACGGCTCGTGAAGAACTTGACCTACTTCGGCTTGACCGTGGCCTGTTTGCCTTTCACCATGCTCGAAGCGGCCTGCCGGGCGGGGAGCAGCATTATGGTGGAGGCGCGCAAAAAACCGCGATGATTTACGCGCATGTGCAGGGCTGGCTGCCCGGTTGGCTCCATCGCCATCTGCTTCATTTCGATGCGGTGTTGGAAGATGCGGTCAAGGATTTTGCGGCCACCGTTCCGGCAGGTGCGCGTGTGCTGGACGCCGGGGCTGGCGAGGCGCGCCATGCCCGTTATTTCACGAGTCACCAATACACGCCGATCGACCTGGCTATCGGCGATACCGCCTGGGACTATACGCGCATTCAGGCGCTGGCCGACCTCACCGCGCTGCCGTTTCGCTCGGGCGTTTTCAGGGCGGTGCTCAATATCGTGACGCTCGAGCATGTCCGCGAACCGGGACAGGTGGTGAGTGAATTAGCCCGCGTCCTCGCGCCCGGCGGCCGCCTCCTATTGGTGGTGCCGCTCGAGTGGGAGGTTCATCAAGCGCCCCACGACTATTTCCGTTACACCCGCTTCGGGCTCACGCATCTACTGCATCAAGCGGGGTTGGAAGTGGAGCGGCTGGAACCGGTGGGCGGGTATTTCCGGCTGATGTCCCGCCGGCTGCTGAATGGCCTCCAGTTTTTCCCCGGCCTTGCCTTCCCGTTCGCCGCCTTATTCCTGGTGCCGCCCGCCTTGGTGCTGCCCTGGCTGGACGGGCTGGATAAGGCGAAGAACTTTACCTTGGGCTACGTCTGCGTGGCCCGTAAGCCTGGGTAGGCCCTTAAAGGAGGCAGGCTTCGGTTGGCCTCTAAAAACGCCAAGGCCCGTCGCCTGTAGGCGAATACTTGTAGCGCAACCAAGCATTCCCTCGCTGACGGTCGGGGTTCGTTTAAGCCAATGAATTCGGTTACTTGACGAACCCCGACCGTCAGGGAGGGGATGCTTAAATTGTCACTCTACTAGAGTTAAGCAAGTGGCATAGCGTGAACACGCACGCCCTTCTCTAGCCTCAGCTCTTGGCTTTGGGGGGCACGTAGCCGGGGGGGAAGACGGCACCTTCGCCGTAGAAATAATTTTCCATCTGCTGCAACAGGAATTCTTGTGCTTCCTTAGTTCCCAGATTGAGACGATACTCGTTCATGATCATCTTCATTTGCTCCATCCACAACTTCCACGCTTCTTTCGAAACGGTGTCGTAGATGCGCTGGCCCAGCGGATTATCAAAAGGGACCTCGTCGAGCCCGTACATTTCGCGCTCGAACTTGACGCACATCACGCGCCGCCCCGTGCGATTGGGCTCCTCTTGAAGAAAAGCACCCGTCGATCCTGCTCCACAACCCATGGCTTACTGTCTCCTGTAACTTCCAGGATAGCGTAGCTGAGCTAGGCAGCCGTCACTGGCTCAGCCAATGCCGCTCGCCGGGAGCGTTGGTTGGCCAGGTAGGCCGAGATCATCATCGGACGCGCCGCGCCCTTCTCCATATCGCGCTGGACCGCCTTCTGGTAACGCTTCAGCGTCTCCCGCTTGGCCGAATCGCGCATTTGGCAACCTTCGATGTCCAGCAGGATTTCAATCTCCCACGGTTGAAATGTGTTTCGCGTCACATTGCCCCGCAAGAGCTCGTTCATCAGCTTATTAAACTGATTCAGCAATACTTCGGCGTCGATCTCGGAAACGTCTCTTCTAAACCAGTTGGTCATGGGTCTCTCCATCGTGCTATTTCCCATCACTCTGTAATCGGTCACACTCGCTCAAAACTTGAGCAAAAAGACGATGGTTCTAGGCCTTAGGTTTTAGAGAATCATTAGAATCAGCAGTTTAAGGCGGAAACTAGTGCTAATTCAATCGGATAGGTCCTACGTCCAAGGCGGCAATCCGCCGTTCGACGCCTACCCGATCCTCGGCCTCAGGTGCCAAATGGAGGTATTGCTCCAGATCCCGCCGCGCTTGGGCAAAGTCTCCCCGCTCGATATCCAACTGTCCGCGCTGCTTCCAAAGCTCCGCCGCCGATGGCCGCGCCACCAGCATCCAATCGATGATCGCGGTGGCCTTGGTGTAGGCGTGGGTACGGATGTAGATGCCCCGCAGATTGTTCAACATGCGCAGGACAATTTGCTGCCGCGTCGCCGGTGCGAAATCGGCCTCGCTGACATTGCCGCCCATTTCGCGGATCATCTGCTGGCACTCTGCCCGGCTCATGAAGCGCCCGCCGCGAAAAACGTCCAGATAGACCGAGAAGCTGCCTTGCCGGAACTCGGTGACGAAGTGGCCGGGCAATGGCACGCCAAACACTTCCACGCCCAGACGCCGCCCGATCTCCAAATAGACGATGCCCAGCGTAATCGGAATGCCCGAGTGCTGGCGCAGCACTTCATTCAGGCAACTGTTGTGCGGATCGTAGTAGCTGGAGTCGTTGCCGCGGAAGCCCTGCTCTTCGAATAGATAGTGATGCGCCTCGCGCAGAAAAGCATGCGGGTCGCCGTCCAGGCGGCGAGCAATCGTCCCGGCATGAAAGTCCAAAAGGTCAATCCAGGTTTGCGGCTCAAGGCCGGGGAACTCCAGGCGCGCGAGTTCCAGCGCCGCCCGATCCAGCGTGACTGATTCGTCGCCCCCCAGGAGCTTTTCGAGGCTACCATCCCACTTCACTCCCTTCACGCTAGCACGTGGCTGTTATCGTAGGAAGTAGATTTCCCATGTCCCATCTCCGCTACCAAACGCCCAGCGGAATTTCGGTCACGCGCCAGACATCGAAAGTCCCTTATCGTCAAGGGCTCCGCCATCTGCTTCGCGACCTCGACCAATTCCGCGGCTGCTACTTCTCCTCTGGTTATGAATATCCGGGGCGCTACTCCCGTTGGGATTTCGGCACGGTAAAACCGCCTCTCGAAGTGATCTCCACCGGACCGCACATGCAGTTTCGCGCCTTAAACGAACGGGGCGTGCGGATCCTGCGCATGCTGGCCCCCGTGCTCACCCGGCACCCCCATTGGGATGATTTCCAAGTGTCGGACGGATCGCTCACCGGCACCCTGAAGCCCTTGCCCGCCTTGTTTCCCGAAGAAGAGCGTAGCCGCCAGCCTTCCGCTTTCTCTATTCTGCGCGCCTTCACCAACGAGTTCCGTCACGCCAAGGACCCGCACCTGGCCCTCGTCGGTGCCTTCGGCTTCGATCTGCTCTTTCAGTTCGACCCCATCGATTTGCGTTTGCCGCGCGAAGGCGTCAAAGACTTACATCTGTTTCTCTGTGACCAAATCTGGTTTATGGACCGTAAAAAGGAACAGATCGTCCGCTACGATTACGATTTCGCCCTCGGCGAGGACTCGACGGTGGGCGTCGAGCGTAGCGGCGATCCCGTCACGCCACCGCTGGCGTTGCCGCCCGCTCCGATTGTCAGCGACCATACGCCTGAAGAGTACATGGCCAACGTCGAAACCGTGCGCCAGCGCATGAAGGTGGGCGACTATTACGAGGTCGTTCTTCGCCAGACGTTCAGCACGCCCTACGCCGGCCGCCCGTCCGAACTCTTCGAGCGCATTCAAAAGTTGAGCCCCAGCCCTTATGAATTCCTGATTCAACTGGGCGATGAAGCATTGGTGGGCGCTTCGCCGGAAATGTTTGTGCGCGTGGAAGGCACGCGCGTTGAGACTTGCCCCATCTCGGGCACGGCCCGGCGCACCGGCGATCCGTTGCGCGATGCCGATGCGATTCGCGAGTTACTCAATTCGGCCAAAGAAGAGAGCGAGTTGACGATGTGTACCGACGTCGACCGCAACGATAAGTCGCGGGTCTGCTTGCCGGGTACGGTGCAAGTGATCGGCCGCCGCTTGATCGAGTCCTACGCGGGACTGTTTCATACGGTGGATCACGTCGAGGGCACGCTGGAGGCGGGCTTCGATTCGCTGGACGCTTTTCTCACCCATATGTGGGCGGTTACTGTGATTGGCGCGCCGAAGAAATGGGCGGCGCAGGCGGTTGAGGATCTGGAAAAGTCAGCGCGCGGCTGGTATGGCGGCGCCGTCGGCATGATTGCCATGAATGGCGACATCAACACCGGCATCACGATCCGGACGGCGCACTTGAAGAACGGCTGGGCGAATTACTCCGCCGGCGCAACGCTGCTGTATGATTCGGTGCCCGCTGCGGAAGAGGCCGAAACCCGGCTGAAAGCGACCGGCTTTTTCCGCGCCTTTGCTCCGCCTGCTCCCCAGGGCAAGGCTAAGGCGCAGACTCCCGCCAGTGGCTTGAAGTTACTCTTAGTCGATAACGAAGATTGCTTCATTCACACGCTCGCTAACTATGCCCGGCAAGCCGGTGCCAGTATCGTTACTTACCGCTCGGGATTTCCCCGCCACTTACTCGACGAAATCAAGCCCGGGTTACTCCTGATTTCCCCCGGCCCCGGCCGCCCGGCCGACTTCGGCGTGCCGGACTTGGTTCGCGAAGCCGCCCGCCGCGGACTGCCCGTGTTTGGCGTGTGCCTGGGGCTGCAAGGCATCGTCGAAGCCTTCGGCGGCCACCTCGACGTGCTTGACTATCCCATGCACGGTAAGCCCTCCGTCATTCATCATCGTGGGTTGGGTGTCTTTGAGGGGTTGCCGGAACGCTTCCGCGTGGGCCGCTACCATTCGCTCTATGCGCGCCGCGCGACGCTGCCGTCCGCACTCGAAATCACTGCCGAAAGCGACGACGGCATCATCATGGGCTTGCGCCATCGCGAGCTGCCGATTGAAGGGGTCCAGTTTCATCCGGAGAGCCTGCTGTCGCTCGAGGATCAGGTGGGTCTCCAGTTGATTCGCAACGCGATGCTGATTCCGGCGCGGGCCGCGCTCGCCAAGTGAAACAGCTGCTGGCGCTGTCATTCACGGCCGGGCTCAGCGGATTCTTCCTGCTGGATCTTTGTAATTGGCTGTTCGCCTGCGGCTGCCGCAATTGGCTGGCCGGTGCGGTGACGCACTGCAACATTCATCATGCGAATGGTCCGCACTGCCCTTGGTGCGCGATTGGCGCGTTGAGCTTCTGGGCGACGTTCGTGGGCATGATCGCGGTGCAAGCGCTGATCGTGTGGCTGCCCAGCCGCTTGTCGATCCCCATGCGTCTGCTGGCCGCGCTAGCGAGCTTCCCTCTGCTTGGCTGGCTAATGCGCTTTCTCCTGTAACTGGCAGATTCTTAACCCGTAGGGTCAGAGCACCACCGGGCACCACCGGCCCCAGCCACCCGAAAAGGTGGGTAGCGTGGGGGGAGCGATTTTCGCTTTTGAGGGGCCGGGGGCGGATTTGCTCAGCCCAAACTATACTAGTGACTGCGATGCAAATGACCCGCGCTGCCTTCCTCGCCCTCCTTGCCAGGCCGCTCTTCGCCGCACCGCCTGCGGGCTTTGCGTTCGACGAGTTCAAAGCCCGCCGCGCTGCTCTTCGAAAGCAACTCGGCACCGCCGTCGCCATCCTTGAAGGACGCACCGAGGCCGAAGGCGAGCTCTCCCGCGACGGGTTCTTCCAGGAATCGAATTTCTTCTATCTCACCGGTTGGCGCGAAGCCGGGGCCGCCGTGCTGCTTACCCCCGAAGGTGACACGCTGTACTTGCCGAAGCGCCGCCCGGAAACTGATCGCTGGCATGGCCGCATGGCTTCCTTCGACGACGAAGGTGCCGCCGCTCAGGCCGGCTTCGACGTCGTAGCCTCGCGCGAGAAACTTGCCGGGGACCTCGCCGTCGCCCTTAAACAGCATCCCAAAGCCGACCCCATCATGCCCATTGCCCGCCTGCGCATGGTGAAGTCGCCCGCCGAACTCAAGAAGCTCGAACAGGCCATTGCCGCCTCCGAAGCCGCTCACCGCGCGGCCTGGACGCGCCTCAAGCCCGGCCTCCGCGAGTACAACGTCGCCAATGCGATGGTCGCCGTTTATCGTGACCTGGGTTGCCAACGCAGTGCCTATCCGCCGATTGTGGGCTCCGGGCCGAACTCGGTGCTGCTGCATTACAATCACAACGGCCGCCGCATGGACGCGGGCGAAGTACTCCTGATGGACGTCGCCGGCGAGTTCGATGGCTACTGCGCCGACATCACCCGCACCGCCCCCGTCAATGGCAAATTCAACAAACGCCAGCGCGAAATCTACGCCTTGGTGCAGGGTGCCCAAAGCGCTGCCATTGCCGCCTGCAAACCCGGTATGCGCCTCGGCCGCAAAGATCAGAACAGCCTCTACAAAGTCGCCTTCGACTATTTTGAAGCCCATGGACAAATGGGTAAATACTTCACCCACGGGCTCGGCCATCACATTGGTTTGGACGTTCATGACCCGTTCGATCCCGAACTGCCGCTCGCCCCGGACCACGTCATCACCATCGAGCCCGGGCTCTATTTGCCCGAAGAGAACCTTGGCGTGCGCCTCGAAGACATGGTGCTGGTGACGGAGTCCGGTTGCCGCGTGCTCACGGGCAAACTGCCGAGCGCTCCGGGCGCGATCGAGTCCGCGATGAAACGCAAGTGAATCGTCATGTGGGCTACATCTGCATCCTCGCCGCAGCGTGTGTCGTGGGCATTCTGGTCTCGTTCACCAGGCTCGCCTCCAGCATCGATAACGCCGCCTACGACTGGATGTTCAACCTTCATCTACCCGCCTACGGCCCGGCAAAATCGGCTCTGCTCACCATCGACGAAGCCAGCATCGCGTCTACCGGAGGGCGTCAACATCTACGCCGCTCGCTCGCCCAAGCCCTCGACTCCGTCGCAGCCGCGAAACCCGCCGCCGTCGCCATTGACCTGATCCTCGCCGAGCCCGGCGAAGGCGATACCGAACTCCGCGCGGCCCTCGAACGCACTCCCAACCTCGTCCTCGGCGCTGACATTCCGCAGCAAGGCGGGTGGGAGTGGCCCATCTTCCGCCAACAGGCGCGCGCCGTCGGCCACGTCCATGCCGACCCTGACCCGGTTAGCCGCCACCTGCCCTTAATGAAAGCTCAGCAAGGCGATCGCCTCTGGGCCATGTCTCTCGAAGCCTACCGCCTCGCAGCCAATACCAAAATCCTGGAAACGCCCACTGACCTCGAAGTCGGCCCCATCGTGATTCCCGCGCGCCCGGAAACCGCCCGGGCCATGCGCATTCGCTATCGTCCACCCGGAGCCATCGCCCGGCTTTCCTTGCGCGAAATCATTGAGAATCCCGGTCGCGCCAAGCTCTTCGCCGGCCAGGCTGTCTTTGTCGGCTTCACCGCCCAAAGCGAAGTGAAAGACCGTCTCATGACGCCCATGGAAGTGCTGATGCCCGGCGTCGAAATCCACGCCCACGCCTACGAAACCATCGCCGCCGGCGACTTCCTCACTGACGCTTCCCCCTGGACAGCCGTCGCCACCTGCATCGCCCTCGCCGCACTCGCCGGACTCATCTTCTGGCGCATGCCCGGCGGGCTCGCCTATGCCGCCGGCGGCTTATTGTTGCTGGTCGCGCACCTCCTGCCGCACCTGCTCTTTCGCTACGGCATCGTCTTTCCCACCTTCGCGCCCCTCTTAGTCGCTTGGCTCGCCGTCGTCGGCGCGGCCGCCTATCAATACTTCGGCACTCGTTTCCAACTCGTCCGTACGGAACAGGAACGCTCGCGGTACCAACAAGCCATTCACTTCGTCACCCACGAAATGCGCACGCCGCTCACCGCCATCCAAGGCTCCAGCGAACTGATGACGCGCTACAACTTAAACCCCGGTAAGCAGAAGCAAATGGCCGAAATGATCAACGCCGAAAGTAAGCGGCTCGCGCGCATGATCACCACTTTCCTCAACCTCGAGCGCTTAGGCGATGGTTCGCTCGACCTCAAGCAGGAGCCCTTCTCCGTGCAAAAGGCGCTCGAAGCCTGCATGGATCGCGCCCGCCTGGTGGCCGAACGTAAGCCGATGACCATTGCAGTCGCCCAGGCCGATGACGCTTCACTAATTGGCGATCGCGAGTTACTCGAGTACGCCATTTACAACTTGCTCACCAACGCCGTGAAGTACTCGCCCGCCGGGAGTATCGTCACCGTGACGAGCGAGCGAGTCGGCGACCGACTCCGGCTTTCCGTCGCTGACCAAGGCATGGGCATGGACGCGCAAGAGCTGAAACATATCTTCGATAAGTTCTACCGCACCAAACGGGCCGAGGCCGCGGGCATTGAAGGAACGGGCATTGGGCTCTCCATCGTGCAGGAAATTGTCCGGCACCACGGCGGCAGCATCGAAGTGGCCAGCCAACCAGGGCATGGCTCGTGCTTTACACTGATATTACCGGCCCCATTGTGAGCGATAAAAAGATACTGGTTGTGGAGGACGATGCTAGCGTCCGTACCACCTTGGTAACGTTCCTTGAACTTGAGGGATACGATGTCGAAGCCGTGGGCTCCACCCGCGACGCGATGCTGCGTCTGCGTGACCACACTTACCCCTTGGTGCTTTCCGATATCTATCTCGACGAGCGCACCGGCCTCGACGTTTTGGAAGCCGCGCGGGAAAAGAACCCTGACGGCAAGGTGATTCTGATGACTGGCCGCGCCAGCATGGAAACCGTGATGAAAGCGACGAAGGGCGGTGCCTTCGAATACATCTCCAAGCCCTTCGAGTTCGACCAGCTTTCCGACGTTCTCGACCGCGCCCAGGCCGCTATGCTGCCTTTCAACCAGGATGATGCCGAGACGGACGTCGAGGATTTGCCGGTCACCGGGATGATCGGCAGCTCCTCGCAAATGCTCGAAGTCTACAAGACCATCGCCCTCGTCGCGCCCACCGATGCCACGGTGCTGGTGCAAGGCGAAACCGGCACCGGCAAAGAGATGATCGCGCGCATGATCCATCAGCACAGCCGCCGCGCGGACCATCCCTTCGCCGCCGTCGACTGCGGCGCCGTCGCCGCGTCATTGCTCGAAAGCGAGTTATTCGGCAGCACGCGCGGAGCCTACACCGGTGCCGATCGCGACCGCGTGGGCATCCTCGAAGCGGCCAATCGCGGTACCGTGTTTTTGGACGAAATCGGGGACATCGATGCCAGCTTCCAACTGAAGCTGCTGCGTTTTCTGCAGGAGCGCGAAGTGCGGCCCCTGGGCTCGTCGAAGTCGCGTCCGGTCGACGTGCGGATCGTCTCGGCCACCAATCGCGACATGCAGAAGCTGGTGGACGAAGGCACCTTTCGCGAGGACCTCTGGTTCCGCCTGAACACGGTCCCTGTCAAGCTGCCGCCGCTGCGCGAACGCCGTGGCGATGTCCCGTTGCTCGCGCACTTTTTCCTGAAGCAGTACAACGAGCGCTACAGCCAGAACACTAAACTGCTCGACTCCGGCCTGCGCATGCTGGAGGATTACACTTGGCCCGGCAACGTGCGCCAGCTGCAACACCTGATCGAGCGGCTCTCGATTCTAGCGCCAGAAGGCCGCATCGACAGCGGCGCGGTTCGCTTGGCCATCTCCGAGTCGCAACCCTCTGACACGCCGTCCGAATCGCTGGCCGACACCGAAGCCGAGCAGATCCGCAAGGTAATGGCCGCCGCCAACAACAACAAAAGCCGCGCCGCCCGCATCCTGGGCATCGAGCGCAAAACCCTCTACCGTAAACTCGAGCGACTCAACCTGATGGGCGACTGAGTCGGCCTCCGGCCCGCCTCAACAGAACCCCGACGGTAAGGGAGGGGATGAATGGGTCAACCGAGGCACTTCGCCGATCGAGCCGCGACCGAAGGGAGCGGGCCACACGTTCCCTCCTTAAGGAGGGAATTCAGCTGGCAAAAATTCTCATAAATGTTTTTCAACAGTTTCTTCGATCCTTAGAACCTTCAGGCTTTCATCACCCATCTGAACTCCCCCGCCACCAAAGTAAAAATCCAACGCCCGCCGTCATCGGCTTTAAAAGCCCAACTCTCGCAAGCGGTCGACAGGCTCCGCAACAAGATGAACGCAGCCGGGTACAAGCGGCCTCATCTTCCTCCAATCGATCGCGAGACTCATATCCTTCTCTTTGGAGCGCGACTGCGATAGACTTACCGCACATTTCGGCGATTCCCCAGACGCCGCCGAATTACTACGTTTCGAGGAGTTTCATGAAATCCACCATCCGCTATTCGATGTTAATCCTCAGCTGCGTTGCCACCGCAGCGTGGGCCCAGGTTACGACGGCCACCTTCTATGCCACGGTCACCGATGCTTCCGGTGCCGTCATCCCCGCCGCCAAGGTGATTCTGATCCATGAGGGCACGAGCACCACCAGCGAGAAAATTGCCGACGGGCAAGGCGAGGGGGTCTTTACCTTTTTGCGCGTGGGCACTTACACCATCCGCGCCGAGGCCAAGGGCTTCAAGCGCGGAGAATCGAGCGGCTTTGAGCTCACGGCCGGACAGCAGATTCGCTATACCTTCTTACTCGAAATCGGTGCCGCGACGGAGACCGTCCACGTCGATGCCAGCGTCCCGCTCATTAATACGCTCTCCTCGGAACAGCTCAACTCATTCGAGGCGGTTAAGATTCGCGAGCTCCCGCTCGCCCGGCGCAATTTCTCCAACTTACTCAGCCTGGGCACGGGCGTCGTCTCCACGGGCGACAGCGTCCGCATGAACGGCGTCGGTAAAAACGGTGTCGCGTTCTCCGTGGACGGCACCGACGCCGGCGGCAATCCCGAAGGCCGGGCCTCCTCGGGTTTCGGCCGTCCCAATCTCATCGACATCATGAGCATTGAGGCGATCCAGGAAGTGGACACCGTCAAGGGCGTGCCTTCCGCCGAATACGGCAACATCGTCGGCGGGCAAGTGAACCTGATCAGCCGGTCCGGCACTAATAAGTGGCACGGCAGCCTCTTCGAAAATTTCCAAGCGGAGGAATTGAACGCCCGCAATCAACGGCTAGCCAACAAGCCGGGCTCGACCTTCAATCAGTTCGGTGGCTCGGTGGGCGGCGCGATCATCAAGAACAAACTGTTCGTCTTCGGCGTCTACGAGGGCTACCGGGACCGCGCCTTCTCCGTCGTGCAGGATAACGTCCCCACCCCGCGCCTGCGCAACGACATGCTGGCCGGCGTCCCGTCCTATAAGCTGCTGCTCGACTTCATCCCGCTCCCCACCGAGCCATTCGCGGCCACCGCCGACGTCGGCCTGTACCGGTCGGCTGCCACGTCCAAGCGCGACGACAACCACGTCGACTTACGCACCGACCTGCGTGTCGGCCAGATGAGTAACTTCGCCTTCTCTTACAGCCGGGGCCGCCCTTATCAATTGGTTCCCCGCAGCTATATCAATGGGTCGAACGATCGCGATTTCCGCGTCTGGAACGAACGCGGCACCGTCGCCTACACCACCGGTGGCACCAACTGGACCTCGGAGAGCCGCTTCGGTTACAACCTCGCCGATACGGGCCGCTTCGATCGCTTCTTCTTTGAACAGAAAGAACCCGGCAACAAGACCGAGGTGCTTCCCTTCGGCCGCCGTGTCGCGCGCATCGGTACCAACCTCGGCTGGAATTCTCCCGATCACGAATACTACAATCTGGAAGGCCGCACGATTAACTTCGACGAAAAGATCGCCCTCCAGCGCGGCAAGCACGGCTTCAAATTCGGCGTCAGCTACCGCAGCGACTGTTGCCAGAAGACCAATCCGGAAGCGCCCTTCATCAGCTACACCAGCCGCGCCGATCTGATCGCCAACATTCCCACGGAAGTGGCTCCCGTGTTCGGTAACGGCGAATTCCGCGGCGTTCAGAAAAGTATCGGTTTCTTCGTTCAGGACGATTGGCGCATTCGCCGCAACCTCACGCTCAACATCGGCCTGCGTTACGATTCTTTTGGCAACTTCGTACCCAAGGCTAAGGAGACCGCCAAGGATACCGGCCTTTACAACCCCGATGGCCTGCTCAATCCGGTGACCTTTGCGGTGGGGAAACTCCGTGATCGAAACAACCCCGTCGAGGCGGACCGCTGGGCGAATCTCGGCCCGCGCATCGGCTTCAGCTACGACCCCCAAGGTAATGGCAAGATGGCTATTCGCGGCGGCTTCGGCATGCTCTTCAGCAGCCAGGTGACTGGTGCTCTTCAAGCCGCCGTCCAGCCCGGCCCCACCACGCCGTTCCGGATCCGCTTCAGCCGCGCCGACTCCCAGCGCCTCGGACTCAAATGGGGATCCTATACGGATGACATCGCCTCCGCTCTGGATAAAGACTCCGCCGCGCGCGGGCTTACTAATGTTTTTTCTATTTACAATCCGCAATTGCAGAACCCGTACAGCATGCATTTCAACTTAGGCTTTCAACGCGCCATCACCAGCACGCTGGCCATTGAATCGGCTTTCGTCGGCACGCGCGGCGTGAAGTTTCTGATGCACCGCTGGGCCAATAACCCGGATCGTGTGACGGGCCTGCGTCCGAATCCGTTGCTCAACGTCAATTACTATGTCGATAACACGCAGCAGTCCGTTTACACGTCCTGGCAGACTTCGCTGCGCAAACGTTTTTCGCACGGGCTCACCGGCAGTCTCAATTACACCTGGGGCAGGGGCTTGTCGACGGCAGGCGGCGACATCGGCGCGTATTATCAGGGTGACGGCGACGCCCGGACGCAGGAGTTTCTGTATCCCCGCGCCGACCGCGGCCCCAATACCGGCGACATCAAGAGTTACTTCAACGCTGAGTGGGTCTACGAAGTGCCGCAACTTCTCAAGCAGGGCCGTTTGGCCAAGTCCGTCTTCGGGGGCTGGCAGCTTTCCGGCATTCTGCAAGCCCGCACCGGCGAACCAGTGACGCTTTCGCAGACCGGTGCCTTGCAGATCAACCGTCCCGACTACGTGGGCGGGCCAGTCTACTTAGACGATTACCGCAAGACGCTGCAATACCTGAATCGCCCGGCTTTCGCCTTAATCCCGCTGGGCGCGGTCTCCCGCGCGCCAAATCGTCCGGGCAACGTGGGCAATGGTGCCCTTCGCGCCCCTGGCTCAATCAACCTGGACTTCTCCATCGGCAAGAGCGTTCCCATCACCGAGACCGCCAAGATCCAAATCCGCGCCGATATGTTCAACTCCCTCAACCACACCAATCTGACCGGTCTGCGCACCAGTTTGAACGATGCTTTCTTCGGACAATTGTTGAGCACCGCCGGAGCCCGCGTGGTGCAGTTGAACGCGCGGCTCAGCTGGTAAGTGGCTCGCTCCACCCGGGCGTTAGAAGTTTTCGGACGAGGGTAGCCCAGTTGGTGCCAGCCCAGTTGGGAGCCCAGTTGGTGCCGGGCAGTGCGCCGGGATCGGCCCAGTTGGTGCCGGGCATGATCGGGCCCAGTTGGTGCCGGGCATGATCAGGGGGCCCAGTTGGTGCCGGGCATGATCAGGGGGGATCAGGGGAACGGACAAGCCGCAATCAGCAGGGGCAAGCTGGGTCTAGGCGGCCGGGAGGCCGTCGAATCGGGCGCAGGAATGAGCTACGGGGTTACAGAGCGCTACGGTGCAGATGCGGGCTACGGGGCAAAGAGAGCTAGGAAAAAAGGACCTAGCCTGGCGGACCTCCCACGGCGATCGCCACCGGCCGCGCGAACCAGCCCGTGACCCGGTTATACGGCCCCGGACGCTGACCCGCATTCCGCCGCATCTCCTCCACCGGACCCTCCAAATAAACCTTCCAAGCCGCCGCCCCCACCGGATTGCCTAACGGGTTGCCA
>JANLPT010000305.1:0-2328 GCA_031367405.1 Bryobacteraceae bacterium
CTCCAGTTGCACCAAGTCGCCAATACATCGCCTATCGCGTCCCGCCTTCCGGTGCCCCCTCGCTTCGCCAACGTGGGTCGCAACGCCCCCTGCCCTTGCGGCAGTTCCCTCAAACACAAACGCTGCTGCGGCAATCCCGTCGCGGCCCGGGCGGCTTGAAAACAAAATACGGGAAACGAACCCGGCGATCTCACTCAAAACAAACACGGACCGCGCTTGGGTTCCTCGGGTACTTCCCTGCTGGATCCCATTTCGCGGTGAGCTGCGACGACGCTTCCTGATCCCCGTGTTCCGCAAGCCGGAGCCGCCTCCGATACCGGTGATCCTGAACTGGACTAGCCTTTGGCAACCGCTACTTTCTCTAACAGCTTGCGAGCCTCTTCCCGGGGGCGATCCTCGGGAGTCAGCTTCGCCTTCAGATAGCGCTCCAGCAGGCAAATAGATCGGTGCGTCTATGGGCGTCTTTCGGTGCCCGCGCGTGGCCCGCGATGTCCTTGGCAGTAGCCGCACGATTCCCACTCTGTCATTGAGGTCAGCGGATTACGAAAGCAGTCCGGGTAGTGGAGAACATATAGGAATGGCGAATCGGGTAGGCGGGAATCGGCGGTAAGTCTCACGCCAGGAATGAGTTGGGTTGGCGGAAAGAGCGCGATGCCGATCCGCCAAATGGCGGTTCCTTTTTTAGCAGCCAAAAGAACCGCTCAGCGGTTGGCTTCGCGGCGGTTGAGGACGCCGGTGATCTCGATGGCATTGTCGCCTTTGGGTTCGAAGAAGAGGCGGTAATCGCCACAACGGAGACGGAAGTCCGTGCGCGGGGGCTTGAGTTTCTTCACGTCGCCGGAACGGCTGGTCAGGTAGCGGTCCAGGCAAGTAAAGAATCTGCATTGCGGTTTCGCGGTCGATGGCGCGGAGATCGGCCCGGGCTTCCGGGGACCAGATAACGGCGATCCGCTCGGGCGCGGCGTCCTGACTCCCTTGGTCAATCCGAATTCGCGGAGGATCTCCTCGTGCGGGATACCTGGCCCCCGTGCCAGCGAAGAGCGTGCGCGGTCCAGGGCCGCGGCGGTTTCCGCCGTGATCTCTTCCTCCTCGACCGGAGCCTGCGAGAGCGATTGCAGGGGCGGCTCCGGGCCGGTGGCCAACACTTCCAGCAACTGAGCGACGGCGCTGAACTGAGCCGGTGCCAGCCGGTCGAGCAACTGATGAGCTTGTTGTCTGTCCATGTTTCCTCCTGATCCATTAAGCCCGGCGTGCCGTCTTCCAGGCGGCCACTTCAATAGCGTGGTTTGCTGCGTGGGCGGCAGTTCCTCAATCCTCTCCAGACGGCGAGCACTTAGCGGCTGGGTTTGCGCGAAGAAGCCTTGCCGGTGTTGGGATGCGGCAACTCATCGACGGCGCCGTCGGGCAGGTCTCTGGGAATTCGTGGCACCCCCGACGAGCATCCCCGACTTATCCTTAACCCGTTCATTTAAAATCGTTTATCGCTAAAATTATGTGGCGAGCCTCGATCTCACTGCATTTCTCCCGCCTAAAATCCTCACCCAAATTGCCCCAGAGGATTGCCCGGCACCCTTCTCACTTTCCGACACTCTGACGCCGATTCAGATTCAAGTTCTACAATGCCTCGTCGCGGGCCAATCCGTTACCGCCGCTGCGAAAGAAGCCGGCCTCCACCGTACCCCCTTCGAACTCCAACTCAGGGCCATCTCTGGACCCGCACCCATCCCGACTTGCCCGCGCCCTGCTCGCCCTTCGCCAGACTGGTGGACGAACTTGGCGATTTAGGCGACCTGGCAATCAACACTCTTCGACAGATCCTCAGCGACGAAAGGCCCCCGCCCGCCTCAGAACCGCAATGGAAGTCATGGCCCGCCGCTGGCCCGACTTCTGCCAACTCTAAATTCCGTTCACTTCGAACTCGTAACTCGATCTCCTCTTCTTCCAACCACTTAGTTGTTTTCGCGCTAAGCCGCTCCCTATGGCCTGCTAACGTCATAACCGGATAACCGACTTATGCCTTATTGCCAAACCTATCTCCCCACGCTCTGTTTTTCCTGCTTCGGGCTCGACCCTGAAACCCCCGCCGCCGACTACCAGATACACTTCGTCCGCACTCAGGACGCCGCCTACATTCCGCCCGATTCCGAAGCCTGGCCGCTCTTCTACGCCGCCGCCTTGGAAACCATCAAGCAATTCCCCGGCGCTTTCGACGCCACCTGCCTCGCCGTCACCGCCCTCTGCGAAAAGCTCCGCGGCCGCCGCGGCCCGGCCCCCCCCCCAAAGCCCCCCCGCCCCCCGGGAGGGCCCCCCCGCGGGGGGGGGAGCGCC
>JANLPT010000358.1:0-5346 GCA_031367405.1 Bryobacteraceae bacterium
GTCATCACAACGTGCACCACGTCTTCGGTTCGCCGCTTCGGCATGTGGCAGCCGGCGCAATTGCCGGCGGCCGTGTGTTGCTTGGCCGCAATGGTGGCTTGTAACTGGTTGGCGTGGCAATTCCGGCAGGCCTGATCATAGTGGATGATACCTGCTTCGCCACGCGGGATGTCGTGCGGATTGTGGCATGTGGTGCAACTGAGCTTACCGCTCTTAATGAAGCAAGTGGACTTACGCAACCGGTAAGCCGCTCCGGCAATCTCGAACTTATCGTCGTGACCCGTACCGGGAGCATGATCGAAGTGGAGTCGATGTTCGCCCAAGGGTTCGCCTGGACGGTAAGAAAATGCGTTTTGCCCTTCACGCAGCAAGGCGTTCGGTAGTTCAAAGCTAGTCGTTTCGAGATGACATTGTAAGCAGACTTCCATTTGCCGTTCGGCCGGCAAGCGCTTCGGGTTAACGATGGCATGGCGGACATCCGCCGCGCTACGAACGGCCTGCGCGGCCGCGATGTGCGCTTGGCCTGGGCCATGGCAGCGCTGGCAATCGATCCCTTCGGGAAGCGCTGCGGGGAAGACACCGTCGGCACCTGATGTAGGAAAGGCGTTGTGGCAGGCAAAACAATCGCCGTCGATTTTACGGCGGAAATCGGGGTGGGCCGGGCTATCGTAACCGGGGCTCATGGCGAGCCCGCCACCTTTCTCGGAGTACCAACTTACCGGCAATTGCGCGAGGCGATTGGCTTCCCTGCGATGTAAGAACGTACGGGCATGCCGACCGGAGCCCACCACATAGTCGATCGACTCTTCCACGATGTTACTCTCCTGGCCATCGGGCGTTTTCTGAGAGCGGCGCATCACCACGGTGCCGCCCCGCGTCAGGATCCGGTAGTAACGGTCAGAAAGGGGGTGAAAGTAAGTGGCCTGGGCACCGGTCATGCGCTCCATCTCGCCGGCATTCGCTTTCCGGAATGATTGGCCCATCCCGGTTTGCGCGTAGGTCTTGGCCTGTGCGGGGTGGCAGTTCGCGCACAGTTTGGGGTCGGCATAGGCCGACTGCTCTTGCGGTATCTTACGAGAACAGGCTGTCGCCAGTATCATCGCCAGGGCTAAGCAAAGGCGCATGTTACTCACTCTTGGGGGAGCACTAGAAACTGATTGGCCTTGACGCCGGTTAGTTGCTTGCGCTTGCCGTTTGGCCATTGGATTTGGACGGTCGCCGTCGTTTCTTTGCCGAGGCCGAACACCCGAGCCAGATCGCTTTGGGAACAGTAACTTCCGCCGCTGGCCACACTCTGCGTCTGCTGGCCCACCGTGAGCAGTGACCCGATCGGTGCCCTGATGCTGAGCCAATTATTGGCGTTGCCACCATCGTTCCGGTAGAGTTTCGCGGGGCCCCCGTTGCTGGTGACGAGAATGTCGAGATCGCCGTCATGGTCAAAATCAGCGTAAGCGGCGCCCCGGGCTACCAGCGCTTGCGTGAACGCATTGGCGTTTTCGAAACGGCCTTTACCGGTGTTGCGGAACAGCAAAGGGATCTGCGCATACTGCACTTTGCGCTGCACGCGATTGATCTCTTCGTCAATGTGGCCATTGGCCAGGAATAAGTCGAGCCAGCCGTCTAAGTCGTAGTCAAAATAGAAGAGTCCGAATGTGAGCGTCAGTAAAGTTGAGCGGCCGAGGTTTGATCGAGGTGCCTCATCGACGAACAAGTTCTTGCCTTCGTTATGATACAGGCCCAGCATTTGATTGCTGAAGTTGCCAACCGCTAGGTGGGGCCGGCCGCTACGGTCGTAGTCCGCCGCGTCAACTCCCATCGCACCGCGCGCGACGCCGTCTTCGCCAAAGGCAACGCCCGCCGCGACGCCTTCTTCGGTAA
Organism: Bryobacteraceae bacterium; assembly: GCA_031367405.1. GTDB lineage: Bacteria > Acidobacteriota > Terriglobia > Bryobacterales > Bryobacteraceae > JALHNI01. Next base: position 1,879 of record JANLPT010000358.1, read on the forward strand.
AGTGGCCGTTCTGGTCATTGCGATAGAGTTTGTTCGGCTGCGTGTCGTTCGACACGAACAGATCGGGCCAGCCATCGCCGTTGTAATCAAGTACGGCGACGCCGAGGCTTTTCGCTTTGGCCTCCGCCAGCCCCGCCTTCGCTGTAACATCGGCGAACTTACCGCCGCCTAAATTGCGAAAGAGTTTGGAGCTGGTGCCGGGATAGCTCTCCGGCGTACAGTAGGACTTGGTGGAGCCGTCCATCGAACACCATAAGTCTTTTTCGCGCTTCCACGAAACGTAGTTCGCGACGAATAAGTCCAGGCGGCCATCGCGGTCAAAGTCGAACCAGGCCGATGAAGTGCCGAAGGACGCATTCTGGATGCCGGACGTCGCTGTAACATCCCGGAACTTGCCATGGCCTTCGTTGTGAAAAAGATGGTCACCGTCGAGGGCGGTTACATAAAGGTCTGGCAGGCCGTCGCCATCGTAGTCGGCCGACGAGACACCTAAGCCATACATCCCGATATCGAGGCCGCTACCGGCGGTAATGTTCGTGAAGGTGCCGTTGCGGTTGTTGCGATAAAGCGCTGAGGGCGTGTGACGCCCGCGTGGCGTCCAGTCTTTGCCGTTGACGAGGAAAATATCAGGCCACCCGTCGTGATCGAAGTCGATCCAGGCGCAGCCGGCACCCATGGTTTCGGGCATCCACTTCTTGCCGGCTTTGCCCGCGTTGTGGGTGAAGACGATGCCGGCTGCCGTCGTGACATCGGCAAAAGTCGCCGCGAGTAAGTGGGTGGCAAAGCTAATTAAGAGGAGCGCTTTCATGTTCGTGCAAGGCCTGACGTTCGTTGTTATCTTCCGGGTTCAGTAAGCGGGGCTTGGCGGTTAGCGTTTGGGCGGACTCGTCGGCTTTGAAGCGGCGGAACAGCGCTTCTTCCCGCGTGGCTTTCGCCGCATCGCCTAATCCACGATAACAGAGCATCAGGTTGTAGTGCGCCTGCAGGTCCTCAGGGTCAACGCTGAGGGTCTGCCCAAACCGCGCAACGGCGGCGGCGTATTTGCGCTGCAGGAACAGCACGCGCCCGGCCTGGTTCAAGGCGACACGGTCACGGGGATATTGGGTGAGCACCAAGTCGAGCGAAGCCAGCGCCCCGTCGTACTCTCCGGCGGCCTTCTGCACTTGGGACCGGAAGTAGTGGACGCGGGCTAGCTTTGAGTTAATCGCGCTCGCTTTGTCGAGGTAGGGCCGGGCGGCTTCCGTCTCGCCCTCCTGAATCAGCGTCCGGGCGATATTCAGCCAGCCATCGGCGTAGGTAGGGTCGGCTTCGGTGACTTTGGTGAACGCGTATTGGGCACCTTTCAGGTCCCCCTGGAGTAACATGCCGATGCCCCAATCGTTCCAACGCAGGCGATCCGCCTTGCGGAGCTTTGGCGCGTATTCGGCTTTGCCCAACGGTATCTGGGCCGTGGTGGAAGCGACCACCACAATCGGAATTTCCGGAATGCGATCTCTAATAGCACCGGAGACGTTCGGTAAAATGTTATCGAAGGTATATTCGCGCTTATCGGCAGCGAGACTTACCTCGCCCGGTTTGGCCACACCGGCATAAGCGAACTTATTGTAGTAATGAGAAAATTTACGATAATTTAATTTAGCCGTAAACGTGATGGGGCCCTTGGCCGCGGGCGGGACCTTGACCCGGTAATGCGCGACATCGGCGGCCCCCGGTGGAATTAGGCGGATATAGAGAACACTGCGGGCTTGCCAGGCGTTACGCTTATCGATGTGTTGGCCATCGCCATCCAGCATGTAAGAGCGGTAAAAGTGAGCTCCCGGTTCGACGGCTCCGTCGGCCTGTAACTTACCGCTCCAATAGACGAGTTTGTTCGCGGCATCGCGCCCTTCAAGTTCCAGCCAAATATCGAAGGCGTCCACTGTGCCACCGGGAAAGAAATGGCCGATCTTCTTCGTACGGACGACGACGTCGACGCGGACGGTAGACCCGGGTTCGACCGAGGTGCCAGCAACGCCGACCGGTGCCGAGACCTGGCCCACTTCGCGTTCATAAACGGGCGCGTTGGTTTCGCTTTCTTCACCGACGGCCATCGTGGAGTTTAACCGGGGCTGGTCGCCCCGCCGTTGCATGGGCATTTCGCGAGGAGGGGCGGCGGCGGGCGAGACGGCAAAAATGTCAACCGAGATCCAACCGGATTTGAGAAACTTCGTCGTCTCCTCCAATTGCTTGGAGTCCTGGTTGACGAAAGGCACGGCGGTATTCGCACCGGGGAAGCGATGCGAATGAACCTTGCCTTCTTTGTGGCCGGGATCGCGGGAGGGCACGAGAGGCATGTGGCAATCGGCGCAAGTGGCTGACTTTTCGGGGTAGTAAAAACTACGCGCGCCTTGGCCGGAGACACCGCTGGCTTGCCAGTTATCGTAGTCATTGAAGCCCCGCAGCCAACGGTAGTTATTGACGGGCTCATCGAGATGAACTTTATGGCAGGCGGCGCAGTATTCGGCGGAGTCCTGCCGCATGAAGGGCTTCATAAAGGACTGACGGTGGGGCTCGGGGTCGGTGTAAGTGAGAAAGTAATCAATCATCCGGATATACTTATTGTCACTGGACGCCAGGTCATGTAAGTCGGGATACTCCATGGTGAAGCCACCTTGTCCCATGGAACCTTGGACGTGGGTAATGGAGTGGCAGGAGACACAACCCAAGCCGGTCTGCGCTTCGGGCGTGTTGATTTGATCTTTGATCGGCTTTTCCCACTTACCCGAGAAAATTACCGCATGGTCATGACAGCCGGCGCACCACTTAGAAGGTTGCACCCCGCCGATCTCCTGCATGTGTTCAATTGACTTGCGGTAGTACTGATTATTGAAGGAGGCAAAGTGGTGCATGGAGCTATCCCACTGCTGGTAGATGTCCTTGTGACACTCGCCGCATTGCTTCGACTCCATAAAGAATTTAGACGTGATCTTGCCATTGCCATTTTCAAGATTCGTCTTAATGGAGGAGGGCCAAAAGGGAGATTTGGGCCCGTTGCCTTCTTCCCGCATGTTCGTGGGGACAAAGGCCGTATTGCGAATGCGGTCTGCGGGAGCCGGCAGCGCTTTCTGGTAGACGAAGGCGAGCAGCGGAAGCAGGGCGAGAGCAAAGGCGGCACGTCGAAAAAACTGGCCGACGAGCATAATGGCGAATACGCCCAGCGCGATGTGGGTGTAGAGGATGGATCGCTGGTCGAGGGTGTTGCCGACTACGGCGAGCCAAGTGCCGGCCGCCCCGGCGGCGAGTAGCAGGAGGGCACCCCATTGGTATTCCCGCCGCACCATCCAAGCGAAGGCCAACAGCGCGACCGCACCGGCGGCCACGTGCAGCAGGACGTTCACCATATAGAAGACCGACGCGGTGGCAAAGGCGGCGAGGTAGGCGGAGTTGAGGAGCAGCAGTCCAAACAAAACGGTGACGGCTTGTTTGATG
>JANLPT010000100.1:0-21456 GCA_031367405.1 Bryobacteraceae bacterium
ACGATCAACATGCCGGAGGAATGCACGGTGGAAGAGATCATGAACGCCTACCTCGAAAGCTGGCGTTTGGGTCTGAAGGCCGTGGCGATTTATCGCGATAACTCGAAGCTGGCGCAGCCGCTCTCTTCGGGCTCGTCCAAGGGCGAGAAGAAGTCGAACGCGCAGTTGGCCGCCGCCGCGGTGGTCGTGCCGGCGAAGGTAGAAGAGCGCATCGTCTACAAGCCGATTCGCCGCAAGCTGGCCGACGAGCGCGCGTCGATCACGCACAAATTTTCGATTGCCGGTCATGAAGGCTACATCACGGTGGGCCTTTATGACGATGGCCAGCCGGGCGAGATCTTTATCTCGATGGCGAAGGAAGGCTCGACGATCTCGGGCATCATGGATAGCTTCGCCACGGCTGTTTCTTATGGGTTGCAATATGGCGTACCGCTGAAGTTCTACGTGGATAAGTTTAGCCACGTGCGCTTTGAGCCTTCGGGTTGGACCAACAATCCGCAAGTAAAGTACGCGAAGTCGATCATGGACTACATTTTCCGCTGGATGGGAGCCAAGTTCCTGGGTCCGGAGTATGCGGTGAGCGAGGCCGGTGACGGCACGATGCTGAATCCGACTGAGCCCGAACCCCAGCAGAAGTTGGACTTTGCCCCGGTAACGGCCATCGCCGATTCGCCGGTTTGCCAAGTATGTGGTTCGTTGATGACACGCAATGGGTCTTGCTTCAAGTGCGAGAACTGCGGCGGCACAAGCGGCTGTAGTTAGTTCCTCCGTTTGACAGAACAAAGAGGCCCCGCCGCAAGGCGGGGCTTTTTTGGTTCACAACGCTTCGTATGCTTGTCGATAGACTTCATCAGTCAGGCCTGCGTGCTGAATGATCCGGCTAAGCGTTTGCCGCTTCACCTCGCGGTGATTGGGAATCGAAATCATCCCGGTCCCGGACTTCTTCAGAACGAGGTGCTCGCCGTTTCTGCGAATGGTCCAACCCAAAGCGACGAAGACCTTCGCATGTTCGCGACCGCTGGCAAGGGGAAGTTCGGAAAGCGCCATTCGAGTCGAGTCTAAGCGCAGTCGAGCACGTGAGGCGGTGCGATATGAAACTGCTCAAACACGGTCTGCCCTAACTCTGAACCCTGCGGCTGATGCGTGTGAAGAGCATCCTCAAGTATCACCGACACACAGGCGGCGATAGCATCGGCGATGTTGGCCTTGGCTTCGATCATGCTCTCACCTTGTGAGATACAACCTGGAATGTCCGTACATTCGGCCACGACGGTTCCATCGGGATACGAAGTGAAGGCGACATTCACCATGATGCCCGCGCCTTGAACAAGATCTTCAGTAGTTTTTGTTTCCATGTCACGAACGTCCACCTCCATTTTGCACCATCGCTCGAACCTCGTGTCGGCCCGAAAGCAAGTGGGGCCTTTTCGCCTGCAGTATCCTATGAGAACGAGGCGATATGAGTATCCAACTGGCACCCGATGTGGAAGCAGCCTTGACGCGGCGATCGCGTCGTGGCCAACGGCCCCGACGGCAAACAGGTCTATCAATCCGCTCGCTCCCAGGGCATCAACGAACCCTTCATGTTCTTCGTGTCGGAACCGGATCCGCGTCCTCTGGCCGGCGGATGGCTGGGTATCGACTAGTCCATGCCCAGCCTTGATTTCGCCGTCGAGCACAGGTACCCCACATCCGATGAGGGGATTGACCGTTGTCGCTCGCGCGCTTGGATACCGGCTCTGCGGATTGCTTATTTCATCGCTCTCTCGCCGAACAGCTTGGAATTGACGTTGAATCTGGTGTCTTAGGACGGTATCGGACCATGGCTGGACCCTTCACGGCCTATGGTCACGAAGTCACGCGGCGGACCCTTGGCTTGGAGTGGGACGCGCTGGTCTATTTTCATTCCGGCGCTGGTCTGGATAGTAATTTTCTGGGACGGCGGGGCTGGCTTGATCACGTGCGACTGGGGCTGGTTCATTATGACGAGTCGATTTATCTGCCGGGCTATGAAGAAGTACCGTCATAGTCGCTCGTACCCGATGTTGACCCGCCGGCAGTGACAGCACGTGTGTCGCTTCATCGATCCACACGGGCGTCGTACGCTTGCCGTCGATCTCGAGCCAGGCAATAGGGGCGCTCAGTTGAGCGAGGACGCGGGCGGTGGAGCGGTATTCGAAGTCCACCGCATCGCGGCGGGCCGCGGCCGAGAGTAACTCGGCGTTGAGGTCCAGAATGCGTAAGTCCGGTTGACGCGTGGCCGGGGCGATGGCGAGTTTGCCGGCGGGGAGCCAAGCGGTTTCGCCGTCGGTGACGGGCCAGGGTTCGCCGTTGACCGTTAGGGTGCCTTGGTGCGCGAGGCCGAAGGGGCGGGTGGCTTCAAAGTGGTCTCCGGCGGTGCGCTTGGGCTTGACGGCCGAGGCGCTCGAAAGCAAGGGATAGTCCGGTGCCAGAATGGACTTCTCAAAGTAAAGCGCCACCCGGGGAAACGACTGGGCCGCATGGTGAATGAGTCCGAGTAACTCGGCGCCGGTTTGTTGCTTCGTCGGGTAAACGTCCTGATAGCGCTCGACGATATTCAAGTCGATGGCGAGCCGGGCATCTTTCGGATAACGTTTAGCAATCTCGATATAGCGGCGCGGGCCTAAGTGCCAGACAGTGGCGGGATCTTCAATAAGGAACGTGGCTTCGTATTTCTTGGCGAGCGGTAAGGCGCGGCTGCTATCGGCACCGAGTAAGTCGCGCATGCGGGTGTCGAAGCGATCGTCAATATGGGTCCAGGTAAGATCGAAGCCGGCGGGTTTCAACTTGCGAATCGCGGCGAGGCGTTCGAGCCATTCCGTTTGTAACTTAGTGGCTAAAGCCGCCCGGTATTCGAGAAAATCCGGGACGCGCTCGGGGTTGGTAAAGATGGTGATCGGGTCATGGCCTTGAAGCGCCGCGTACTCCTTACGCACGGTCGCGTTCATAGGCGTAAAGCGGGCCGGATTGGCGACGCCTTCTAACGACTCGAAGTAGAGCTCTGCGAGATTTGCGCCATCCCAATCGAAGCGTGTGAGCATCTGGCTAATACCCGCCGAAACGGCACGGGCGCAGTTGGGGTCATGTAGATTGACCAACTTACGCCAGTCGAGCTGGGCGTCTTGCCCATTGCCAGTCTGCTCGCGAAATTCGGGATGCTGCTGCCAAAAGCGCTCGCTGACGTGGGGCAGTTCGATCCAGGCGTAAACCAGAATACGCTGGCGATGACAGGCCAGAATCAAGCGCTCCAGCTCTTTACTCTTCTCGGCGTCGGCATCGAAGTAATGCCACGATGCGACATGCAAAGCGGCGATGCCGGCGCGACGCCATTGTTGGGCTAAGTAGTCGAAGTCGGCGCGGGCGCGGTAACCCGAGTCGAAGAAGGCCCACAGATCGCGGCCCCGGTAGGGTGGGGAGAAACCCAGTTCCACGAGAGCTTGGGCCAGATAAGGGAACTTCTCGTAGCCATGCTCGCCAATCGAAGTTGCCAGCCACAGGATCGTCTGGCGATCCTGTTTCCAACTCGCGACTAACGGCGCTTTCGTCCAACGATCCCAGGTGTAGATTTTGGCGCTGGCGGGCAGCGTGTAAACCGGTAGCAACTCTTCGTGCTGCCAGACGATCTCAAGCGCCGGCCGGAATAGATCAACCGCCGAGCGTACTTTGACGCGCTGGTTGGTCGCTGTAACTCCTAGTGCGGCACCCACGACAATCTGCAGCGGGGCTGAACTCTTCGTGTTTTGCACTGCAATTACCGGCGCAGTTTGAGCTTCCTGGATGCCGAGGCTGAGGAATAAGTCGCGCCAGCCGGGCGCATCTGCGGGTTCCAGCCGGTAGGTATTGGCGACGGCCGGCAGCGTGAGTAAGAGGAGTAAGTTAGTAAGTCGCGGCATACCAAAGAGAGAGTCTCAGATCGTGATAAATCGGGGAAAACGGAATACCATTCAATACTAAATGACGTCCGCGCAAAGCGTCGGCGGAGAGCGTAAGCCGCGGCGCGACTTGTAACTTCAAGCCGGGACCGGCTTCCACAAAGTTTCCCCACCAAAAGCGCCGGGCGTCGAGCGTAATGTTCGAGTTCCAGCCGAATTGCACGCGCCCTAGCGAATAGCCAAAGCGATTCAGCGAGTAGACCAACGTGTCGCGATCGAAGCGGCTGACGAAGACCGCGTCAGCGTTGGCGGTGGCGAACCAGCCTTTGCCGGGCAGGGGATGGCCGAAGGACTTACTATACGATGCGCCGCCCCGATAATCGGCCCGATGGGGACCACTGCTGAAGGGCATCGTTAATCCAGCTTCAGCCCACAGCGTCACCGGGCCGAGCCGGCCACTGATTCCGGCTGCGGGGATGACGGCCCGCTCGGAGAGAGCGCCGTTGATGACGGAGGCTTGCCGCAGCAACGAGCCGGTATCGCCCACGAAACGGAGCGAGAGATAAGGCTTAAACGGCAGCGCGCCCAGGCGGAATTCGCTCTTCAGTTGGCCGTAGGAGAAGCCGGCGCGCCAGCGCGTCGAGTACATGGGCAGGCTCCAGACGGTGAGCCGGACGGGGGCGAACTGCGGCCGCAAATTGCGATAGGCCCGGTCAGCCTCAGCGGCGATCTTCGGGTCGGTGGCATGGCGGGCCCGGTCGAACCAGGTGATGGCTTCGGCGTCGCGCTTCAACATGTTCAGCGTCCAGCCGAGTTTGAGCAAGAGGCTGGCGTCGTCAGGATCGCGCTCCTGGGCCAAGCGATAGAGGCGAAGCGCGTCGTCCAGATAGCCCTTGGCATAACTCTGATCGCCGGCCGTCCGCGTGAGAGATCGAGACGCGCCGAGTGCTTGCGAGACGCGGGCCTTTAGCTCGATATCCGGGCAGAGGGTGAGCACCCGTTCCAGCAGCACTTTGCCACCCTCGACATCGCCGCGCTTCAAACGGAGCAAACCCAATTGGGCAACGGAAGGCCAGTCGTCCTTGGCCAGCTCAGTCACTCGGACAAAGGTGGCTTCGGCTTCGTCGGTGTGGGCCATGGCCAGTTGCAGAAAGCCGAGTTCGCGGCGCAGACTCACATTTTCCGGATCCAGGGCGAGCGCCGCCTCGAACTCGTAGACGAATGGGTAACGGGGGGGCAAAAGGGATCGCGCGCGTTCGGCGATGCGGGGTTCGGTGGCGTGGCTGGCGGCGAGTAAGGCGGCGAAAGCCGGTTCGGGGCGTTGGGCGAGCGTGTACACGCGGCCGAGGTCGAGCAGGAATTCGCGCATGTCGGGGCGTAGCCGCCAAGCGGCCGTGTAGTGGAGGGCGGCGAGGTCGAGCTGGTCACGCTCCTCGGCGAGGTGGGCGATCTCCTGATGAATGCTGAATTTGCCGGGCGAATCCCGCGCGGCGGCGACCCAGCGTTTCAGCCCGGCCTCCAACTCGCCATCGATGTTGGCGAAGGCAGTTTCGGCCGTAGCTTTTTCCGCAGGAACGCCTTCGTGGCGGACGCGGTCGAAAATCAGGCGGGCAGTGCGGCGCTCTTTGGCCTCAAAACAGAGGAAGGCGTATTCGAGGGCGAGATGATGGTCCTGCGGGGCGTGCTGGAGGGCGAGGCGAAACTGCTCGCGAGCGGCGTCGGTGTCGCCGGTCTTGAGGAGGGTATAAGCGAGGTCCTTGCGGGGGGGAATGGCCGTGGGGTTATCCGCTAAGGCTCTTTGAAACAATACGATAGCGGCATCGTAGCGGTTCGCGCGCAACTCAGCATAGGCCGAGTCAAGCGGAGTGATTTGGCCGAGCCACAGAGTTAAGAGGAGAGCGTACACACGAGGTCCTACTTAATAGTGGGTTGAGCGAGGAATTATTCTCACATATTTTTTCGGCCGGCCCTAAGGCGTAGGATCTTCGGGCAGCTCATCCTCGGCGTCGATGGTGAGGCCGGCAGTTTCGGCTTGACGCGCGAGTTCTTCGTCGGAGACTTTTGAAGAGAGCAGTTGCTGCGCTTGTTCCAGAAAAACGGCTTGGGTCAGCAGTTCCAGGCCGGACAGAGGATCGGCATCTCCTTTGCGAATGGCCAGTTCCGCCGCAAACCAGGCGGGGATCCCCTCATTTCTGAGTAAATCACGGGCGAAACGGCCGTCTTCTATCGATTCGTACTTGGCGATCGAAACTAGACCGCCGCCGGCGGCCGCCGCCGCTTCAGGGTCTTCTTCTAGGGACCCGGCCGCCGCTGGCCACGCCAGCCCACGACTCGCCAATTCCGCCTCATAGACGGCTTGGGCGCTTTCGGTGAGGTCTTCGCGTGGCACGTCGAGCAACGCCTCGTCAGAGAGTAGGGTCACGTGCCGTTTCACATCTTCGATATTCGTACTCATGATTGATTATTCCCCAATTAGGGCTCTGGGACGGGCCATTCCCCCGAGCCATTGGGCCGCACCCTTCGACGTTGGGTGTCGTCCCAAGCCTGACGGACCAGCGTCGGCATCGACAAGAGCTGTTGTTTTACCTGGGCCTGAATCTTCGCGACTACCTCGGGATGCTCGTCGGAGATGTCGTAGGCCTCTCCGGGGTCGTCGTCTAGATTGTAAAGCTCACAGTTCATCAACCGCAGATTCATGCGGCCCGCGGCCGGCACCGCCGAAAATGCTGCTGAATTATAGCGGGCCATATGCAACTTCCAAGGGCCCAGGCGAGCGCATTGCAGATTCCAGGAGTCGAAGTAGAGGAACGCCGGCCGGTCGACGGTGTCCGCTTCGCCAGTGAGCATCGGCCAGATGTTCACGCCGTCGATCGGATTGCCGGGCAAAGGCGCGGCGGTTAAGGCGGCGAAGGTGGGTAGGATGTCCAAGGCCGACGCGAAACCCTCGACGACGCGACCGGCCGGAATGCGCCCGGGGAAGCGCGCCAGGAAGGGCTCGCGCATGCCGCCTTCAAACGTATCGCCCTTGCGCCCGCGCAGATTGCCGGCGCTGCCTTGAAACCAGGGGCCGTTGTCGCTGGTGAAAATCACGAGCGTGTTGCGATCGAGTCCGTTGGTTTCGAGCGCCTCCAACACTTGGCCCACGCTCCAATCCAGTTCCTGCACGACGTCGCCATAGGGGCCGAGGCCGGACTTGCCCTTAAACGCCGCGGAAGCGACGATCGGCACGTGCGGCGCCAAATGCGGCAGATACAGAAAGAAGGGCTTACCGGCCGAGCGCTGGATGAACTGCACGGCCTGCTGGGTGTACCGCGCGGTAAGGGTTTCCAGGTCCACCGGCGACTCGATCACCTCGGTATTGTGCATCAACACCGGACCCTGGTCGTTGCTGCCCAGCAGTCCGTAGTATTCGTCGAATCCGCGGCGAGTGGGCTGATAACGGTCTTGAATGCCGAGGTGCCATTTGCCGACGCACATGGTGGCGTAGCCGGTTTGCTGTAGCATTTCCGCGATGGTGGTCTCGCCCATTCCGAGCCCCGTGGTGGAAGTTGGATACAGGACGTCGGGAACGCCGGCGCGCACCCCATAGCGGCCGGTCATCAGCGATGCGCGCGCGGGAGAGCAGACTGGGCTGGCAGAGTAAAACTGATGAAAAAGTGCCCCTTGCGTGGCGAGGCGATCCAGGTTGGGAGTGCGAATTTTTGAGCCGTAGCAGCCAAGGTCGCCATAACCAAGGTCATCGGCGTAAATGAAAACAATGTTGGGAAGCGCGGTTTCTGCCCCTGAGCGTCGAGGCAGGGCGGTGCCGGCGGCGGCCAATTGCAGGAATGTACGACGATTCACCCGCGGAACTCCCTACATTCCGCGTTGAATCGCGCTATTGAGCGCTGTACAAGTCAGGCAGGCGAAATGTTCTATAAATGAGTCTATCAGCCTGCAGTGAGTATACATTAACGCCAGCCCGGTTGATTTCGAAGGAGTGGGCCGACCGGTCGAGGCCATCGAGCACATAGCCGGCACAGAAGTGGTAGTTACCGTTTTCCAGTTGCTGCGCCGAGCCCACGGCAAAGGCATAGACGCCGAGGTCGGTATTCAAGACGGGCTTGGCGGTCATGGCCGTTTCATCGAGTTTCCAAACTTGGCCACGGCTGTTGATGGGTCCCGCGCCCGGCCCTTGTTGGGCCAGCCGGGTGTTGCCGTTATCGAAGACTATCAGCCGAGTGGGGTCGGATAGCTCAAAATTGCTGTCGTGCTGGTGCGAAAACCAAGCCTGCGGGCCGGCGCTGTCGAGCCGGAAGTCCCCGCCTTTCCCTAGCCGCCAGAGGATGTGTCCGTCGCCCAGGCCATCGGCAAAATCGATTTTGAGGAGCCAGTCCTGGTGGCGGACGGACATGAGCATATTGCCGTCGGGGGTCAGTTGTAGCGAATTGCTATGGGTCCAATCGTTGGCGGTGGGTGTTTCATTGAAGGGCGGGCAGCCGCCGGCAGTGGGCGTACACTTTTCATCCAGGATCGCCTCGCGCGACACATCGAGCCAGTCGAAAGCATCCCAGGTCCAGACGACGTTCAGGTCCTGGTCGAGCACCAGGATCATGTCGCCTAACACGTTCACGGCGCCTGGCCCCTGGACATCGTGGACGAACTGTTCAGTCGCCGCCAAGGCCATCACGCGGCCTCTGCCGATGGGGCGTACCTCGTGGTGAAACGAAGTGATCGGGTGCCTGCCCAACGCGGCGAGTTGTTCATTGACGCGCGCGGCATTGGTTTCGAGAACCGTCTGCCCCAGCAGGTCCACTTTGCGCAGCAGTTGATAGGCGGGGCCGGCACCGGGATCCTGCACGTAGCCCCAGAAGTAGCCGCCGGCTTCGGTTCGCGTAATGTTACTGAGCGCGATCGGATTGAACCAAATTTGATTGCCGCCAAGGTCAGTGGCGACGCCGTCGCTGTTCAACAATGCCGTGTTGACGGTGGGTAAGGTCTGGTTGGAGAGCACCGTTGGAGGAGGCTGCATATCGGCGACGGCGTCAGTTTGGAAGGGTAAAGCCGGGCCGCGAGTGGTCCCTGTCCCGCTGACTAGAATTGCGTTGGCCACATACGCCGTCTCCGAGCGTAGACCCGCAAGAAAAAAGTTCATGGTCAGCGCGCCATCGCAAGGTTTGGGTGGCGTCCGGATGAGGGGCTCTGTACCGGTGCGAAACTCCACACGCATCGCCGAACCTTCCGGGCAAGCGGGAGCGCTGAGGAGAAACACCAACGGATGGGCTGTCGCATTCACCAACGGTTCATTGGTAATTCTTGACAGGAATTCATAGGCACCCACGGCTGAATCCGTCTCGCCAGTGTCTAGATTGCGCACCGTCACTTCCATCTCGTAGACGCCTTCATGATCGACTGCGGCAAAATCAATCACTGGATTCGGGCCAAAATCCCGGACGATCCGATAGGCACCCGCCGGGGCGCGCGAACGGAAGCGGTACCAGAGTGTGCCAGGCGCGGAATCATGGGCGGTGGCAATCCAAGTCATGAGATCACCCACCGCACCGGGACTCTCAAAGTTTGGGGCGAGGTCGACCTCCATGGCGAGCGAAGCCGGGGACATCAGTATGACTAAACAAATAGCGGGAAAATACATCAGCACCTCCAAGCGCCAGCACTTCGGAAACCGCCGAGATATGTAAAATATTCGACGCTGTTATTTTCAAGAAGGTGACTAGTAAAAGGAATAAAGTTGTTAAAATTTAATGCGGGGGAATTGGCCACTTCTGCCGGCAAGTTCCGCCGTCCGGGAGAGGACGGCGGAGTTGCCGGGATGATCCACATTACTTTACCGGTTGCGCGGCATCGACGGGGGTTTTGGCGACCTTCTTGGTTTTGTGTTTGCCGCCGGTATTGGCGCGCTTGTTGCGGTGGCCGGCCTTTTGTCCAGCCTGGTTCTGAGGTGCCTGTTCTACGGCACTGCCCTTGGTGGGGTTGAGCTGCGGGGCAGCCGACGCGAACGAAACGAGCGCCAGCATGATCGATCCAGCAAGTAGTTTTTTCATAGGAGTAATTTCCGTTTCTGCTGAGAGTTGCCCAATTTCCGGGCGATCTCTGCTTCTTTAGATTGCGGCAAATTCGGGCGGAAGCCCATCGCCCGTCGAAGCGAGAGATCGGGGCCTGGAGGCCGGCGGGTTTTACGCGGTCCCCTGCCCAGGCGATAGGCTCGCACTTCGGGAGGGGGTTACGCCGCAATGCATGGTTTTCCGGGTTCCTAGCACCTATACTTCAATCGAGAGCACGGGTTTCGATCTCGTGTCAGTCAGGAACAAAAAGTGCCCGAACTCGAATTGCATATTGAACACGAAGGCCAAACCGATCCGCGAAGTCAGCGGGTGGGCATTCAAGCCGCATGTCTGGCGGTGCTGTTGGCGGTGGTGACGATCGCTTCGCATCGCGCGCATACCCAAGCCGTGGTAATGAAGATGGAAGCCAACGATCAATGGGCGTTCTTTCAGTCCAAGAAGATCAAGTCGCACGTCATGGAGCTGGGCATTGACCTGCTGGGCTCACTGACTGGGAAGGATGCGGTGAAGGTGACTGGACTTCAGGACAAATATAAGCGGGACGTCGCCCGCTATGCACACGAGACTGAGGAGACGCAAAAGAAGGCCCAGGAGCGAGGCGAGGAATCGGAGTTAGCGGAACGCAAGGCGCTTCGCTACGATGTGGGCGAAGGATTGCTGGAAATGGGACTGGTGCTGGCGTCGATGTTCTTCATTGCGAAAAGGAATATCTTTCCCGTCATGTCAATGATCGCGGGCATGGCGGGTACCGCGCTGGCCGCGTCGGGATTGTTTCTCAGCCACTAGGTCCGTGACGTAAATTGTGGCGAATGGGCGGCGGGACGAAACGGAAAGGGCCGGCCCGGCATCTTACGAACGTGTGAAGATACCCTTGAAGATATTGAGAAATTTGGCAGTAGCGGGCCTGTTTTTCAGGTGCATCGCCGCCGCGCAGAGTTCGCAGAGTTCGCAGAGTGCGCAGAGTGCGGAGGTGACGATTCAGACGTTGCCGAAACGATTTGTCATTGACGAACTCAAGATCCTGAAGAGTCCCTTTCGCAAGAGTAGCTACAGCACGGGGACAGTGAAGAAATATGTGGTGCCTTTCGCGCTGATCTCAGCGGCGCTGATTGCCACTGACCGGCACACCTTGGATGCGTTGCCGAATACGCGCGACCAGACCGTGTGGAGTGGCCGGGCGTCCCAGTTGGGCTCGGCCTACAGCCTCATCGGTGTCTCTGGCGGGGCCTATTTGGTGGGCAAGTTCAAGGGAAATCAGCACGCGCAGGAGTCCGGCTTGTTGGCGTTCGAAGCCCTGGGGCACGCCCAGATCGCGACGTTTGCGCTGAAGCAACTCACCAATCGCGAGCGGCCGCTGGAGCATGACCGGCGCGGCGGCTTCTGGGAAGGCGGCAACTCATTTCCTTCGGGACATGCGGCGAGCATCTTTGCCGTGGCCACGGTCTTCGCGTACGAGTACCGTGATCATCCCGCCGTGCCGATCCTCGCCTACTCGCTCGCCACGGCCGTTTCGGCATCGCGCCTCAGCGCCAGCAAGCACTGGCTCTCGGATATTTTCGTGGGCGGGTCAATCGGGTTTCTGATGGGCCGCAGCACCTTTAACCGGCATCACCAAGCGGGCTTGAACGGCAAGCTGATGCCGCAGGTGGGCGTGTCGCCATCAGGCGCGGCGTTAGCTTGGAGGTTCTAGGCCCGGGGGTTTTCTAACGCAACCGCAGCCGCATGACGGCTTCTAAATGAAAGGTCTGCGGAAATAGATCGGCCATCGTCAAGGCAGTGATCTCGTAGCCGCCCGCCACCAGGCCGGCTGCATCGCGCGCCAAGGTCGTCGGGTCGCACGAGACCAGGCAGATCTCCGGCGCGCGCAGGGCCACCAGATGCTCCACCGTTTTCTTGCCCATGCCGACGCGGGGCGGGTCGGCTAGAATCAAGTCCGGCCGGCCTTCGAATTTTTCGAGATAGAATTCCACGGCCTTCTGCACCACTTCAATGCCCGCAAACTTATTGTGCTCGAGGTCGGCCGCCGCGCCGCGCACCACTTCGACGGCGGTGACCCGCGCGCCGCGCTTGGCCAGCGGCAAGCTGAACAAGCCAACGCCGGCGTAGAGATCCAATGCCCAGGCAGGCTTCGAATCACCCAACACCACGTCCACCAAGGGCTGCATCAGAAAGCGATTTACCTGGAAAAAGCTCTGATAACTCACGCGGAAACGATCATCGCCCACCTGATAAAACAAGCGGCTTTGGTCAGCGCCGGGCACGACTTCGGCCATCCAGGGGAAAAAGTCTTTTGAGACGCCGCGCCGCGCTCGCAGCACGTTGAAGACGACTTCCTCCTCGTTGGTAAATAGCTCCACTTCTTCTAAGAAGTCAGGAAAGCGATGGTCCTTGATGCGCTTCTTGATCGCGGCGAGCGTCTGCTGCAACATCGGCGAGGCGACCGGGCAGTTCTCGATCGGCACCAGCGTGCGCGACCCTGCTTCGCGAAAGCCCATCTTGCGGCCCTCAAAATGAATTTGGATGCGATTGCGATAACCCCACGCCTCGCCAGTCAAGGTGCCGATTTCATCGGGAGGCGTCAGCTTGCCGATCCGCGCCAGGCTTTCGGCCAGAATCTTTTTCTTATGCTGCACCTGCATGTCGTATTCGATGTGCTGGTAATGGCAGCCGCCGCAACGGCCGAACACCGGGCAAGGCGGCACCACGCGCGACTCAGACGCCGTCACCAGGTTGGCTAAGCGCGCCTCAATGTGGCCGGGATGCTCCTTGATCGTCTGCCAAGTGACCGTCTCGCCGGGGATGACGAACGGCATCATCACGACTTTATTGGCCGTGCGCGCCAAGCCTTGTCCGCCGTACACTAACTTCTCAATCATCGTATCGCCGGGTGGCGGAATCGCGCCGGTTGAGACGGCTTCGGCTGCCTCTTCGGGCATGATCTCTACTTCAGGGTTTGTTTCAGGTGTTTCCATCAGGCTACGATAGGATTCTCCCACTTTCATGACCAAGGCACGTGTATTTTCTGGGGTGCAGCCCACCGGCCACCTCCATATCGGCAACTATCTCGGCGCAATCCAGAACTTTGTGCGGCTGCAGCACGAGTTCGAATGCATCTTCTGCGTGGTCGATCTGCACGCCGTCACCGTCTATCAGGAGCCCGAGGAACTGCGCGCCAAGATCCGCGAAATCGCCGCTCTTTTCATAGCCTGCGGCATTGACCCTCAGGCAGCGGCGTTGATGTTGCAATCGAGCGTCCCCGCCCATGCCGAGCTCGGCTGGCTGCTTACCTGCGTGACGCCCCTCGGGTGGCTTGAACGCATGACGCAGTACAAAGACAAGAGCGAGAAGCAGGAAACGATCGGCAGCGGCCTGTTGCAATATCCCGTCCTGATGGCCGCCGATATTCTGCTCTACCAAGCCAAAATCGTGCCCGTCGGCGACGACCAAAGCCAGCATCTTGAGCTGACGCGCGACATCGCCCAACGCTTCAACTCGCTCTACGGCGACACCTTCACCGTGCCCGCCACCAAGCTGCCCACGCACGGCGGCGCGCGTGTGATGGGCTTGGACGACCCGGAAAAGAAAATGAGTAAGTCGGCTTCCGGTACCGGCCACGCCATCGGCCTGCTGGACGACATCGCGCAAGCGCAGAAGAAGATCATGCGCGCCACCACCGACTCGCATCCCGAGGTGAATTTCGAAACGATGGGCCCCGGCGTGCGCAACTTACTCGGCATTTATCAAGCCTTCAGCGGCGTGTCGAGCGACGAGCTAAAAGCGGAGTTCAGCGGCCTGCGCTACGGCGACCTCAAGAAGAAAGTGGCCGGGATGGTCGCCCAATCGCTCGAGCCGATTCAAGCTCGTTATCGCGAAGTGATCTCGGGGAACCTGGACGAGATCCTGCGCGCCGGCAGCGCTCGCGTGGCACCCATCGCCAACGAAACTGTGCGGCTCACCAAGCAACGCATGGGCGTCTACGTCCCTTAAAACATGGCGGCGCCCCTCATCTCGCTGCGCGGCATTGCCAAGCTGATCCGCCAGAATCGCAACTTCCGCCTGCTGTGGTCAGCCCAAATCATCAGTGAAGTGGGCGACTGGCTGTACGCCGTGGTCCTCTACAGCCTGCTGCTGCAGATCACCGGCCGCGCCGAAAGCATCGGCATCACGCTGGCGCTGCAACTGCTGCCCCAACTGTTCGTCAGCCCCATGGCCGGCGTCCTCAATGACCGTCTGAGCCGCCAGCGCATCATGATCGTCACTGACCTGGCCCGCGCCGTCATCATCGGCCTGATGGTCTTCGTCCAAACGGCTGACCGGCTCTGGCTGCTCTACACTCTGCTGGTGCTCGAAACGATCATGTGGGCTTTCTTTGAGCCCGGCCGCGCCGCCATCGTCCCCAACATCGCCCGCAACGACGAGGAGCGCCTGACGGCCAATACCCTGGGCGGCGTCACCTGGGCCGCCAGCTTCTTTCTTGGCTCGTCGCTGGGCGGCTTTATGGCCGCCGCTTTTGGGCGTAACTTCGTCTTCATTTTCGACGCGGTCTCGTTTCTATTCTCGGCCTGGCTGGTGTCGCGGATGCGCTTTCATGAGCCCCATGTCGAGTCCGCTGCACCGCTCACTTTCCGTGACCTGGTTGGGGCCGGTGCCTTTACCGAAGGGCTCGCCTATGTCTGGGGCGACAGCCGCCGCCGCACGACGCTGATGGTGAAGGCCGGCGTCGGTTTGATGGGCTCCAACTACGTCATTTTGAGCGTGATGGGCCAACGCGAATTCCCCCTCTATTGGGCCACCCGCGATCCGCAAGCCGCCGCCATGATGGGCATCAGCACGCTGATGGCGGCGCGCGGATGCGGCGCGGTGGTTGGGCCTTGGCTCGTCGGCCGCTGGGCCGGCCATCATCTGGAAAAGATGCGCCTCGGCATCGCGCTGGGCTTCGTCCTGGTGCTGTTGGGCTATGGCGCGCTGTCCCAATCCAGCTCCCTCGCCGTCGCTTGCGCCGCCATCGCGCTCGCGCATGCCGGCGCTTCCACCGCTTGGGTCTTCTCCACCAACCTGATGCAAACTTTCAGTGAAGACGCCTTTCGCGGCCGCCTGCTCTCCACTGATTTCGCCGGCATGGTGCTCTCGATCTCGCTTTCCAGCTACTTGGCGGGCTGGGCGGTTGACCAAGGCCTCCCCGTGCGCTCTGCCGCCCTCGCCACGGCGCTCGTGATGCTGGTGCCACTGACGGGCTGGCTCGTGATGACGCGCCACTGGGCCCGACCCATGCCAGGGCCCCAGCCAGGCTCTTCCCGCTAGTCGCCCTTAAACTTCATGCGGCCCCCGCAAATGCATAATTTCGCTACCCGCACGCTCCCCTCATTCTCGGGTGGCTGGGGTCGCCGGTGGTGAAAGCGGTGCTGCGACCCCAGTGTTGTAAACAATGCACTTCTACTTCGGAGGGGGTAGGCCCGGCTACAGGCCCGGCTGCCATGTCGGGCGGCGGCGGCTTAGGCGCGGTAGGCTTCGTCCAGCAACTCGATCACGTGCTGTACTTGCCGATTTTGCCCGTGCAACTTTTCGCCCGCGCGCAGTTGCAGCATGCATCCGGGGTTCGACGAGATGACGCGATCGGCCTTCGTCACATTGACGTTGCCCATCTTCGAGGCCAAAATCTCCATGGCCAACTCGTTCTGCACGACATTGTAAATGCCGGCGCTGCCACAGCAAATGCTGGCGTTGGGCATTTCGACAAACGTAATACCAGGAATGCGGGAAATCAGCTGCCGCGGCGCTTTGGTGACCTTCTGGCCATGGGCAAGGTGGCAGGAGTCCTGATACGTGACGACCGCATGGATCGGCTTCATGTTCGGATTTAGCTCGAGGCCCGCGAGGAATTCGTTCACGTCACGCATCAGGCCGACGAACTTTTCAGCGCGATGGGCGTAGGCCGCATCGTGTTCCAGCAAATGATGATATTCCTTCAAAGTGGCCCCGCAGCCGCCAGTATTAGAGATGATGGCGTCAAAACCACCGTCTACCAGGGCATCCACGTTTTGACGGGCGAGCGCCCGGGCCTCTTCGCGAAAGCCGGAGTGGGCGTGCAGCGCGCCGCAGCAGGTTTGCCCTGCAACGACATGCACCTCGCAGCCGTTTTTCTGCAGCACGCGCACCGTGGCTTCGTTTAGCCGCGCGAAAAAGATGTTCTGCATGCAGCCGGCCAGCAAGGCCACCTTGCTAGTGCGAACGCCATCGGCCGGAAAGACCTGCCCGATCTTGCCGAAGAACGTGGGGCGCTCGGCGGTGGGCGTGAGCCGCTCGATTTCGGCGAGGCCCATCGGCTTGAGGATGCCGCTGGCGCGCACCAGCGATTGCAGGCCGCTCTGCTGGTAGATCCACAGCTTCAGGCCCAACAAAGAGAGCATCCAGCGCGAGGCGAGCAGGTGTCCAAAGACGAAGCCCTCCAGCGCGCGGCGAAAAAGGCTCTTGGGCCGGACGGCGTTGAGCTCAGTGCGGGCCGCCTCAATCAGCTTGCCGTATTCGACGCCGGAAGGGCAGGCGGTTTCGCAGGCGCGGCAGCCGAGGCAAAGGTCCATGTGCTCGATATAGGTGGGGTTGATGGCGGTTTGGCCAGTGGCCACTTGCACCATCTGGTAGATGCGTCCGCGCGGCGAATCCATCTCCACACCAAGCTCGCGATAGGTGGGGCAGGCGTTGAGGCACAGGCCGCAATGGACGCAGCGGTCAAGGTCTTTTTGGGTGGGCGCGTCTTCGTGGCGGCCCGGCTTTACATACTGCGCTGTGGTTTCCGTAGACATGGTTAGAGCTTTCCGTAGAGCCGGCCAGGGTTCAGCAAATGATGGGGATCCATCATCTCTTTGACGCGGCGCATCAGGTCGAAATCGGCACCCGGCGCGGGCCATAAGTTAACGCCCGCCGGACGCGGTTCGGGCGCATATTCGATGACGCATTTGAGCCCCGGTAACTCGGCGGGCACGGTCTCGCAGAAGGCGTAGGCCACGCCATTGCCGGCGCGCATGATCACGGGGCCGGTGGTAAAAGCATCCAGCACTTGCGCCGCCTCCGTGAGCTTGCTGGAGATACGCACCACGCAGCCATCGGGACGGCCCACCAGGAACGCTTCGGTAAAATTACTAATGCGGGGCCAAAGCCCGTGGTCGGCCACGGCAAAGCCTGGCAGTTCGCGGGCATAGCGGTCGAGCACGTTGGGCTGGCCGCCCGCCTCCAGCAACAAAACAAAGCCATTCAGTGCCAGCTCGCGGGCGGCGGCCGGGTTCAATAAGTCCAGCGCCATCGGCTGCAGCGTGCTCTTCAGAATGCGGTCGCGTTCGGCGATGGCGTCTGCGGCGCTGGTGAATTCCTTGGCGAAGGTCCGGGTGCCGACGGGCATCGGGAGAAGCTTGAAATTGACGACGGTCATCACGCCGAGCGTGCCCAGCGCGCCGATGTGCAGCTTACCGGTGTCGAGCCCGGCGACGTTCTTAACGACCATGCCGCCCGATTGCACCAGCTTGCCTTCCATGGTGGCGTATTGCATGCCAATGACGAGGTCGCGCGCGGTACCGAACCAACGCCGGCGGGGCCCGGAGCCATTCGTGGCCACCACACCGCCAATGGTGGCATGGTTCGCAAAAGGCGGGTCCAAAGGAATCATTTGCTGATTTTTGGCGAGCAAGGCGGCGAGCTCGGCGAAGGGCAAGCCGGCTTCGACGCTGATCGTCAAGTCGCGCGGCTCGTAGTTCAGCACGCGGTTCAAATTGGCGGTGGAAATCGTCAGTGCGGCCGTGCCACGGGGGCCACCCGCGCGAATCTTGGTAAACGCACCACCGGTTTCGATGGTTTGCCGGTCCTGAGCGGCTTGGTGGAGGGTGGCGGCGAGTTCGGCGGCCGAGCCGGGCTGCAGCAGGCTCATTCGTCGATCTCAGCTTCGGGAATCACTTCAGGCACCAGGATCTCCGACAGCGGCACTTCGATCTCTTCGGCTCGCAGCCAGCCATCGGGTACGCGGACGCTGGCGTCGGCGGAGTGAATCCAGGCGGCGCGCGCCAGCGGATCAATTACCCAAACGAACGAAGCGCCAAACTCCAGATACTCTTCGATGCGGCGTTCGAGGACGGTGAGGTCGTCGCCCGGGGAGAGGATTTCAATGCACAGGTAGGGCGCGGTTTCGAGGTTTGGCTCGCCTTTGATGACGGCCACGTCCGGGACGGGCAGCCGGCCCGCAGCGAGCATCAGTTCGGGCAACACCAGAATGCCCCAGCGGTGGCGGCGAGCCCAAAGATAGGCCACCATCCCCGCTTGCACCAGGCTATGAGCAATCTCTCCGCCGTGGCGTTCCTCGCGGTAGCGTTCAGGGTGAAAAACAGGGGGCATAAAGTGCTCGACCGAATCGAGTACCGGCGTATCCATCACTGTCAGTATACGTGGTGACCGGTAGCGCCCGTCTTCCGGCCGCCAAGCCCGGTACCAGTACCAATCGGCGGTTGTCCCATGTCCGGATCGCCCCTACACTCAGGCCTGCATGACGAGACTTTTGCCAATGCTGCTTTTTACTGGGCCTCTGCTGGCGCAGTCCAGCACGTCGTCGTATAGCCAAACCGTTCACCTCACTCGCAGCGAACAGCAAGTAGAAACCCACTTGACACGGATCATTGGCCGAGTGAGTGACGGGCCTAACCTATACGACAAGACCGTCAACTTCCCGGTCGGTGCCCCCGAGGTACAAGCCGCCCTCGCGCAGGCCAAGACGCTGCTGAAAGCGAAGGAGGCGCTTACCTTCCAGGACACCGTCAACTCGCTTACCGATGTCAGTAGCCGGGTGATTACCGAACAGACCGCCGCCATCAAGACCATTGGCCGCACGCGCCGCGAGACGATGGGCCCGGCCACGGTCATCGCCGGCGCGCTCGCCAGCGAGGCGAGCCCTTGCGCTGGGTACGCGGGCGGGCTGCCGGTGACCAATGGCGGGCTCAGCCCGGATGACGGCTTTTTGTTCAAGTTCACGACGCCCCTCGCCCCGTCAGGATGCCCCCTTGAGGGCGCACCATTTGCTGTTTCTGCTGGCGCGCTCAACGTCGATACGCTCATCCACATCCACACGGATCTGTACCAAACCAACACCACCATTCGCACCACCCGCAACTCGAGCACCTACGAGATCGTCGGCACGCCGGTGACAACTTCGCCTGAGGCGCCGTCACTCCTCGTGCGCTACGTCCGGAACATCGACCGTGGCGACTCGACGATCTACCTGACCAACTCCGGCGCGCGCGGCGCTGGGCTCGCAGCGGGCACCACCGCCAACACCACGGGTGCCATCTGCGCCAATGTTTACGCCTTTTCGCCGGACGACGAACTGGTCAGTTGCTGCTCCTGCCCCGTCACCCCCAACGGACTCAAGTGTCTCTCCGCCCGGCGAGACCTTCTCGTCAGTCCGGCCGCCTCCGCACCGCTGATCGTCAAACTCTATGCCACCACGCCCAGGAACGGCTCCTGTTTCGGCAGCGCTGCCGATAACTCCGTCAGCGGCGCTCCTGGCCTGCACGCATGGGGCACCTCCATCCAGATCGGAGCGGAAGGCAAACCGGACCCCGTCACCGATGGTCCTTTCCTCCCTGCGACGATCGGCCCTGGTGAACGCGAGCGACTCGCCTCCCGTTGCGCCATCCTCTACGCCAACAGCTCCGGCTTCGGAGTCTGCTCGTCCTGCCGCCTAGGTAGCGGCGTCACTAGTACGTGGTGCCAATGAAGCTTCCTCTGGTTCAGTACCGAGACCGTCGTCAAGTTGGTACTCTTGACCGCGTGAAAACTATCTCCGGCGACGGCAGAGCGAAATCGCGATCCAGCCGCGACCGAAGGGAGCGGGCAGAACCAATCTCGCTGATAACCTCCGGGGAGCATGATCTTGGCCCGCTTCCTTCGGTCGCGGCTGGATTCGTCGTCGAGCGGTTCAGAACGAGGCGCTTTGTCCCCAGCCTGGATCGCCCCTACACTCGGGCCAGCATGATGAGACTTTTGCCAGTGCTGGCCGTCAGCCTTTTTACCGGGCCTCTTCTGGCGCAGACCAGCACATCGTCCTATAGCCAGACCGTCCACCTTACCCGCAGCGAGCAGCAGGTGGAGACCCATTTGACGCGGGTCATCAGCCGAGTGAGTGGCGGGCCGAACTTGTACGACAAGTCCTTCAACCTGCCGATCAGTACTCCGGAGGTACAGACAGCTTTTGCCGAAGCCAGAAACCTGGTGAAAGCAAGTCCGGCGATTGCCTTAGACGATGCCGTCAACTCGCTTACCGACGTGAGTACCCGGGTGATCACCGAACAGACCAACGCCATCAAAACCATTGGCCGGACGCGGCGCGAAACGATGGGCCCGGCCACGGTCATCGTGGGCGCGCTCGCTACCGAGGCGAGTCCTTGCACAGGGTATGCGGGCGGGCTGCCGATGGTCAATGGCGGGCTCAACCCCGATGATGGCTTCTTTTTCAAGTTCACGACGCCCCTCGCCCCGTCAGGATGCCCGCTGGAGGGCACGCCGTTCCTCGTTGCCGATGGCGTGCTCAACGTCGACACGCTCATCCACATCCATACGGACATTTACCAAACCACCACCACCATCCGCGCGACGCGCAATTCGAGCACGTATGAGATCGTTGGCACGCCGGTACCCACCTCCACCGAGGCCTCGCCACTCCTCGTGCGGTACGTCCGAAACCTTGACCGGGGAGACTCAGTGATCAACATAACCAACTCCGGCGCGCGCGGTGCCGGCCTCGCCGCCGGCACCACGGCCAGCACCACCGGAGCCCTCTGCGTCAATGTCTACACCCTCTCCGCCGAAGACGAAATGATCCACTGCTGCTCCTGTCCCGTCACCCCCAACGGACTCCTCACGTTGAGTGCCCGGCGGGACTTCGTCAACAACTCCCTCTCGTCACCTAAGCCGCCGACGGCGCTGGTCGTCAAGCTCTACGCCACTACGCCCAAAAGTAACTCTTGCAGCAGCAGTGCCTACGACGACTCCGTCCTGGCGGCCCCCGGGCTGCATGCCTGGGGCACCTCTATCCAGATCGGTGCCGACGGCAAGCCTGACCCCGTGACGGAGAGTCCCTTCCTCGTCGCGACACTCGGTCCCGGCGAACGCGAGCGGCTCGTCTCCCGTTGCGCCATCCTCAACGCCAACGGCAGCGGTTATGGCGTCTGCAGTTCCTGCCGCCTCGGCTCCTTTAGTTTTCGGTAGCCTGACGCGTCATCCCTGGCGGCCGCAGAGCGCAAGCCGCGAGTGGCCACGCTCTCACGCGGCTCAAATCGCCTCGACCGGGCAGGAGTGGTCCGACCGTAAGGCACTACCCGCAAAAGCATAAATCTCTTCCCCCCCACGCCCCCTCTTTTCAGGTGGCTGGGGTCGGTGGTGCTGCGACCCCAGTGTTGCAGAATGATGGGGTTGCATGAGGCAGCATCGAGCCGCGACCGGAGGAAGCGGGCCGGACTCTACTTCTA
>JANLPT010000001.1:0-2352 GCA_031367405.1 Bryobacteraceae bacterium
GTCGTGCCAACCCCTTGTGATTGTGTGGATCGGCGGTACAATCTTCGTCAAAGAGCTACGAAGCACCGGGCGGTTGGCGCAGTTGGCTAGCGCACCAGCATGACACGCTGGGGGTCACAGGTTCGAGCCCTGTACCGCCCACTCTTCTGAATTGTCAGCAGTTACACACAGTTGACCCGACTCGCCAAGAGCCGGGTTTTCTGCTGTTTGGAGCGGGGTTTCCCCTTCATCGGTCAATCGCTGGTCATGGGTGGTCGCCGCTGTCTGCTGCGCCTTTTGATGCGCCTCTCCTGTGCCTTGGTCCTGATGGTCCTTCCCAGCGGCCCGACTAAAGTCCGCATTCAGATCGACGGACATGGCGTAGTGTTTCGCGGCAACCGCCGGGGAGTTGCCGATCCATTTGCAGGCGGTGGCCAAATCGTACTCCCGCATCAACTCGGTTTCCCGGCTCGCCCGAAGGTTCTGGAAGAGTCGCGGCCAAGCGGTAAGCCCAGCGCGTAATATCATCCGTTCAAACTGCTGGCGCAGATTCAGGCTCCCGAGCCGGTGCCTAGCGATGACGTACTCGGTGCCCGGCGCGGCCTGCTCGAAGGCTTCGCGCAAGTACGGCAGCAATTCCCGGAAGATTGGCACCGTCCTCGACCCCTTCCCGCAGTGATGCTCGGTCTTGGGTGAATAGACCGTGAACCGGCCACGCTCCCAATCGACGTGCCCCCATTTCAGGGCGAAGTGCTCGCTCGGAGTCCGCAAGCCTCCGTAGCGTGCCAGCGCGATGATGAGCTTCCATTCAGCGTCCGGAGCCTCTGCAATGAGCTTGTCGATCACGTCGCGCCGGATGAACATCTTGCGGGCATCGTTCTCCTGGTTGCCGGCCTTGATACCGGCAAACGGGTTCTCGGCGGCGAGCTTCCAGCGGATTGCCTTCCGCCACATGGTCCGCGCCGCAATGATCCGCCTGGCCGCGGTCGCGGGGGCCAGTTTCTGGTCCGTCGACAGCCACGCCCGCCAGGCGTCGGCGTCCGACGCGGTGATGTCGCGTACCATCTTCCCGGCCCCGAAAAATTCTTCCAGGTTGCGACGGACGTTCTTGTAGGAGATCACCGTCGCCGGCTTACCCGTGATTCCGCCGATGTACTGCTCCAAGAATGCGCCCAGCGCCGTCTGCGCCAAGCCCACGCCGTCCGCCAACCCAACAGCCCTGAGCCGGCCGAGCATCGTCTCGTCCAGGTTGCCGAGCCACTTCGATGTTTCGGCGTCGTGCGGGCGATTGGCAAGTTTGTCGGCCACAATCGCCTCGACCTGCGCCTTGATCGTTGCGGCGGTCCTGACGCTCATCCGGCCCACGCGAATGATCTGGCGCGGGCCGTTGGGAGTGCGCGAAAACTCGATGCGCCGAAGCCCGCCGTCGTAGGTCACAATGGATGCCATGATCCTTACCTTGCCTTTCGTCGCCGCTGGACACACTCGATGCCCAGGTGAGCCGCCAGCCGGTCGGCCATGTCAAGCCGGATTGAAGTCTCCCCGCTGAGGAATCTCGACAGAGACGCCTGCTGCACACCGGCGGCCCTGGACACCGCCCGCAGAGATCCCGCACCACGAAGCGCTTCTCGCAACAGGTCACTCATCGTCTTTCCGTCCGCTCGCTTGAGTCCCATGATGTTTATTATCATCGACTGCAGATTGTTTGTCAAGAGGCTCACCAAGCCAGCGCCAGCGCGTGGCCCTGTGGGTGGTGCCGCGTTCGATCACTTCCAAGAGGTCGTCGGCGGCCAGCATCTCCAGCCAGCGATGCACGCTCATCGCCTGTACGCCCAGCAGGCGTCCCGCGGCGTGGGTGCTGAGGAAGAATCGACCGTCCGGTCCCGCCAAGTGCCGGCAGAGACTTACCAGCAGCTTCACGCCGGGCGTGTCATATTCCCCGGTCTCGGGTGCAGGGTTGGCTTTCGCGGCCGCAAATGCCTCGGCCAGAACGTCCCCAAAGAGAGGAACACGGGCGCGGCCCCAAGCCCGAACAAACTCAGCCCAGGTCGGGTCGAACGGCTCGGTCGCGATAAAGGGGAGGGCCCGCTCGTGCCATCGCTTTACAAGAGGCTTCAGCGCAGCGGTGCGACGATTCCCAAGCCCAGCGTCGAATTTCAGCCCCCTCGCCAATCGCAACAGGGCGGCGTTTCGCTGGTGCAACTCTTTCGGCAGTGTCGCGGTGATGACATCGTCCGCTGTTACAGAGCCAGCAGAGCCCTCGGAGCCCGCAGAGATTTCAGAGCCAGCAGAGCCCGCAGATGCCAGGGGTGGGGTGCTTGATATTTTCTCAAACAAATGCGTCCGACACAACCAGTCCAATGTCTCTTGGCA
>JANLPT010000063.1:0-14278 GCA_031367405.1 Bryobacteraceae bacterium
TCGCTGAAGCCCGAATCATGCTCGAAGCCCGCCGGGATCCTTCCAGCTCTGCCCTTCTCGCTCGCGTCTATCTCCAATTAAAGCTTCCCCAGCAAGCACTTCTCGCCGCTCGCCGCGCCGAAACTACCGGTGCGGCCCTGCCGGACGTGCAACATCAGTTGGCACTCTATTACGCTCAGTCCGGCCAGCGCCAGTTAGCCGCCCAATGGGAGGGCCGCTTCGCCCAGTCACCTTCCGCCGATCCGCTCGCTCCTCTGCGCGCCGCCATGCTCTACGACGAAATTCGGCAGTGGCCCGATGCGACTAGATTCGGCCGTCTCGCCCTGACGAAGCAAGACCAACCCGAAGTCCGGCGTCTGCTCGCCCGCGCCGCCGAAGCCACCGGCCAACCCAACGAAGCCATCGCTCAACAACGCGCCGCCGTCGCGCAACTTCCCTATGACGAAGCCGCCCATGCCGAACTCGGCCAGTTACTATTACGCTCGGGTAAGTTCGGCGATGCGGCTACCTTTCTTCAAGAGGCCCAGAGTAAGTTCGACCGCAGCCCTTCCATTGAACTTGCTCTCGGAGTAGCCTACTATTCGCAACGCCGTTTCACCGCCGCCGGTGAGCGATTCCTGCGTGTCATCGATCTCGATCCCACCGTCCCGCAGCCCTATATCTTCCTCGCCAAAATGATTGACCAGTTGCCCGATCGCCTAACCGCCATCCGCACTCGCGCCGAAGCCTGGCATCGCCAGGAACACCAGAATGGCTTCGCGCCCTATGTCTATGCCCGTGCCCTCCTAGCCGATGGCACCTCCGATAGCGAAACCAAGCCGTTACTCCTCGAAGCCATCCGCCGCAATGCCAGGATCTGGGAATTTCCTTTCGAACTCGGCCAGTTGCTCGAACGCGAACGCGATTTTCCCGCTGCCGCAAGTGCTTACTCAGCTGCCGCACTAATTAACGGCAAGATTCCCGAAATTCACTATCGCTTGGCCCGCACCTACGATCGTCTCGGTCAACCGGCCAAAGCGGAACGCGAACGTCTGCGCCACCAGCAGTTACTCGGCACTCCGAAAGGAGGCATGCCATGACGCGCCGCGACTTACTCGCTCTGCCTTTTTTTTCGCCCTTGCTCGCTTAAACCGGCGAAACAGTTCATTACAAAAACGACCCTCCCTTCTTCGCTTACACGGGCCTCATCGAAAGCGGCCACGACGAATACCCGCGCGACCCCGCCATGCCGGCGTATCCGCCGCGCCAGGACGGCCGTTTCGCCGACATTACCGGTACCGTCCTTGATAGCGACCAGCTCTCCCGAGGCATCCCCTACTGGCTCGCCCGGCTCGACCCCGCCACCGGCATCGACATTTACGGCAACCAAGGCCTAGCTGTGGGCGACATTGACGGCGACGGCCTCGACGAAATCTACGTCTGCCAGCCCGCCGGCCTGCCCAATCGCCTCTTCCGCTGGCACAACGAAAAACTCATCGAAGTCGCCGCCGGCGTCGACCTCCTCGACGATTCCGCTAGCGCCCTGTTCCTCGATCTCCGCAATCTCGGCCGCCAGGACCTCGTCGTGCTCCGCAGCAGCGGACCTGTGCTTTTTTTGAACGATGGCCAAGGCCATTTCACCCTCGCGCCCGACGCCTTCCGATTCCTTCACCCGCCCCAAGGCGCATTCACCGGCATGGCCGCCGCCGACTACGACCGCGATGGCCGGCTCGACTTATACCTCTGCACTTACAGTTTCTTCCAAAGCGAAGCCCAATTCCGCTATCCTGTCCCCTATTTCGACGCCCAAAACGGACCGCCGAATTTCCTCCTGCGCAACCGGCTCAACCCTGACGGCACCGGCTTCTTCGAAGATGTTACTCAGGCCGCCGGACTCAGCGAAAATAATAATCGTTACAGCTTCGCCCCCGCCTGGGCCGACTATGACGGCTCCGGCTGGCCCAGCCTCTACGTCGCCAATGACTTTGGCCGCAATAACTTATATAAGAACGAAGGTGGTAAATTCCGCGATGTCGCCGCCGCCGCCGGTGTCGAAGACATCGGCCCCGGCATGAGTGCTTGTTGGTTCGATGAAAACGGCGATGGCCGGCCGGACCTCTATGTCGCCAACATGTTTACTGCGGCCGGTCAGCAAGTGGTCAAGAGTAAGGCTTTCCCTTATCCGCTCAATGAAGCATGGCGCGGCCACACCAAAGGTAACTCGTTCTACCGCAATCTCGGCTCTGGTAAGTTCGCGAGCCAAGGTGCCGCCCTAGGAATTGAGATGGGGCGCTGGGGCTGGTCCGCCGGCGCCATCGATTTTGACAACGATGGCCAAGCCGAACTCTTCCTCACCTGCGGCATGCTAACCGGCCCCAAGTCTCCTGATCTGATGGGCTTTTTCTGGCGCCAAGTCGTCGCCCGCACGCCCGCCGATGCCAGCCCGAATGCGCCGTATGAAAATGGCTGGAACGCCATCAACCAATTCATTCGCGAAGGTTACAGTTGGAATGGCCACGAACCCAATATCCTTTACGTCAAGGACGGTGCCAAGTACCGCGATGCCTCCGCTGAATCTGGCCTGAATTTCGCCGCCGATTCACGCGCCTTCGCTGCCATCGATTTCGACGGCGACGGCTGCCTCGACTTAGTCATCAAAAGCCGACTCGGGCCTCAGCTGCGAGTCCTGCAAAACCGCTGCGGCCAATCTCGCCCCCGAATTGCCCTCCGCTTAGTGGGCACTAAGTCGAACCGCGATGCCATCGGCGCGCGCGTGCGCCTGGGCGGCCAAACTAAGTGGGTCACCGCCGGTTCCGGCTACCTATCGCAACATACAAAGTCTATTCACTTCGGCACCGCAGAAATCGCCCCCGCCATCGAGATCACTTGGCCCAGCGGCGAGCAACAGCAAATCAAAGATCTCCCCGCCGGAGCCCTCTATGAAATCATCGAAGGCCAACCGCCACGCCGCGTCAAGTCATTTAGTACCCCGAAGCCCATCGCGGCCCGCGAAGCCAAAGCCGACAATACCCCCCGCCTTCACGACACTTGGCTGCAAGATCCCGTTCCTCTTCCCGTTCCGCAAAAAGGTCCCGGCCTCTTTGTCCTTACCGCGAAAACGGCGCACCCCCACTTAGCCGCCTACACCCTCTTCCGCCGCTATCTCTTCGAGTTCCGTGCTCCGCTTCACTTACCCCTCGCCCTATTACTTGATTCGAACGGCCACGCTGTCAAAGTCTACGCGACCACGCCGGCTGCGGCGCAAGTAGCCGCCGACCTCCAAAGCGTCGGCCAACGCTCGGCCCTCCCCTATCCCGGCCGCCAACTCGCCCAACCCCGCCGTGATTACTTCAAACTCGGTGCCTCGTTGCTCTGGTGTGGCTATCCAGAACAAGCCTTGCCCTATCTTCAAGCCGTCCTTCGCCAGCAACCGGGTAACATTCGAACGATGGTGTTAATAGCTCAAGTCCATCGTGAAGCCGGTCGTCTGACGGACGCCACCCCCTTACTCGATGAGGCCCTGCGCCTCGATCCACGTTCCGCCGAAGCCTGGAATGAACTGGGCGGCGTCGCGATGGCCCGCGAGGAATACGCCATCGCGTTACAACACTTCCAACAAGCACTCAGCGCGAAAGACGGGCTCGCTTACGCGCTGCTCAACGCCGCCCAAGCCTCAACAAAATTGAACCAGCTAGGCGGTGCCGAAAGCTATTACCGGCGAGCAATCGCCGCCGAACCCCTATCGCCCGAAGCGCACCAGGGCCTCGGACTTACTCTCGCCAAACTGGGTAACCTGCCGGAAGCTGAGCGCGAGTTACTGGCCGCCGTCAAACTCCGCCCGGCCCTCTCCTCCGCCTGGAACAATCTCGGAGTCCTCTACTTACAACAACGCGCCGAGGCGAAGGCCATCCAAGCCCTGGAGAAGGGCATCGCGGCTTCTCCTCATGACGAGTTACTCTATCTCAACCTCGGCCGGATTTATGTTCAACTCGGGCGCACCGCCGATGCCCGCCTCGCCATGACGCGCTTACTCGCCATAAAACCCGATAGCCCCGTCGCCGCGCAAGCCTTAAAGGATCTTTCTCATGCACCTTAACCGTCGCGCCCTACTTGCCCTCGCCGCCGCTCATGCTGCGGCGGCTGACCCCACCAAGCCCAAGTTACTCATGCCGAGTGACCAGCCCGATGAGCATTTTCTCAAGTTAATGTGGTACAACCCCGTGCCTCCCATTGACCAGACCACGTGGCGCCTCAACCTCAAAGGACTGGTGGAAAAACCGCTCCAGTTACCCCTCGCCCAACTCCGCGCTCTGCCGCAAGAAACACAAAGCTCGCGGATGAAATGCGTGCAATGCTGGTCCGGCCGCGCTAGCTGGTCAGGCTTCCGTTTCCCCCAACTGCTTGATCTCGCCAAACCTAAAACAAAAGCCAAAGCCGTCCGCATCGATTGCGCCGACAAATGGTACGAGTACTTCACCATCGATGACTTACTCCAGAAACACGTCCTGTTCGTCCTCGATCTGGCCGGCAAACCACTTCCCGGCAAACACGGCGCGCCCCTCCGCTTGCTTGACCCTTCGCGCTACGGCTATAAGTCAGCCAAGCTCATCACCGCCATCACGTTTGTCGAAGAGGGCAAGGGAAGCATGGCCTGCGATATCGGCCCTTATTACTCGCCCGATGGCCGCATCCTCCCCGGCTACGACACGCCGCTCGACCTCGGCGGCAAGGTCAAGCGCAAGATCTCCGGTGGTGAGATCCTGGATTATTAGCCATGCGTAAGCGCGACTTCCTCAAACTCGCTGGACTCTCCATCGCCCAGCGCATTCTGCCCCCCTCGCTTCTCAGCCTATGGGCCCAAGCTGCTGAAGCCCAGGCCAAAGGCCGCAAAGTCATTCTGGTCACTTTCGGCGGCGGCGTTCGCACCTCCGAAACATTTGCGGCGGAAGGCCTGCGTAACATCCCCCGCCTTGCCGCCCTGCGTCCCGAAGGCTTCTTCTATCAGACCTGCCAGAACCAGGGCGTGTTGTCGCACTTCAATTCCACGGGCAGCATCGTCACCGGTAACTGGCAGCGCGTCGACGACTTTGGCTTTGAACAACCCGCCTCGGCGACCATCTTCGAACACTTCCGTAAAGGCCTCAAGGCCGGCCCACTCGACGCCTGGGTGATTGCCACCAATAAGAGTTTTGCGTCAATGGGCTCCAGTTCCCAACGCGACTTCGGCGCGCCTTTTGGTGCCAACGTCGTCTTACCCAAACAACTCCTGCTCGATGCCGTCAAAGACATCGTCAAGAAACCTCGCACGGACGATCTCTCCGATCGCGACGCCGTCCACCGCCGTCTCGAAACCATTCTGCAGGAAGGCTACGAAGGCGTCGGCTGGACTATCTTCAAAGGCGGCCGACAAATGGACCGCCACGTTCAGGTCGCCTTAACCCGCGCGCTCGGCGAATTCATCAACGGCCCGGAAGCGCCCACCTCCGGCGACGAACTTACCTTCTTCATCACTCGCGAAGTAATGCGCGAATTCGCCCCGCGCTTGTTACTGGTCAATTTCTGGGACATGGATGTCGCCCATTGGGGATCTTACTCGCTCTACTTACAAGCCATCACGCGGACTGACCGTTTAGCCGGTATGCTCTGGGACGAAATTCAGGCTAATCCGAAGTATCGCGATCAAACTACCATGCTCATCCTGCCCGAACTCGGGCGCGATGGCGACGTCAACACCGCCAACGGCTTCCTGAACCATCGCAGTGGAGATGCCTCCTGCCGCAACACCTGGCTGCTCGCCTTGGGCGCTGGTGTTACCAAAGGCATGACGGACCGGCCCATTCGTCACATCGACGTCGCCGCCACCGCCGCCGCCATGCTCAACGTCAAGGCCGAAGGCTTGGCCGGCGTCCCAGCCAAAGAAATTCTCGTCTAACTCGTATGCCCGTCCCTCGCTTCGATTTCGCCCAAATTCCGGTCACGTTCGCGGCCTATTTCAACGAGCAGCTCCGCACTTGGGAAACGCTCTTCCCCGCCGAACAATCCTATTTCGAGCGCCTCGGTAAGTATCTGGAAAAGGCCCCTGCAGAACTCTTCCAACCGCTCGCGGCACTCGAGCCGCGCATGGGCGTCACCCCCGCTTCCTGGCCGCGCGGCAGCTTCACGTTGCAACAAGTCGACTTCCTGAATCGTAACTCGCTCTACCCGGAATGGCGTCGCCTCATTACTCAAATCTTCGACCGGATCAATCCTGCTCTGGACACCCAAGCCGCCGCAAGGGGTAAGCCTCGACTCGTCATCGTGATCGCCCCGGCTGACCTCCCCGTAGGCCCGGACCGTATGTGGACCCGCCTCACCGGCCAAGGCCGTCGCATTCCTCTCGAAGCGCCCGCGGACCTCGCGCATTACATTCCTTTACTCCTCACTGGCCATCCCCAACCCCAACCAGCCGCCAGCCTCGTTGACCTCTGCACCGCCTCTCGCGGACCTTACTCCGCCTGGACCGTCGAGACCGCCGCGAACTTACTCAGCTGCTCTACTAACGCCA
Organism: Bryobacteraceae bacterium; assembly: GCA_031367405.1. GTDB lineage: Bacteria > Acidobacteriota > Terriglobia > Bryobacterales > Bryobacteraceae > JALHNI01. Next base: position 6,524 of record JANLPT010000063.1, read on the forward strand.
CACGCCTCAGTTACGAAACCCTGGCTCCCTATCGCCAGCGCCTGATGCGGGAAGTGCAGAATATTGCGGAAGGCGGAGAAGTTCGCGGCCCCCGCCAACTCGGCGAAAAACTCAAAACCCTCTCTCCGCGCGATGCCGAATACTCGAAGGATCCGGTTATGGCGGAATTTGTCCGCGCGACGCTATTAGCCGGCAACGGAACTTTACTGGTCAACAACACCTTTGTCGAGTGGGCCAGCGTGCAGGCGATCCGCCGCGCCAAGCCCTCCTTACTTGTCTCCAGCTTCGGTATTCGCAACAAGGTGAAGCCTTTCAGCAGTCTGCTGATTTTTAACGACCAGGAAACAGCTACCGCCATCCCGACGCAAGCCGATATGCTGGGCTCCTACGTCGACCTCGAAGTCTTTTATCAATATATATGGCAAGAAGCCGGCAAATACGCCGAGTACCGCAACAACACCGCTTACTTGTTTCTCGCGGAAGGTATGGACGAAATGCAGCTCATCGCGCCACCTGATTTCCCCCTCGCTCCAGGCCGTCAGCCATTAAGCGCCATCTATCGCGCCAGCCGCGAATGGCTCAAACTAGACTAAAACCACTCGGAGTGGCGCGCGCCTCCGGCCCGTGTTCTTTAGTGGAGAGTCTGCGGCAGCAGACTAACTTATGATTTGCGGAATCACCGTGCCATGCACATCGGTCAGCCGCCGGTCAATTCCATTGTGCCGGTAAGTCAGCCGCGTATGGTCGATTCCGAGTAAGTGCAACATCGTCGCGTGTACATCGTAACAATAAGCCGGATGGTCAATCGCCTTATAGGACCACTCATCGGTCGCGCCATAAGTGATGCCCCCTTTGAAGCCCCCGCCGGCCAGCCACGACGTGAAGCCAAACGGATTGTGGTCGCGCCCTTTGCTGCCTTGGCTACACGGCATCCGCCCGAACTCCGTTGTCCAGTAAACGATGGTATCTTCCAGCAGCCCCCTGGCCTTCAAATCCTTCAGCAGCGCGGCCACCGGACGGTCGAGCGCCGTGCCGAGTTCGCCGTGATCCTTCGCCAGGTTCTCATGGCTGTCCCAGTTACGGCGCGGGAAACCATTGTCGGCACCGCTCCAAACCTGCACGAACCTTACTCCTCGTTCCACCAGGCGCCGGGCCACCAGGCAACGCTGACCCAGCTCGGCGGTGATAGCAGAGTCCAGACCATAAAGGTCGCGCGTCGCTTTTGTTTCACTACTCAAATCCAGCACCGCCGGCGCACTCAATTGTAGGCGGGCTGCCATTTCATAAGACGCGATCCGTGCCGGCAGTCGCGAATCACCCTCATGGCTGAGTAAGTGCTCCTGATTCGCCTCCTGCAAAAGCGTCAGGCCCTCTTGCTCGCTGCGCTCCGTGATGTAGCGGGCAGAGGCGGCGGCTTGTAAGTCGTGGATTGGGGCGGGTGTGCCCACGCGAATCGTCGTCGCCTGATGCGCGGCCGGCAAAAATCCCGCCGACCAGTTCGCCGGGCCATTCGGCGGCATTCCTCGTGGATCGGGCAGCACGACAAAGTCCGGTAGGTTCTCCGTCTCGCTGCCCAGCGCGTAAGAGACCCAACCGCCGGCGCTCGGATATCCTGGCAGAATGAAGCCCGTGTTCTGCATAAATGTCGCCGGGCCATGGATATTCGATTTGGAAATCATCGAACTGACAAACGCGATGTCATCGGCGCACGTGGCCGTCAGGGGAAAGAGGTCGCTCACCCACTTACCGCAGTGGCCATGCTGCCGGAAGGCCCACGGGCTTGGCATAACGACTCCGGGGTTGCTTTGAAATAACTCCACCTTCTCGCCCGGATCCCATGGTTGGCCGGCCTTACTATTCAGCAGCGGCTTATAGTCAAAAGTGTCGCATTGGCTGGCCGCGCCCGACATAAATAGCTGGATGACCCGTTTGGCTTTAGCCGGATGATGTAATCCACCATTGAATTCTGGCCGGCCCTTCGGCGCGCTCTGCGCCTCTCTCCCGAGTAAGTGGGCGAGGGCGAACCCGCCAAATCCAGCGCCCGAATTCCAGAGGAGTGTGCGGCGGTCCATCGTGTTAGTCGACAAAGAGAAACTCATTCGTATTGAAAATGACGCGGCTCATGTTAGCCAAGCCATGGCGGCTCGCATAACTCCCGTAGCGCTCAAGTTCCGCCGCCGTGGGCGATCTGCCCAAGGCCAAATGAAAGGCTTCCGGGACGCGCGCCTCCACCGTCGGCCCCGCCTGCGAGATCCGTTCCGCAAAGTGTTCCGCCATCCGCAACACGAAAGCGTTGTTCCATACCGCGAGCGCTTGGATGGCCGTGATCGTCGTGGAACGCTTCGGCGTCAGCACCGAGGGGTCCGGGCAATCCAGCCGCTCCATAAATGGGTCCGGCACGCTGCGGACAATAAAGCGGTAGATACTACGGCGGTAAGCGCCGGGGCTAACCGGGTCGAAACGCGCATAGTCGTAAGTGGGTGAATGGTCGTTCTTGAACCAGAACATCTGGACGGATGGCCCGCCCATGGTGTTATCGAGTTTGCCGGCCACGGCCAGCATCGCGTCGCGCAAGGCCTCGGCATCAATGCGAGTCCGGTTCATCCGCCAGAGTAACCGGTTCTCGCCATCCACGGTGGCCGCATCGGCGCGATGGTCCGATCGCTGCCGGTAAGTTGCGCTGGTCACCATCAACCGGTGTAGACGCTTCAGCGAACCTTGGGCATCGTCGCGAAACCAGATTGCCAACCAATCGAGTAACTCCGGATGCGAGGGTTTCATTCCCATCCGGCCGAAGTCATTCGCACTTTCTACCATCCCCGTTCCAAAATGATATTGCCACACCCGATTGACGATGGAACGCCAGGTAAGTACATTGTCCCTGTTACTGATCCATTGCGCTAACGCGGCGCGCCTGCCGCCCTCATCGGAGGCCACCGGGAAGCGGGCCGGTATTGCGCCGACGGCGCTCAGCGCTCCCGGAAGCGCGGGCGCGCCAGGAGCACTGGCGCTGCCGCGGCCCAACACCGTCACGGGGCGGGGCAGTAACGCCGGCCGAAAGGTGCCCGTCCGCTCAAAGTAACTCGGCGCGGCAAACACCATCAGTGGCTTAGGCAACGCCGCTAGTTGATCGTCAATCGGCTTAAACTCGGCTTTAATTCGGTCGATCGCCGCATAGGTTTCCATCCCTGCGGCAGCGTCGACCAAGGTCTGGCGAAGTTTCTGATCTCTCGTGCGGCGCGCCTCCAGTTCCGCTTTCTGCGCCGTCTCTGCCGCCGTTTTGGGCACGCCCATATGCGTAATCAATAGTCCCGCATCTTGAATAGAGTTAGTCAGCGTCAAAATCTCTGGGCTTGTCGCAAACTCTACCCGGTCGAGAAAAGGCTGCAAGCGAATTTGAATCTCTTGTTTCCCCCGTAACAAAGCTTGCCGCCGCTGGTGTATCGCGGGATCCTCGTCGTAAGGACGATCTGCGCGGTCGATGCCCGCGAAGACAGCTTGTAAGTTGTAATATTCTTGCTGCGGAATCGGATCGAACTTATGATCGTGGCAACGGGCGCAATGCACGGTCGTACTGGTGAAAGTCGACATCGTCGTGGCGACCATGTCATCGCGATCCAGCACGCGCGTATTGTCTTTGTCGGAACTTCCTTCGCGCAGTTCCTGGTGTCCCACAAAGTCCCATGGTCCGGCGGCAAGAAACCCCGTCGCCACCATCGCCTGCGGATCTGCCGGAAACAACGCATCGCCGGCAATCTGTTCTTGCACGAACCGCGCATAGGGCTTGTCTTCATTGAAGGCGCGGATCAACCAGTCGCGATACGGCCAGGCGTTGAGGCGCGGTTTATCTTTGTCGTAGCCATGCGATTCGCCATAGTGAATCACATCCATCCAATGGCGCGTCCAGCGCTCGCCATAGCGCGGCGAAGCTAGCAGCCGATCCACGATTCGCTCGTAAGCCCCCGGTGCGCTATCTCGCGCGAAGGCCTCAATTTCAGCAGGCGTGGGCGGCAAACCATGTAAGTCGAAAGTCAACCGCCGAATCAAAGTGCGGCGATCCACTTCAGGTGACGGCTCGATTTTTGCCGCCCGCAGTTTCTCCCCCACAAACGCATCAATTGGATGCGGCACCGCTGAAGGCACCGGGGAAGGTATCTTCAGCGGTCTGAGTGACCACCATCCCAGGGAATCATCCAGGGCCCCTTCGGCCATCCACTGCTGGATCGTCGCCACCTGCTGCGGACTCAATGGCGCACCGGACTTAGGCATGCGCGGCTGATCCCCCGCAATCACTTTCAACACCGCGCTCTTCCCCAACGCCGCCGCCGTCATTAACGGTAATGGCGCGCGCGTATGGTGGCAAGCCTGGCAGCGCGCCGCCAGAATCGGCTGCACGTCGCGCTCATAGCTGATGGGCACCGCGGCCGCCAGGGCCAGGGCACTCATCAAGCCCAGAAGAAATGTCATGCTCTCGTTCTAACACGGGCGGAGGGCGATAATGTGATCATGGCCACTGCACTCCGCTTCCTTACCGCGCTGCTCACGCTCTCCGCCTTCGCCGCTGATCTGCCGTCACCGGCCCTGCTGGTCCTTAACAAAGAAGACGCCACGCTCGCCATTGTCGACCTCGCCACGGGAAAGGTTACCGGCCGCATTGCCACCGGACCCGGTCCGCATGAAGTGGCCGTCGAGGGCCGCACGGCCTATGTTACTAACTACGGCTCTGCCCGTGCGCCCGGCAATTCGCTCTCGGTCATCGATCTCGTGGCGCAAAAGGAGCGCCGCTTCGATGTCGCGCCGCTGGTGCGTCCGCATGGCGTTGCGGTCGCCAGCGGTAAAGTCTGGTTTACTGCGGAAGGCAGTAAGTTGATTGCCCGCTACGATCCCGTGGCCAACAAGCTCGATGCCATGCTCGGTACGGGCCAGAACTCCACGCATATGGTCGCCCTGAGTAAAGACGGTCTCGAAATTTATACCGTGAATATTTCTTCGGGCAGTATCTCGATTTTCACGAATCCACCTGCTTGGACGCAAACCGTCATTCCGTCCGGTAAGGGCCCCGAAGGCTTTGACATTTCTGCCGATGGCAAAGAGTTATGGGCGGCTAACTCGCAGGATGGCACCGTTTCCATCATTGACCTGAAGTACAAGCAACTTACTGAAACGTTCGAGGTAGGCACGAAGCGGTCCAATCGATTGAAACTCACGCTTGACCACAAACTCGCGCTGATCTCCGATCTCGCCGCCAATGAACTCGTCATTCTCGATGTGGCTTCCCGCAAAGTCATCAAGCGGATCGCCGTCGGCAAAGCGCCCGAAGGCATTCTGCTTGACCCTAGCGGAACGCGCGCCTTCATCGCCGTCTCAGGCGGCAACCATGTCGCCATTCTCGATCTCGACAAGCTCAGCATTACCGGCCATCTCGACACCGGTGCCGGCCCCGATGGCATGGCCTGGATCCGCTAAGCCGGTGGCGGCGGCCCCAGCGGACTCACGGGGCAACCTTCGGTCACCACCGTGTACTGAATCCCGCTAATCTTCCAGCCGCTGGGCGTCTTCACCAGCGTTACCGCGTCAATACCGCAATGGGTTCGTTGGCCGTCGCGATGAAAGTCGTAAGGTGCCCAAACAGTCGCCAACCGCCCGTTCATGCGGACCTCGGGATTCCACATGCGCTCCAGAATCGCCCCTTTGATGGTGGGCAGGCGCTCGGCGAATTGCGCCAGTGAGGTGGAAGCACCCGGGTCCCGAGTGGTCAGTACGGCAAAAACCCGGCCCTCCGGCACGGTTATATCCGCCGCCGCAGCGCTGTCGTGAGCCGCCATGGCATCGAATAGCTTCTGCACGGTTGCCACAACTTGCTGCTCTTCCGGGGTGACGGCGAGGAGAAAAAGAAGAAGCCACATGCCGGGATTGTAGCAGTCCAAGCGGGTGGCGGGAACCAGTCGAAGTCGAATCGACCAACGCACCGTTTAGGGCGTTCATCGGTTTTGAAGACCGAGCCTACCACCGGGTAAAATTGGCTCCCACCCAGATTCTAGCAAGGCGCTAAGGGCACGCCGCCTTCCTGCCGATAGATCAGTGTTGTGCCTTATCAGGATGAACCAGTGCTGGTGCTCATTCCTGTCTTTAACGACTGGGAAGCGGCGCGTCAGGTCGTGTCCGCGCTTGACCGGCTGCCCGCAGCGGGCCGCTGCTCGATTTTACTGATCGACGATGGCTCTACTGACCGCGTGCCCGAAGGCTTTACGCAGAACGCCCGGCACTTGCAGAGCGTGAGTATTTTGCGGCTCTGCCGGAATCTCGGCCACCAGCGCGCGATCGCCATTGGCCTCACCGAAGCCCCCCGGTTCAATCCGGTGGCCGTCGTCGTCATGGACGGCGATGGTGAGGATTGCCCCGAGCACGTCACTCTGCTGCTGGATGCATGGCACCGGCAACCGGGCCGCATCGTCTTTGCCGAACGCCGCAAAAGGATGGAGAGCGTCACCTTTCGCACCCTGTACCATGGCTACCGGTTGCTGCACTGGCTGCTCACGGGTATCAGCGTCCGCGTCGGTAACTTTAGCGTCGTGCCGGCTGGGGCGCTGCCCGCGTTGGCGGCCTGCCCCGACCTCTGGAATCACTATGCCGCTGCGGTCTTCCGTTTGCGTTGGCCCACCGCCACGGTACCGCTCGATCGCGGACGCCGCTACGCAGGCCAATCGAAAATGAACTTCGCCGCCCTGTGCGTGCACGGCCTCAGTGCGATCTCCGTCTTCGCCGACTTGGCCGGTGCCCGGCTGATGGCCATGGCACTCCTGCTGCTGCCCGTTGCGCTGGCGGTGGCATGGCTGTGGCCCGCCGCCGCTTGGGGCGCGTTGCTGGCAGCGGTACTGCTGTGCGGCCAAGCCGCAGCGTTCCTACTCCAAACCGTCAGCGCGCGCAGCCAAATGAATTTTCTCCCGGTCCGCGACGCCGGTTTCTTCGTCGCTAGTATCACCACGGAATATCAACGCCCGTCCCTGCACGGGTTGGAGCAACGGCAAGAATGGCTAGCATCCCCTACCCCGGCCTCGAACTAAAACTCTTCGCCCAAGCCCATAACTGGAAGCGCTACTGGAGCGGCCGGATCGCGCCCTTTGTGCGGGGCGCGGTGCTGGAGGTGGGGGCCGGCATTGGCGCGAACACCCGTCTGCTGGCATCGATCGAATTCGCCCGCTGGACTTGTCTCGAACCCGATTCGTCCTTGGCCCAGCAGATTGAACTGCCTCCCGGTAGCCGCCACGAAGTCACCTTGGGCACGGTGGCTGATCTCGCCTCCGCGCTCACGTTCGATTCCATCCTCTACATCGACGTCCTGGAGCACATTGAAGACGACGCGGCTGAGATGGCCCGCGCGGCTGCCCGGCTGAAGCCCGGGGGCGCGTTAATTGTGTTGTCGCCCGCCCATCCGTTTCTATTCACACCTTTTGACGAAGCCATCGGGCACTTCCGCCGCTATACCAAGGCGACCCTCCGCCGGGCCGCGCCCCAGGGCCTGCAAGAAGTCACCGTGACTTACTTAGACTCGGTCGGCATGTTGGCCTCGCTCGGTAACCGCTTGTTACTGGCGCAAAGCATGCCCACCGCCCAGCAGATCGGCGTCTGGGATCGCTATATGGTGCCGCCTTCCCGCATTGCTGACCGTCTGACGGGCGGCCTTATCGGTAAGTCGGTCTTAGGCGTTTGGAGACGCTGAGTGAAGCTGGCTTGCATGGTCTTCGTGGCCACCCT
>JANLPT010000076.1:0-1956 GCA_031367405.1 Bryobacteraceae bacterium
CCACGCGCCGGTCGTTCGACTCCACTTTCACCGCGATGGCATTCCGGTCGAGCTTCCACTCGTAACTCACTTTCACCGCGCCGCCATTCGTCGCCTTGTCGCCCCAGGTGGCGATGAACGATTCCAGATTCTTTTCCCGGATGATGTCTTCCAGCGGACTGGCGACAGCGGCCGGCGCGAGGCTGAAGAGTAAAGCGACCGCCAACGTGGCGGCGGCGAGGAGGTGGAGACGGGTGGATGGTTTCATGGGGCGTGAGGAGTTTGGGTTTGCGAAATGCCTGCGGGCGGCCGTGGGTTTAGTGAGGAAAGCGGGTGCGCCGGCACCGTCAGCCGCATGTTTCCATACACGCTCGAATAGGCAAGCCGCCGTCTCATTCACCCCGCTACCCCATCCGCCTCGCCGCCAGATCCGTTGTGCTCGCGGCAGTATTTCGAGCGATCGCACGATGATGTCGCAGCACGCCGTGGAGGTGAAGACGGGCAGCCATTCGACCACGGTGGCGGTGACAAAGTATCCGCGATTCGACTCGCGAGCATGGTCGCGGCTGCGCATCGCTAAGCGTGGCGAAGCAGAGCTTCGGGGACAAGCGCGTTCCCAAGCTGGAGCTTGGGAACGAGTTGAAAGTTTAAAGCGAGCGCCCGCACCGCCAAATTACCGTGCTCGCAGCGCCTTGGCCGTTGGCAAAGCGCGAGACTCTGGTAGCCTGCGCCCCCATGAGAACCTCCCTCCAGTTCATCCTCACCACCGCTTGCACCGCACTCCTGCTCGGCTCCCTCGCCACACCGCTTCGCGCGGATATTATGTACGTGTCAAACTTTTCCAGCGACACGATTTTGAAGTTCACCAGCAACGGCGTCGGCTCGGTCTTTTTTACCGGCAGTGATTTGAACCGCCCAATCGGTCTGGCCTTTGACAGCGCGGGCAATCTCTACGCGGCCAACGCCTTCAGCGATTCGATTGAAAAGATCTCTCCCGACGGGGTGGGCTCGCTTTTTTCCAGGTTTGGCACGCGCAGCCCTGAAGGTCTGGCCTTTGACCGCGCGGGAAAGCTCTACGCAGCCAACTCGCTCAACAACACGATTCAAAGATTCACTCCCGCTGGGGGCGACTCGCTCTTTGCCAGCATGGGATTGAATTTCCCTGTCGGCCTGGCCTTTGACAGCGTAGGCAATCTCTACGCGTCCAACGTCAACAACAATACGATCGAGAAGTTCACCCCCAATGGCGTTGGCTCGGTCTTTGCCAGCACGGGCTTGAACCACCCCCTCGCTCTGGCCTTTGACCGCGCGGGTAATCTTTTCGCGGCCAACGACGGCAACGACACGATCGAGAAGTTCACCCCCGATGGCGTTGGCTCGGTCTTTGCCAGCAGCGGAGTGAGCCTCACCTACGGCCTGGCTTTTGACAGCGCGGGCAATCTCTACGCGGCAGACGCCAATACCGCCACGATTTCGAAGTTCACCCCCGGCGGCGTCCGCTCGATTGTTGCAAGCAGAAGCAGCGGATTGAGCGGCCCTGCATGCATTGCCTTCACCGATGATTTCGGCGTCCCACTCAAGCTGGCGAACCAAAGGCCGGTCCCCGAGCCCGCGACCTGGGCGCTGCTCGGCCTCGGCCTCCCCGCGCTGCTCGGCCTCTCCCGCCCACGCCGCCGGACCGGCTGTTTTTAATCCGCCATTTAAGCGGAGACTGGGGTCGTTTAGCGGAGACCGGGGTCGGGTCGGGGAATCTCGCTCCTCCCCGGCTGCGCGCCGCGCTTTCTTTATCCGCCGAAAGCCTGATAGCGCCTGATCCCGCGCGTCCACATCACATGTGCGGCGAGCCAGACCACGGCGAGCCAGCCGGCTTGGATGGCGAGGCCTTCCCACATGGCTGCGCCGCGGATGCGTTCCATGGCGATCTGGGCGGGGAAGTAGAGTTCGTAGGCGAAGGGGGACCATTTGATGAAGCCCTGC
>JANLPT010000128.1:0-31290 GCA_031367405.1 Bryobacteraceae bacterium
GCTCGAATGCGCGCTTCGTCCTGGGCGTGAATCACGCAAGTATGCCCCAATCCGCCCATCCGCAGAATCGCCTCACAGGCATCCAAACCCGCCGCAAAATCCGGGACGAAATACAGGGCCAAAACCGGCGATAGCTTCTCGGCCGACAACGGATGCTCGCGGCCAATCCCGCCGATCTCGGCCACCAGAACCGTCGTGTCGGCGGGCACTTCAAAACCCACCATCCGGGCGAGTTTAGGTGCCGCTTGCCCCACGTACTCGGGATTGACGCCCAACTTCGGCGTCAACAACGTACGCCCCAACCGCGCGCCTTGGCCGGCATCGCACAAGAAAGCCCGCTGCTTACGCAACTCGGCCAGAATCGGCTCGCGCAAGGAGTTTTCCGCTACCAGGGTCTGCTCGCTCGAACACAAGGTCCCGTAGTCGAAACTCTTGCCCTGCACCACCTTGCGGACGGCTTCTGCGACATCGGCGGAAGTGTCCAGCAGCACCGGCACATTCCCCGGACCCACGCCGAACGCCGGTTTCCCGCTCGAATACGCGGCCTTCACCATCCCCGAGCCGCCCGTCGCCAAAATCACCGCCGTCTTTTCGTGCCGCATCAACGCATTCGTCGCCTCGATCGTCCCCAACGTCAGGCATTGAATCACCCCCTCTGGCGCACCCGCCCGCACCGCCGCGTCATGCAGAATTTTCGCCGTCGCGCAGATGCAATTCCGGGCCCGCGGATGCGGACTGATCACAATGGAGTTCGCGCCCTTTAGCGCAATGATCGCCTTATAAATGGCGGTCGACGTGGGATTCGTGGTGGGCAAAATCGCCGCCACCACACCCACCGGCACCGCAATCTCCACCCGCTTTTCTTCGGGTATCTCGCGAATCACGCCGACGGTCTTCAGGCCGCGAATCGCTTGGGGCAGCAGCTCCGCCGCCAGCATATTCTTTGCCGTCTTGTCGCGCGCATTGCCGTAGCCCGTCTCCGTCACGGCCTGCTCGGCTAAAGAAGCGGCATGCTCCCGCGCCGCCGCCGCCATCGCTTCCACAATGGCATCGATTTGATCTTGAGAAAATTGGCGTAAACGCTGAGCCGCCTGCCAGGCAGCTTCCACCTTCGTCCGCACCTCTTGGATCGAAAGAAGGTCCTGATCCTGCAACATCACGACCGTCCAAAACGAACCCTGACCGTCAGGGAGGGGATGTTCCGGTCACAGGAAGAGACGAACGTGATCATGTAACGGCGACGCGATCCGGGCTACTTGTCGGCCTTCTTCGCCCCGGGCAAAAGCTTCGCCACATCGTCATGCGGATTGGGAATCACGTGGACCGCCACCAGTTCCCCCACCCGCCGGGCCGCTGCCGCGCCCGCGTCCGTCGCCGCTTTCACCGCGCCCACGTCGCCGCGTACGGTCACCGTGACGTACCCCGCGCCGATAAATTCTTTGCCGGTCAAAACGACGTTGGCCGTCTTCACCATCGCGTCGGCTGCTTCAATAGCGCCGATGAGACCTTTGGTCTCGATCATGCCGAGTGCTTCCATGCTGACTAAGCTAGCACACGCCGCAGGTTAGTATAAAAGTCTCTATGGCTGTTGACTGGTTTCCGTTGTGGTTAAGCTTGCGGGTCGCCGCCATCTCCACCCTGCTCGCCCTGTTAGCCGGACTCTGGTGCGCCTATTGGCTCGCCAATCGCGAATTCCGCGGCAAGGAACTCCTTGACTCGCTCGTCACCCTGCCCCTGGTCTTGCCACCCACCGTCCTCGGCTACTACCTCTTGATCGTCCTCGGACGGGAGAGCGGCCTCGGCCGTCTCTACGAATCCATCACCGGCGGGCCGCTCGTGTTCACCTGGCAAGCCGCTGTCGTCGCCGCCTTCGTCCACTCCGCCCCTTTGCTGATCAAGTCTTCGCGCGCCGCCCTCGAGAGTGTCGATCGCACTTACGAATGGGCCGCGCGCAATCTCGGTGCGCCGGAATGGCAGGTCTTCTGGCGAGTCACCTTACCGCTCGCCCGCCGCCCCATCGCCGCCGCCGCTGCCTTAGCCTTCGCCCGCGCCATGGGCGACTTCGGCATCACCATCATGATCGCCGGCAACATTCCCGGCCGCACCCAAACCATGGCCACCGCCATCTACGACGCTGTCGAAAGCGGACAAGGCGCGCTCGCCCGCACCCTCGTCCTCGCGGTCTCGTTCAGCGCGGTCGTCATTCTTACCCTCGCCAACCGCCTGAATCACAAAGCCGCATGATCGAAGTTCATCTCAGAAAGACCTTCCGCGGCCACCCCGAATCCGCCGCCTTCGCCCTCAACGTCGACTTCGAAGCCGGTAACGGCATCACCGTTCTCTTCGGCCCCTCCGGCGCGGGCAAGACGCTCACCCTTGACCTCATTGCCGGCTTCGCCCACGCCGATGAGGGCCGCATCGTGCTCGACCAGGAAGTGCTCTTCGACAGCCAAACGCGCGTCAGCCAGCCTGCCCGTTCGCGCCGCGCCGGATACGTCTTTCAAAACTACGCCCTGTTCCCCCACATGACCCTGCGCCAAAACCTCGATTTCGCCGCCCAACAGCGCCCCGGCGCACTCCCGGTGAACAGCTTGCTCGATCGCTTTCGCCTCACCCCCGTCGCTGGCCGCTATCCGCGCCAACTTTCCGGCGGCCAAAAACAGCGCGGTTCCATTGCCCGCGCCCTCATCGGCCAACCCCGCCTGCTGCTGCTCGATGAGCCCACCCGCGGCCTGGACGCCCCCTTGCGCCAGGAGCTCTATAGCGTCTTGGCCGGCGTCCACACCCCCGTCCTGCTCGTCACTCACGATCTCAATGAGTGCTGCGCCTTGGGCACCAGCATGCTCGTCATACGCGAAGGCCGGGTCGCGCAAACCGGCACCCCCCGCGAGATTGCCGCCGCGCCCGCCACCGCGCAAGTCGCCCGGCTGCTCGGCACTTACAACGTCCTCCCCGTCGAGATCCTCTCCCACGGCCAAGTCCGCTGGGGAGCTTTTGAACTCGCGGTCGATTTTAACCCCGCTCATCACCGTCCTGGCCGCCACGCCTGGCTCGCCGTTCAATACCAAAACCTCACCGCCCGCCCCTTCGACGGCCCCTTAAACGCCAACGAAATCGCCACCACCATCGAACACATCTACGAACGCCACCACGGCGTCCTGGTTGAATTTTCGAGCGGCCTGCTGGTTGAAATGGCGGCGCTCGATCGCCAGGTGAAACAATGGGCCATCGAATTTCCCGCCGCCCACCTCCAACTGCTTTCCTAGCGAATCCGCTAGCGACCGGGGGGTTTTGAATCGCCGGGATCCTTCAACCGCACACTCACCGCAATCAGTTGATTGGCGACTTTCTTCGCCTCCACGGTCACGATAGCGCCTGCCGAAAAGTCGCTCGCAGAAATGGCTTTCGCGCCGCGAAAGAACTGGGTTTTCTTGTTTATTTCGATCGACAAAGTTTGCTCTTCGCCCATTTCGATCAAGACATGTTTCTGGTCGAGCGAACGCAGCGTGCCGTCAAATGCCGCCACAGCGGTATTGAGAATATCGAGGTCAGAACCCGGCTGACCGGTGGCGCGGGGCCTGGACGTTGTCCGTCCCCTGCGCTGAGCGAGGACGGGCAAACTGGACAGGAGAAGCAGAATAACGAAGGTGCGCATCGGGTGATCCTTCTATGAGCTTCACACACTCATCGCGATGTCCTACCTTGCGTAGAATTTGCGCTTATGAGTAAGTATGAGGTGCGGAGGAATACTGTGGAGCAGTTGGCGCCAGAAAAACCGGTCGAGTGGGACCGTGTCCGGAAAGATGAGTTGGCCGAACTCGGCCGGGACGAACAGTCACCCTTAGTCGGGCTGGCCTTCTCCGGCGGGGGCATCCGTAGCGCCACCTTCAATCTCGGTATTCTCGAGTACTTACACAGCCGGGGCATCCTCTCCCAGGTCGATTTTCTCTCCACCGTCTCCGGCGGCGGCTACATCGGCGCTTGGTTGGCGGCGAATATCAAACGCAATCCAAACTGGCTAAAGCCCGCTACGAACTGGCGAGAGTCGATCCGGCATTTGCGGCGTTACTCTAATTACCTCTCCCCGCAACTCGGATTCTTCAGTGCCGACACCTGGACCATGGCCACCGTGTGGATTCGCAATGCCATGCTGATTCAGATCACCGTATTTCTGGCCATCGCCGTGACGTTGATGTTGCCGCGCCTCACCCGCTTTGCCTTCACCGCCTGGCCCCATCTGGGCGCGTGGCGGGGCATCTCCTTCATCTTGCTGTTGCTGGCGGTCTCCGGCATCGCAGCCAATCTCCTGCGCCTGCAGCGCGAAAAAGCTCGCATCTTGAAGGCGAACGCGTGGAAGAAATTTGCCGCCGCCGCTGCCGCCGCCGCCGCCTTGGCCGCCGTAACCGGATCGCAGTTTGCCTGGTTTACCGTGGATCCGGTACCACCGCTCTGGGCGATCGCCTGCGCCTTGCTGTTGGTCGCCATGGGATTTCTCCTCGTTCCATCGGCCGTCGAACTAAGCGGCGAAGTGGAGTTGAACTATGGGCAAGGCTGGACGCAGTGGCTCGTCGTCGTACCCATGATGCTGACCGCTTTCTTCGTCGCCTCCGTCATGTGGAATTACTCATTCGAATCCGACTTATCGATCCTGAGTTACACCGGACTCTTGCGCGAAGCATGGCAGTATTGGACCTTTCCTCTCGCGTTCATCTTCAGTTGCCTGCTGCTCTTGGGAGTAGTCTCCATTCAAGCCAGCCAACCCGGCCAAAAGCGGCGGCACTGGGGCGCGGCAGTGCTGGCACCGGCCGGTGCGATGGCGGCGCTGTATGCCCTATTGTGCGGCTTGCAGCTCTGCTTCAATATCTGGGTGCGGTCGCCGGTCGCGGCGCTCGCCGGCACTTTTCATGCCCTGGTATGGGGGCCGTCGATGGTGCTGTTCGCCTTCTCCCTGGCGATCGTTTTGCTGATGGGCCTTTTGGGGCGCGCATCGCCAGAGGACCGTCGCGAATGGTGGAGCCGCCTCGGCGCCTGGCTCTGCATCTACGGCGTCGGCTGGCTACTGATCTGCGTGCCGGCCATCTACGCGCCCTTGTGGCTGGGAAATCTGGTGGACCTCGGCCATAGCCTGACGGTCACCGCCGGCACCGGCTGGCTGCTCACCACCGCCGGTGGGCTCTTGGCCGGCAAGAGTGCCAAAACCAGCGGTGAGGAGCGCCAGGACAAGTGGACCACGCCCCTCGAAATATTGGCCAGGACGGCACCCTTTCTGTTCATCGCCGGGGTGCTGCTGATGATCTCCACCGCGCTCCACACGCTGCTGCTGAACACCCGGGATGCCGGAGCCGCGCCGCACGGTTACTGGCAGGATTGGACCAGCATCCCGCTCCATTCGACGGCCATCCTGCTGGCGGCCTTGTCGGCCTGCCTTCTGATATTCGCCTGGCGCGTCGACATCAATGAATTCAGCTTGAACGCCTTCTATCGCAATCGCCTCGTCCGCTGTTATCTGGGGGCCACGCGAGTGAGCGACCCGCCCCCCGATCCGCCGCGCCGACCGCAGAATTTCACCGGTTTCGACCTCGCCGATGATCTGCCACTCGCCGCATTCCGGCGGCGGAATGGCTATCAAGGTCCATTGCCCATCGTCAACTGCGCCGTCAACCTGGGCAGTTCCAGCGACCTCGAATTGCACACCCGCCGCAGCGCCAACTTCATCCTGACGCCGCTGCATTGCGGCAGCCATCGGGCCAAGATGCTCTACTACCCCACCATTGATAATGACGAGCCTTACGCCGGCGGCGGCAACCCCACTCTGGGCCAAGCGATCTCCGTCTCGGGCGCGGCGGCCAGCCCCAACATGGGCTTTCATACCTCGCCCGTCGTCGCTTTCCTCCTGACGGTTTTTAACGTGCGCCTCGGCTGGTGGTTCCCTAAACCAAAGGGAGCATCACCCACCTCGGCGGCCCCCAACTTCAGCCTGCGCTACCTCGTGAAAGAGCTTTTCGGATCGGCCGGTGAGGACTCTGACTTTCTCATGGTTTCCGACGGCGGCCACTTCGAAAATCTGGCCGTCTACGAACTGGTGCGCCGCGAATGTGCCGTCATCGTCTGCGGCAATGGCGAATGCGATGCCGCCCTCCACTTTGAAAGCCTGGGCTCCCTCATCCGCATGTGCGAGACCGATTTCTGCGCCACCATCGACATCGATGTCTCAGCCGTCAAACCCGATCTCAACCGCAGTGCTTATAGCCCCAGACCTTATAGCCGAAGCCACTGCGCCGTAGGGACCATCCGCTATGCTTCCGGCAAGCACGGCACCTTGATTTATCTGGAGTCGTCCTTAACCGGCGATGAGCCAACGCCGGTATTGCAATACAAGAGCACGCACGCCGCGTTTCCGCATGAGAGCACCGGCGATCAGTTCTTCGCCGAGGACCAGTTTGAAAGCTACCGCCAGCTAGGGTTCCACGTCGCCGAGTCTGCCCTGCGTGACATTGGCGCTGACGAGAATCTCAGTGCGCCCGCCGTGGCGGCGCGTCTGCACAGTCTCTGGACGCCCGCCCTCGCCAATACCAGCGCGTTCACCAGCCATACCGCCCGGCTCTCCGCGCTCTGGTCACGCCTCGCCGGCGATCCTGAACTCGCCTTTCTCGACGCCGAGCTGTTTCCTGACTTGGCCAAAAGCGTTGCCCTCACCCCGACGAATGCGGACGCGCAACGCCGCGCATTCTATCTCAGCAGTGAACTCCTGCAACTGATGGAAGACGTTTACATCGACCTCCGCCTGCACGAGACTTTCGATCATCCGGACAACGAAGGGTGGAAGCATTTGTTCCTCCAGTGGTCCACTTCGCCTTCGGTGCAGGACGGTTGGGAAAAGACGATTGCCACCTACGGCAAGCGGTTCCAGTATTTTGCGCAGTCGCGATTGCGTTTGAAAGGGTCGCGGGCAGAGTCAGCCTGAGTTGCCGCAATAGGTGATCCTACAGTAGACTTAGCAATCGAAAGGGTACCCCACACATGAACAAAATTGTCATCCTGACTGCCTTGAGCGTTTCGGCGCTCATCGCGCAAGACGCACTCAGCAACGAGGCCCGCCAAGCCTGGAGCCGCACCAAAGGCAACCTGATCGGCGCCGCCGAAAAGATGGAAGAGGCGAACTACGATTTTAAACCCGCCGCCGAAAGCCAGAGCTTCAAGGTGCTGGTGGCGCACACGGCCGATTCGGCCATGGGCACCTGCTCCGCCTATAACGGCGAACGCAAGCAGTTAGGTGCCGCCGCCAAGACCACCAAGGCCGAATTGGTGGAGGCTTTGAAGGCCGGGCTAGCCGAGTGCGATACCGCCTATGGCTCGCTCACCGATGCCAAGGCGACCGAAATGATCGAAGGCCGCGGCGGCCAACGTTCCCGTTTGGGAACCCTCTACGGCAATACCATCCACCTGGAACATGAGTACGCGCAAATGGCAGTCCACCTCCGGCTGAAGGCCGTGGTGCCTCCGTCCAGCGAAGGCCGCATGGGCGGCAAAGGCACTAAGAAGCAGTAACTCCCAGACCATCAGGGTTCGTCAGACCTAACGAACCCTGACCGTAAGGGAGGGAATGCACAAGTTACAAACCAAGCGGTCAGAGTATGAGCCCAACGCTGAGCCGATTACTGCTTGTCGTAGAAAGCCATGAAGGTGGCCTTCTTTCCGTCCGGCATCGTCATCTTGCCCGTGATCGTGAGACTCTTGCCGTTAGCGGCCAGCATTCGCGTCGACGTTCCCACCACCTTGCCATCGCGCTTGTACTGGACGGCTGTGTTGGCCGCCATGCCGTCTTTGATCACCATGGCGTCCCAGAAGGGAAATCCCGTCGCTTTCACTTCCCCGCCGTCCTTCGTGTAGGAGAACATGGAATGAATCGGCTGGCCTGTGGCGGTGGTTCCCATCGCCATATATTCGTAACCAGTCCCCTTGGGCGTGTAAGTAACGGTTTGTTCCTTAGGGGCGGGCATCCCCTCGTATTTCGATTTAGCCAGGTTAAGCTTCCAGGTTCCCGTAAAATCCGCAGCGGCAGCGGTGACGAGAGTGCAGCAAAGTAGAACGAGCGATTTAAACATAGTGATTCCTTTCGAACAATGCCTGACTATACGCCTTTGTTAGATCACAAGCAAGCCATCGGTTCGTCAAAGCGTGACGATTTTGTCCGACGGGAAGTTCTTGAAGGCGTTGCGGGTGTCCACAATGAGGATCGATTTTTCCAGGACTGCGGCGTAGTCGAACGCGACGTGGTCGGTGACGCAGACCACGCAATCGGCCGTGGCCGCCATGGCGAGCGAATCCTGCGCGACTAACTCGCCGGTGCTTTCGATGCGGCACTTTTTGACGTAAGGGTCAGAGTAAGTGACGCGGGTACCGCGGGCTTGCAGCAGATGGATGATGTCGAGTGCGGGCGACTCGCGGACATCGTCGATGTCGCGTTTGTAAGCCACGCCCAGAATGTGGACGTGCGAACCCTTCAAGCTCTTCGAATGGTCGTTCAAGGCGTTCTGGATTTTGTCGACCACGAAGTGCGGCATTTGCCCATTGATGTAGCCGGCCAACTCAATAAAGCGCGCTTCGATGCCCGCCTGTTTACTTTTCCAGGAGAGATAGTAGGGGTCGACCGGAATGCAATGGCCGCCGAGGCCCGGGCCGGGGTAAAAAGCCATGTAACCGAAAGGCTTGGTTTTGGCGGCGTCAATCACCTCCCAAACATTGATCCCCATGCGGTCGCACATCACCGCCAGCTCATTCACCAAGCCGATGTTGATCATGCGAAAGGTATTTTCGAGCAGCTTCACCATCTCCGCCACGCGCGTGGAGCCCACGGGCACTACGGTATCGAGCGCCATCCGGTAGAAAGCGGCACCGGCTTCGGTGCAGGCGGGCGTGATGCCGCCCACCACCTTGGGGATGTTTTTGGTGTGGAAGTTAGGGTTGCCCGGGTCGACGCGCTCGGGCGAGAAACACACGAAAAAGTCCACGCCGACCTTGAGGCCGGAGGCTTCTTCGAGAATCGGAAGCAACATCTCGTCGGTGGTGCCCGGATAGGTGGTCGATTCCAGAATGACGAGCATGCCGGGATGCAGGTACTTGGCGATTTCCCGCGACGAGGCATCGATGAAGCTCATGTCCGGATCCTTGGTTTTGCGCAAAGGAGTGGGCACGCAGATGTTGATGGTGTCCAGTTCGCGGATGATGGCGAAGTCAGTGGTGGCGCGCAGATGGCCGGAAGCTACCAGCGGGGCCAGCGATGCCGTCGCCACGTCCTGGATGTAGGAACGCCCCGCCGTGATCGCCTCAGTCTTGCGGGCGTCGAGATCGATGCCGGTGACATGGATACCTTCTTTGGCGAATTCAACGGCCAGCGGCAGGCCGACGTAGCCGAGTCCGACGACACCGGCTTTGACAGTACGGTCTTGAAATTTTTTCTTCAGTTGTTCGAGCATGGGGGGTATTGCGGGCCTAAAGGTGAAACAGGAAATCGCCGTCGGCGATCAGTTCAGCCGGGCCTACGAGGAAGATCGACTCTTTCCAGTTTAACTTAAGGGCACCGGCCGGCGTTTGCACGGAAACTTCATCGTCCACCAAGCCCCGCAGTTTCGCCGCGGCAAAGGCCCCCGTGGAACCGGTGCCGGACGAGAACGTCTCGCCCGCGCCGCGCTCAAAGAAGCGCACATCCAGCGTACGCCGGTCGATCACCTTAATGAACGAGACGTTGGTGCGTTTAGGAAAGTGAGGATGCCACTCGATCGCCCGTCCCATCGTACGCCAATCGAAATCGAAGTGATCGACGAAGACGGCGCACTGCGGATTGCCCACGTCGAGAATGGTGACGGGGGTGTAGCCTTCGCCGAGGGGCAAGGAGAATTGGAGGTCGCCCGGAGCGACGACGGGTAGGCCCATGTCCATTTCAAAGAGGTACTTGGGGCCATCGCGGGAAAGCAGTTGTAAGTGCTTGAGACCGGCTCCGGTCGCGATGTCGACGGAGGTTGTGGCGTGGCCGTGCTCGACGAGATAGGCGGCGGCGCAACGGGTGCCGTTGCCGGAGATTTCCACTTCGCCGCCATCGGGATTGAAGAGGCGGATGCCGCCGTGAGAACCGTTCTCAGCGGGTCGAACGAGCAGCCAGCCGTCGGCGCCGACGCCGCTGTGACGATTGCAAATGGCTTCGGCGATAGCGGCGAGGTGCTCGGGCGGAGCTTTCGATTCCCAGGTGAGGAGGAAGTCGTTTTTGGCACCGTGGGCTTTGGTGAAAGGGATGCGCATGCGAAGTCCTTATTTTGGCACGAGTTGGGGAGGCGGGTGTAGGGAAAGGCCTTGGCTTGAGATTCTCCTGGTTGTGACGTGGGGGCGTTTTCCGAAACAGAGCCAAATTCGGGGTTATCGCTTTCTTCCGATGGGGTTACGAGGAGGTGATTGCGTTCGAGGGCGCTTAGCGTGAGGCAGTATCGAGCGGCGAGAGCGCCCGCGCGGGGATTGTTGGCACCGTTGGCCGCGATTTGGTTTTGTTCCTCCGTATTTAGGATCGCATGCGGGCCCAAAGAATTTGGGGTATTTGGGGGGCGGGGGGCGTGAAAAGTGGTTTGTTTGGGATGGGTTAGGGATATTTTGATTTGTCGTGAACGGCTCGTGGATGTCGGGCCGGATCGGCACAGCGTGTTTGGGGTCAGACCCTTGAAATTTGGGTCCTGGTCGAGTTTTTTAGTCGAAGCGGGGACAGAGCCCGTACCGAACCGACCCCGTACTTAGCGGCGTGATCCGGCTTCCAGCGCAACCGATCAAAAGCTGATACGATTTCAATATTGCCGGAGCGCTGCTGAGGCCCGGCGGTTGAAGGAGCATGCAAAATTATGATGCACGTGATAGGGCAAATCCTGGTGGGGCTTGTGATCGGTATTGTCGCCAAGTTTCTCTTGCCGGGGCGGGATCCGGGCGGGATCATCGTGACGGCATTGATCGGCATGGCCGGGGGGTGGCTGGGCGGCTGGCTGGGCCAACTGATGGGTTGGTACAAGCAGGGAGACGCGGCGGGCTTTCTGATGTCAGTTGTCGGGGCGATGTTGCTGTTATTTGGCTACCGGCTGATGTAGGGCTAGCCTCAAGAACCCGGGCCGGGAGGGCGCTAACTTAAGGCGCAATATAACAATTGTGGGTTGATCGTGGCCCGCTCCCTTCGGTCGCGGCTCGAGTGTTCTTGGCCCTTTAGCCGCGACGGTAGGGAGCGGGCCACCATAACGTCCGCCAAAAATATGTGTTCGGGGGCTTAAGTTAGCGCCTATGTGGCCGGGAGGCCCGCGCCACGCGGCGCGGCGAGCTCTCTTAGGCAGTGTTGCATCCAGCGTTTGGTGAGCTTTTCCTGGACCGTGTTTTGCGAGAGACGGGTGCGGAGGTTGCTCCAATCGACGTGGTCTAGGTTCTGGTCCTGGTTGAAGCAGGAGAAGACCACGGTTTCGGCACCGGTGGCGGGGTCGCGGTGGGTTTGCAGGCATTGGCCGCAGATCTCTTTCATCATGCATTGCATGGGGGAGTTGATGCTGCCGACGGCGTGGTGGTGGGGCTTGAGGAACGGCTTCAAGACCGTATGGCGGGCGCGAGCGACAGCGGCCATCATGCCGTCCGAGCCGATGGCGATGACGCGATCCACATTGGCTAGCGACAAGGGGCTGGGCCCCAAATCACCGCGTCCGAAGGCGGCCATCGCTTCGACGATGTTGCCGACGAAAGCTTTGTCCTGGGTACGGGTGGGCGTCATGCCGGGCGCTTCGTCGCAGCACCAGACGATGACATCGGCGGCCTTTTCGATCTCCTCCACCTTATAGCGGTCAATGATCTTTTTGTAACCGGCAAAGTAAATGGTTTGGGAGCCGGAGGCGCGTAACTGCTGGCCGATGGAGAAGAGGACGGCGTTCCCGAGTCCGCCACCGACTAACAAGGCGATCTCACCGGGCGCGGTCTCAGTGGGCATGCCGGTGGGCCCCATCAGGATGACGGGTTCGCCGGGCTTTAAGATGGCGCACAGATCGGAGGAGCCGCCCATTTCGAGCACGATGGTGGAGAGTAGGCCTTGCTCACGATCGACCGATGCGCCGGTGAGCGCGAGGCCTTCCATGGCCAAGGTGGTGCCTTTTACTTGCGCGGCGATCGACTCAAAGTTTTGCAGGCGGTAGAACTGGCCGGGCTCGAAGGAGCGAGCGGCGAGTGGCGCTTTCACCACCACCTCGACAATGGTCGGAGTGAGCCGGTAAACCGCATGCACAAAGGCGCGTAAGTCGCGGTTCATTTGTTGCACTAACACGGGCGGCGCGGGCTCAACCGGCGCACGATTGGCGAGTAAGCGAGATACGACGGGATAGCCTTGCTTCGCGCTCGCCATGGCCTTGACGACGTTGCCGTTATAAGAGGGGTGTAAGTCGCCGAAGAAACTAAGGCCGCGGCCATCGGGGCGGATCGACATGAGTACATGCGACGCGCTCGGCTTGGCGATGCGCTCGGGCTTCACGGCGTGGCCCTCTTCATTGACGCTCTGGAACCAGCGGCCATCGAGAAAGACATTGTTCGAGTCTTCGCGCGCCAGCACCGTGTTGGGCTGCGTGCCGGCGGCGACCAGGATGGTGTGCGCGGCCATGCGCACGGGCTTGCCTTCCACAGCTAACCGGCGCGTTTCGGGATTGTAGTCGTGGCGCATCACGTGCAACGCAGCTGCGGCGCCGGACTCGTCGACTTCCACTTCGTGAGGAGTAACACACTCGGTAAAGAAGATTCCTTCTTCCAAAGCCTTGGCGACTTCCTCATGGTTCAGTGTGTAACTGGGAGCGTCAATCATGCGCTTCCGGTAAGCGATACTCACTCCACCCCACGATTGGAGTAAGGCAATAAACTCCGGCTTGCGGCCTTCAGCGGCCGCGCGCGCGCGCTCGGCACGAATGGCGCGGCCATGGGCCAGAAACTCCTGGGCAATTACTTGCTCGGAAGGGCTCCAGTTAGGCGCTTCCACGCCATCCAGTTGTAACGCCTCGTGACGATGGAGAAACTTTTCTACTTGAACGACATAGTAAGCGAGAGACTCAGTCGCGGTGTCGATGGCCGTAAGTCCGCCACCGATGACGACAACGGGCAGACGGACTTGTAAGTTCGCGACGGAGCTTTCCTTCCCGGCCCCCGTCAGTTGCAGGGCCATGAGAAAGTCAGAAGCCTGGCGCACGCCGTTGACGAGGCCATTTTTCATGGGGACCACGGTGGGCCGTCCCGCGCCCGCGCACAGCGCAATATGATCGAAGCCCAGAGCAAAGGAACTTTCCACGGTGAGGGTGCCGCCGAAGCGGACGCCGCCAAACATGCTGAACTGCTGGCGGCGCTCAAGCAGCAGGCGGATCACCTTGAGAAAGTTCTTATTCCAACGCACGGTAATGCCATATTCAGCGACGCCGCCGAAGCCGGCATTCACGCGATCGTTCAATGAATCGTAGAGTTCATTCACGTCGCGGATGGCGCGGAAAGTGTGACGGCCGCCTTCGGGAGTGACGCCGCAGATTTCCGCCGGCAAAGGCTCAATCTTGAGGCCATCGACGGCGACGACGGTGTGGCCGTCGTTCATTAGATGGTGGGCGAGGGTGAAGCCGGAAGGGCCGAGGCCCACGACGAGCACTTTGTAACCGGAATCGGGGCGCGGCACCGGACGCGACAAATGCAGCGGATTCCAGCGGGTGAGGAGGCTATAGATCTCGAAGCCCCAGGGCAAGTCCAAAACATCTTTGAGGGTGCGCGTTTCCACTTGGGGAATGTCGACGGGCTCCTGCTTCTGGAAGATGCAGGACTTCATGCAGTCATTGCAGATGCGATGGCCGGTGCCGGCGCAGGTGGGGTTATCGACGGTGACAATGGCCAAGGCCCCGATGGAGTGGCCGTTTTGCTTGACGACATTCATCTCGGATATTTTTTCATCGAGCGGACAGCCGGCGAGCACGGTGCCAAAGACCGATAGCTTGAAGGTGCCGTCCTTCTCCTTGAGACCAGTGGAGCAACTATCCTTACCCTGGTTGTGGCACTTGATGCAGTAATTGGCTTGGTCAAGCGCGCCGGCGAGGTTGGTGCCGGCGTCAGTGAGATGGAAGCCTTCGCGATGACGCCATTCGTGCTTGGGCAGGGCGAGGCGCGCGACGCCATCCACCATCACCGTTTCCACGGGCACCAAATGCTCCATGTCGAGCTTGTGCGGCACTTTGAAGAGCACGTCGCCGCGATGCTTCTCGCGGCCGGCGGGGGTGAGGCAGGCCCAGGCGGCGTAACGGGCGGCGGTTTCGATTTGCGCTTTGTGGCCGGCTTCGGATTCGAGCCACCGGGAGACATAATGAACGAAGCAGGCTTCGGTGAAGCAATCGTTGAAGAGGGCTTCCAGTTCATCGGCGAGGGCGTGGCCGTTGATGGCCATCGCTTGTTCCTTGGTGACGCCGCTGATGGCGCGCTTGGCAATGAACTTGCGTTTGAAGGCGTTGAGCGGCGCGAGGGCATGATGGCGCGCTTGCAGTTCGGCCACCTGAGGGGCAATGCCGAAGAGCTCGCCGATGAAGTCCTCGACGTGGGGCGCGAGGGCGATGAGCAACTCGGCATACGCCTTGCGTTCGACGCCTTCGGGATGGGCGCGCCCGGCCATCAGAGTGTTCGAAAGCGCCAGGTCGGCGGCTTTCAGATGTTGGAGGAAGATCCCGTCCAGACGAGCGAGCGAGTCGCGGCAATAGAGATCGGAAAACTGGAAATCAAAGGCAAGGTGAAGAGATTCGGCAGAAGTGGACATGCTGGTTAGAAGCGCTCGGAGCTGCGCGGGAGCACGAGGAGGCTACAGTTCCAGTGTATTCGATTCGCGCCGAATGCTGAGCCGGCCCCGTCCGGTAATACAATCTTCAGCATGCTTCTGCGCAGAAATTTTCTTGGGCTGCTGGCCGCGCCGGGTATCGCCGCATCCGGTGATATCGATGAGTACGATCCGCGCAATACCAAGCTTTCCCATCGCATGCCCATCCGCAGCATGACCGGCGACGATCTACTCTTCCTGCAGCAGCTGGGCATCAAATGGGCGCGCATTGAGTTTGGCGAGGCGGCCTCCTTCGAGTACATGAAAGCGACGCAGGAGCGCCTGAAACGGTTCGACATGCGGATCTATTCGGCCGTCCACTACGCTTACCGCCGCACGCGGGTCC
Organism: Bryobacteraceae bacterium; assembly: GCA_031367405.1. Classification (GTDB taxonomy): domain Bacteria; phylum Acidobacteriota; class Terriglobia; order Bryobacterales; family Bryobacteraceae; genus JALHNI01. Next base: position 15,225 of record JANLPT010000128.1, read on the forward strand.
AGCTGGGGCAGCCCGGGCGCGACCAGGATATCGACGAGTTCAATCGCTTCATCGCCGATTGCGGCAAGCTCCAAATCCCCGTCGCGAACATTGACTGGCATCCGGCCAATACTTACACCACCGCCGAAGTGCTCACCGCCCGCGGCTACCGGGCGCGCCAGTTCAAGCTGGATGACTTTCGCCAGAAAATCGAGAAACAAGCTTTCGATCGCATTTACTCGGCGGAAGACATCTGGAGCACTTACACCTACTTTATTCAGGCCGTGCTACCCGCCGCTGAAAAAGCCAACGTGAAACTCGCCTTGCATCCAGACGACCCGCCTTTGGCGATGATGAACGGCGTGGCCAAGCTCTTCGTCCACTACGACGGCTACCGCCGCGCCGAGCAGATCGCCGGCCGCTCACCGCATTGGGGACTGACGTTTTGCATCGGCACCTGGTCAGAAGGCGGCGGCAAGATGGGCAAGAATGTCTTTGAGATGATCCGCGACTTTGGCGGACGCGGCAAGATCTTCGACGTCCATTTCCGCAATGTCTCGCGGCCCCTGCCCGAGTTCATCGAGACCTTCCCTGACGATGGCTACCAGGACATGTCCGCCGTGATGAAGGCCTTGCGCCAGGTGAAGTTTAGCGGCACCGCGCAGCCCGACCACATACCGCTTTTTGCGGGCGACGACAAGTTCCGCCGCGCCGGAGTCGCCTATGCCATTGCGAACATGCGCACCATGCTGCGGCAAGCGAATCGCGAAGTGGGCTGAAGCTATTTGACCATAAAATCCATGGCTTCGGACACCTTGCCGTCCGGATTTTTGACCGTTATTTTCACCACGCCTTTGGCGGCGAAGAACTTGGGCGGAATGGTGCAGCCAAGCTTGTCGGTATCGCCAAAATTAGTCAGCTGCGCTTCGCCGTTCAACAGGATTTTGGCGGTGGGGAGAAAATTGGCACCCGTCATGCCCATGGCGCTGCTGCCATCGGCTTGGACGTTGAAGCCTTTGCCGGCCGGGGTGGAGTCAGGAAAGAGCTGGGTGATGGAGGGCGCGGGTCCGGTGTTCGGCAAAACGATAAAGGGCAGGGTGTTGGAGGTGCGGCCATCGGGCTGATCCACGGCGATGGCGAAGGTGCCTTCCTTGGCATAGAAGCGGCGAGGCAGCAGCGCAGCCAGACTCTTGCCATCGGTACCCACCGTGGTTTCGAGCGGCTCGCCGTTCAACTTGATGCGGCTGCCGGGGCCCAAATTCGCGCCCACCACACTCATGGCGGACTGGCTGTTGGCCTGCAAGTTAAAGTCGGCACCGGCCATGACTTTGTCGGGCATGATGCGGTCAATGCGGAGGGCCGGACGCTTCTGTACGGTGCGCTCCTCTTTGCTAACGCAGGAAGTGAAGAACAAGCAAAGCGGAACGGCCATGGCAAATAGTTTCATTGAAGTTTAGTCTAACTTGAATACTCGATAACGTCCTTCACGAATAATCAACTGCGCGTCGCCTGACGGCCCTTCGTCTTGCACAAAGGCGGTGCGGAGGAAGTCATTCCGATAGATGGTGCCCCCGACTTTGGTGCGTTCGCGATCGACGAGGATGTAGCGGAAGCCGGCGTTGCGGAGACGGTCGAGCATTTGTTGGGTGGTGCCGGCGTTGCGGCCCAACCAGCCGAAGCTATAGTCGCCAAACCAATCGCCGTAGCTCATGGCGCGTACGTGAAAGCGGGTGTCCTCGCAGAACCACAAGTAAACGCGTTCACGAGGGTGCGCGATGGCGTTGAGCGCGCGCACGGCGCGGAAGAAAGGCAGGGCCGTCACTTGCACAATGGTTTGCTGCTGAGCGGTGACGGGTGGCAGGACGCCAAACAAGAGGGTGCGGCTGGGCGTCGCTGCGGCGAGCAAAGCCACCAGGGCGAGCGGCAGAATGGCCCACCAGCGCACGCGCCGGCAGTGGAGCGCGACGAGAGCCGCGACGAACAGCAGCGACATCACGGGCAGGACACTCGACAGATAGCGCATCACTTGGCCGGTGAGGAACCAGAAGCTGAAGTAAGCCAGTAAGCCGCCGGTGAGGAAGATGACGGCGGGGGAGATAGGGGCGCGATGACGAACGATGGCCGCCGTTGCCGTCAAAATCAAGAGCAGTAAGGGCACGCCGAAGATATAGGGGTCCGCGAAGAGGTAGGAGGAGTCGGTGACCATGCGCCAGGGTAACTTGATCAAGGCCAGCCAATCGTGGCCGAATCCGTAGCGGACACTGGCGGCGAAGAGAGCTTTCGATTCGGGGCTGCCCGAGAAGAACGGATACGCCGGACTGCCGGTGAAGAGCATGGATCGAATCCACCAGCCGACGCCGGGCACGGCGATCCCGGTGGCAAGTGCGGCGGCGAGTGCGGTGGCGGCGATCGACAATGAGCGCGGCCGGCTAAACCAGGCAACGGCTAACCAGGCCAGCGCGAAGCCGGCCACGGTGACCATGCCTTGCAGTTTGCTGGCGGCGGCAAAGCCGAGCATGAGTCCGGCGAGGGCGCACCAGATCCAGTGCCGTTGTTGGAAAGCGCGCAGCAGCAAGACGATGCCGAGGGTGAGGTAGGTGGTGAGGCCCAGGTCGGCCATCTCCATCTTGGCGGTCCAGCAGAAGACGGGCGAGGCGAGGACAAAGACGATGGCGGCGGGGGCGAGGCGGCGCGCGCCCAGCAAACGAGCGCCACCCAGCAGAGTGCCGAACAGAATCGCCAGATACTCCCAGTTCACCAGCTTGATGTTGGTTTCCTCGCCGGTGATCAGCCACTGGCGCAGATAGATGAGCACGGTTTGTTGCGGCTGGGCATTGAAGCGAATGCCAGGATGGTAGGCCAAGCCGTGGTGCTCGGCGTACCAGCGGGCGGAGGCCATGTGATAGAGCGTGGAGTCGCCTTCGATGACGGGCATCAGCAGGTCTAATTGCTGCAGGGCGAGGGCGGGCAGAAACAGGATCAGCAGGGCGACGCTGAGGCCGGAGGGTTTGAGCGCGGCGAAGGGCCGGAGCGCCCAGGCGAAGTCGCGCCGTAAGAGGAACGCTCCGGCGAGGCCGCTGGCCACCAACACGCCGGTCGCCATGGGAGGCGTCAACAGCCGCACACAGCCCAGCAGAAAAACGAGCAGGCCACCGAGTCCATTGCCCAGCGCCAGACTGAGGGCGAGGCGCAGCGGCGCGGGCATGCGGAGGGGGAAACGGCGAGTGAGGGTGAGTAAGAGTCCGGCGCCGAGGAGATAGTCGGCCAGAAAAATCAGCAGGCTGATGAAGAGCGATTGGGCGATCCAGCGGATCAGCAGGAGCGGATCGAAGGCGGTATGGGCGAGTTGCGGAAAGGTGCGCACCCACCAGAGGGGCAGTTCGTAGGCGAAGCGCATCAGCGGTTGGCACCCGCGCCTTGTCCGCGGGCCGAGAGGGGTAGCGATTCAGCTGCGGCGACAGTTTCGAGCGGGCCGAACCGGTAACGGATCAGAGTCCATAGGGCTTCAAAGCCGTCCTGCCAACGAATCTTTTTGCCTTCGAGGATGCCGCGCGGATTGTAACTGATGGGCACTTCATGAATCCGGTGGCCGGCGCGCAGCATTTTGGCCGTCACCTCCGGGCAGAACTCGAAGCGCATGGAGCGCAGGCGGACGCCCCGGATGGCAGAAGTCCGGAAGGCTTTGTAGGCCGTGGCTTCGTCAGTGATGCGGGCCCCGTAGAGGACGTTGGCGGTGAAGGTGAGCAGGCGATTGGCAATCCAGTTTGCCAGCTTCATGCCTTCGAACGACCCGAGGAAGCGCGACCCGTAGACGACCGTGGCGTGGCCATCCACAATGGGCGTGAGGACCTTCACATAGTCACGGGGGTCGTACTCCAAGTCGCCGTCCTGCACGAGGATGATTTCGCCGGTGGCTTTGGCAATGCCGATGCGCGTGGCGGCACCTTTGCCGAAATTCACCATCGAATGATGGACGAGCACGAGGTCACGATATTGGGCCAGAATCTGCGAGGTGCCGTCGGTGGAGCCGTCGTCCACCACGATGATCTCTTTCTCGCAACCGGGCGGCAACGGCGCAGCCATCACCCGCGCCAACACTTCGGCGAGGATATTCACCTCGTTATAGACCGGAATGATGATGGAGACGCGCATGATTTAGGGCTTTTCCAGCACCGCAAAGAGTGACTGGCCAAAGGGCGGCCGCACCCAGCCTTCCACGCGGGCCATCACCGGCACCACGTAGTTGTCGAACGTGGCGATCTGGGCTTCGCTCTGCTGCTGGCGCCCCATCTTCGAGTTTAGCCACCAGCCGAAGAAACCGGCCGTGTTCATGTAGCGGATGTCGCGAGGCCGTAATCCGGCGCGGGCCGCAGTCTCGATCAGGCTGGCGCGGGTGTAGCGGCGATAGTGGCCGAGATGGTGGTCAATGGGGCCGTAAAGTGCCATGAAGGCGGGAATCATCAGGACGACGCGGCCGCCGGAGGGCAGCACTTGTTGCATGCGTTCGAGGACGGTTTGGTCTTGCTCAATGTGTTCGAGGACGTTCAGGCAGACAATGGAGTCGATGCGTTCGTGGCGCAGCTCCAAAAAGGCGGGGTCGAGCGCGTCGAGGACGCGGGAGCGAATCTGCGGTTGACCGGCGAAACGGGTTCGATGGTGCTGAATGCAGTGCGGGTCGATGTCGATGCCGACGACCAGTTCGCGGTCGAGCAGGCGTTCGGTGAAATTGCCGAGTCCACAGCCGACTTCGAGGATGCGGCGGCCGAGTTGCGCCTTGGAGAGGTCCGATTGCCAGTCGAAATAGCGCTTGGCCTTGGTCATGCGCTGCTGGTCGGCGACGGTGTAGTCAGAAGAGACCGAAATGTGGCCGGGGATCGCCATAGTGTCAATTAGCTTGCTACGATCTTCTATGATACTAACCGCCGGGCCTGACTTCACCCGTTCTTCATGAGTTCTTTTTCTTCTTTGCGTGCGTTTTGGGCTAGGCCGATGGTGAAGCCGTGCGCCACCTTCCTGTTGCCGGCCCTTTTGCTCTTCATTGCGTACTGGCCCGTATGGGACGTTTGGTTTCGGGCCGACGACTTCGCCTGGCTCGGACTGCGCCTGCCGATTCGGGACGCGTCCACTCTGCTCCGAGCGCTTTTTCAACCGATGGCCCAGGGGACGGTGAGGTTTTTGAGCGAACGAGCCTTTTTTCTGGCGTTCTCTACCATTTTTGGCAACGATCCCACGCCGATGCGGGCCTTCATTTTCCTGGTGCAATTGGCCAATGTCGCGCTTTTGGGCCGGTTGAGTTGGCGGTTGAGCGGCTCTTTGTTCACCGCCGCGCTAGTGCCGTCACTGTGGCTGCTGAATCCGGGCGTGGTGGTGAGCATGACGTGGCTCTCCACCTGGAATCAGCTACTGGCGGTCTTTTTCCTGCTGGGGGCACTGGTGAGCTTCATTGAGCGGCGGACGTGGCTTTGCTGGACGCTCTTTCTTTTGGGCTTCGGCGCGCTGGAAGTCAACATCGTCTTCCCCGCCCTGCTGCTGGTTTACGTCTGGCTCTACGAACGGGATCGCCTGCGGGAAGTGTGGCTATTCTTCGTCCCGTCGCTCATCTTTGTGGCCTTGCATCTCTTCGTCATCCCCAAAAACAAGCAAGACCCCACGTATCAGCTCTTCTTCGACGCTGACCTGCCCCGCCGCCTCTCGCGCTACTGGAAGTGGGGACTCGGATTTTGGCGCTACGTCGGCTTGGTGGGCGGCCACCTCCGCTGGGAACGCCTGGGGAGCCCCGCGCTTTCGTTACTCGGGCTGGGGACGCTAGCCTGGGCCGGCCGTAATTATGGGAAGCGGTTACCAAACGGGCGGTTGGCTTTGTTTGGTGCAGCCTGGTTCGCCGGCCTGTTATTGCCCGTTCTCCCGTTACGCAATCACTTTTCGGACTACTACTTGGCGTCGGCCTCGGTGGGAATGGCGATGATTCTGGCGGTAGCCGTGGTGGAAGGCTGGCGCTGGCATCGGGCGGTAGGTGCCGTCGCGACCATCCTGGTGGGGCTGATGGCCTACGTCAGTTGGGAAGTACGGGGTACTACGATTGCCTGGTACCAGTCGCACTCGCAGGCCACCGAGCGCCTGGTGAAGGGCGTTGTGGAAGCCAGAAGGCTGCACCCGGACGATATCATTCTGGTCGACGAGGTGAACAACTCGCTGTTTTGGGACGGCTTCGTGGATGATCCCTTCCGGCTCTACCTGGTCTTCGACGTCTTTCTGACGCCCGGTTCGGAGCGGCGGCTGAAGCAATCGGAGGCGGGCGACGACTTCTCACCCCAGATCTTCCCTGCTGAGGATACCCGTTTCCTGCTGGACCGCGAAGCGCTCCAGGTGTATCGTTTTGGGCCAGGACCGTTACGGAATGTCACCCGCGCCTATCAGCAACAGATGGACCCCGTGCTCGCCCACGGCTTGCCGCGCTTCATAGACGTCGCCAAACCCGTCTACCAGGAGTTGCTGGGCGCTGGCTGGCACCCGGTCTCCGATCGGGCCCGTTGGTGCGAGCGGCAAGCCGAATTCAGGATCGGTGGACCGAAAGTGGCGGGCCAATCACTGTGGCTCACCGGATTTCTACCGGAACCGGTGGTGGCCGGCGGTGGACAGCAGATTACGGTGACCGCGAATGACGAAAAATTGGGCCCGGTGAGTCTGACGGAGGCGAATGCGCCGTTTTCGGTGGTGATTCCGCTGCCCGCGACACTGGTGGGGGTGCCATCAATGGACGTCCATCTGCATTTTTCGGGCGCGGTGACGTTGCGCGGGCGTGAACATGCGCTAATTTTGCGGAGGATCCAGGTGAGGTGAGGGGTGGTCTGGTGCCTGTTCTGGTGGTTGTATTGCCCCACCAGTGGCCGATAATGGCACACTGGCGTGAATATTCGATAAAATTGGCGGCAAGCTGAAACTTTTGTAGACTTTCGCCGTTCTAATGGTGACGGAAGGCTATTGAAGAAGCAAAGGCTGCCGATAATCACTGAGTTAGGTGGGCATAGGCGAAGAAACTACATCCACGGGACGAGTCCACGCGTAAGAGTATATGCGCCCCCCACAATATTGGCCACGAAATTGCTAGAGGATTGTGCTACGATACTCGGTGCCTCGCGAACTAGCGGACACTAATCGAAGGTCAGGCGAACAAAAGGCCGGGCCAGAGGGTGAGCGGTAGGGAATGATTTGGGTGGTTGACCGGATGAGGTAACCGCAGATGTTTGAAAAATTTAGAACGGGATCGGCCGAACGCCCAAAAGAGGATTTCTCTCTGACTGCTGGGGCGTTTTCAGATGAGGCTGCGCGCACGTAATCTTAGTCGGGAAGACTAAAATGTTTGCAACCTTTCCCCCAATCCTGCGTCTATACCGTGGACGAGAGAAAAAGAACAAAAACAAAAAAAGCCCCTGAAAAGGCCAGATAGGAGTTTGATATGACTAAGAGCGAAATTAATAAATTCCGGGACATCCTCGAGGCCAAGGCGGCCGAGTTGTCCGAAGGCGTGCGCAACCGCGACGGCATCGTCATTGAAAAGAGCCCGGATGCTCTTGACGAAGTGCAACACGCAGCCGAGCGTGAGCTCGCGATCCGGAATCTGGACCGTGAGTCCAAGCTCTTGGCGCAGGTTCGCGGCGCTTTGCGCCGGATCGAGGATGGTGCTTTTGGCGTGTGTATGCACTGCGAAGAGGACATCTCCCCGCGGCGTCTGATCGCCGTGCCGTGGACGCCTTATTGCATCTCGTGCCAGGAGCAGGCGGATCGAAACCAGGAAATCGGTGCCGAGGATCTTGAAGAGATGCTGGTGACCGCCGCCTAATTAGCTGATCGCAATGGACCAAACGGCATCGCTTCTTGCGGTGCCGTTTTCGTTTTCTGGTACCGCCTAGGCGGGATCTGTAGCAAGTTAGGGAACACGGACCGGAGGCCCTTTACATAGGCGCTAACTTAAGGCGCAATATAACAATTGTGGGTTGATCGTGGCCCGCTCCCTACGGTCGCGGCTCGAGTGTTCTCGGCCCTTTAGCACCGACTATAGCTATGGCCGGAGGCCCGCGCCACTGGCTCCGCAGCATCCCCTTCCTTACGGTCGGGGTTCTGTTGAGGCGGTGAAGGCTCGGGCGGCCGCCTCTATCCGAGGCGCAGGGCTATGGACTGGACCTACTGTTGGATCGGTGGCTTGGTGCCAGTACTGGCGGAAGAGGTTCATCATCGCTTCGGCCATGCCGGCGTGCTCGAACACGACAGCGGTCCAGGTGGGCCTTGTCACTACCGGGTCAAGCAAGGCGACCAAGCCGGCGCGACCGTCGAAGATCGCCAATTTCATCGGCAAGACGGAGAGAGCACGCACTTCCACACCCTGGCGCTGGTAGCCATCGAGACGTTCAGCCAGATGATCGCCAACTCCGCTCGCCACCAGCACTTGGCAGTGAACACCGCGGCTGCGAGCCTGCCCCACTAAGCGATCCTCCAGCGGATCGACCGCATAGGGCGGACCGACGAATTCGACGTACTCGCGCGCCACATCGCCGAGCATGCGCCGGTAGTGGGCGGCGATCTGGCCAGTGTCGGAGACGATCCGCAACGGTTCCAGAGTGCCACGGCCTTCCTGCCCCTCGGAGTAGGCGAGGTGAAGATCGTCGACCAAGCCCCGCGCCAGCTTGGACTGTTCCTGGAGATCGCGTTCGAGCATCCGGGTCCGGCGCGCCAAATAGTGCGAGATGGCGATTTCCGGCTCGATGGCAGAAAAGAGCTTGGTCTTTTCCTGTATCACTTCGGCGAAGCCCTTCTCCACCAGCGAGTCGAGCACCTCGTAAATCTTTTGCCGGGGCACATGAGCGCGCGCCGCCAGTTCCAGCGCCTTAAAGCGCGGGTGCCCGACCAGCACCAAGTATGAGCGCGCCTCGTAAGCGTTGAGGCCAATTTGCTGGACTCTTCGCCAAAAACGCTGATATTCCAATTCCGATAGCTCTTTCATCACCCTTACCCGATTCCCCGCTGAATCACCAAAAGACCGTTAAGTGCTACCGACAATATCAGACGCGGTGGCGCAGATCAAATGGGCCGGAAACTGGCACCGGAAATAAGGGACGGCAAAAAGTGCGCTCAGCGGACTTCGACGAATTGGCTTTCGAGCCCATCGATCTCCCGCACGGTGACGATGAGACGCTTACGGGCGGCCACTTCGGTAGCCCGCAGCGGAAAATGAACCGAAATTTGGCGATCGAGTGTCGCGTGGGCGGGCAACTTGTCACGGATCTTCAGGTTGGGGTTGAGCCGCTGGCCCAGCGCAGGATAGCCCTCGAACAGGCGGTCGGCATCCATTTCGGCGATTTGGCTGGCCTCCGTCTTGTGCCCCTTCGAGTCTTCCAGCTCGACCTTGGTTTCGCCCACGGAATAGGTGGAGCCGGCGGTGTTCACCAGGCGGCAATCCAGCAGCACGATGGTCGCATCCTCGACCGCATTGAGGGTGCGCACTTTCATCACTTTGCCGTTTAGCAGCATGTGGGCGTCCCACTGGATGTAAAACGCGCCGCCCAGCAGCAGCGCCACCACCGCCAAACCAGCCAGGATGATGAAGGGGCGCGGCACGGTTCTAAGTGGCCTCAAACATGCGCTTCAACGTAACGAGGCAGGTGTGCGAATGTTCAAATTGCCGCGGCCCAAAGATGTGCGTCTCCAGCCCGACCTGCCCCTGGTAGCCGTCTTTTTCGAGGGCGGCGAAAATCTGCTTCCAGTCGAGCTTCTCTGGATAATCGAGCAGAGTCTTACCCTTGATCTGCACATTGCGGACCCGCTTTTTCGGCAGCTTCTGGTAACCATCCGGGAACGGTTGTTCCTTCAAGCCGAGGCCGTTCATCGCATCCCAGTTGATGCCCACGAACTTGGAGGGCACCAGTTTGAGCTGGGCAGCCACCTCTTCGCAGCTGACGCTGTTGCAGGAGTTTTCGTTTTCGAGCAGCAGATAGATGTGCTCGGCTTCGGCGATCCTGGCCATTTCGTTAAGCACTTCGGCGATCCGCGGGTAGATCTTTTCGGGCTCCAGGACGCGCATGAAGTTAAAGACGCGGATTTTGTCGACGCCCAGAATCTGAGCGGCGCGGATGGACTTGCGCAGGTCCTCGAGACGGCGGTCAAAGAGCATACGGTCGCGAGCTTCCCGCTGCTGGCGAGCCTCGGGGGTCTCGTTCTTACGGTCCCACACCGTGCCGGGCAAGGTGTACTTCAACAGCGGTGTGTTGAGAAAAGAGACCCGCACCCCGGCGTCCGCATACATTTTGGCCGTGGCCTTCAGATTGGTTTCGTCCCAGAGGTGATAGCTGGCCTTTACCCCGGGCACGCTCCGGAGTTCGACCCATTTCAAGCCATGATCGCTAGCAAATTTGACGGTGTCAGCTTCCGTCGCGGCGCATTCATCGGTGATGGCGCTGACGCGGGTATAGTCAATTCGCTTGCGGGCGGCTTCTAAGGGAATGGGGGTCTGGGCCAGCGCGGCCGACGAGAGCAAGAGGTGGCGACGGGTGATCATAGCGTTCCCGGACAGTTTATCAGGCTCACACTCTCAGGCAGGGAGCCGAGAAGACAAGGGAGGAGAAAAATGGTCACTTCGGTACATCGGGAGTCTGAGCAAGGGCCAGCGGCGGATCAGCCGCCGGCTGGAGTACGTGAGACGACTCCGCTCAACCGGCTACTGGACGTGTTGGCGGAGGAGGCGATTTCGGTCGACGAGACGGATGCCAACGAACACAAGGCCCGGCTGCGGCAAATGGGCACGAAGCCCAGCCCGGACCTCGAAACACGGCTGCAGTTGGAACTGCGGACGTATCGCGAAAGCGCGGAGAAGAAAGTGATCACCCTCCGCAGGGACCTGGCCAATACTGCCGACGCGATGCAGGAATATGTCACGCGCTTTGCCAGCCATGATGAGAACCAGGAAAAGCTGCTCAATTCCGATCTGGAGCGCCTCGCCCTGCTCCGCCGGATGACCAACCTCTCGCAGGTTCAGGCCGGCCTCGACGTCGTGCGCCAAAGCATCGCGAGCACCGTGCAGCAAATCAAGGCCCACAACCAAGCCATCGTGGCGCAGTTACGCGACGAGATCAGGACCCTGCACAAGCGGCTCGAAAGTTCCGCTCCTCGCGAGATCCAAACGGGCACACTCGTCAATCGGGCACCGTTCGAACGGCGAATCCGCGCCAAGGTGAACGGCCAGGAGGTCTTCTCGCTCTATCTGGTCCGCATCACGAATTGGAAGGAGATTTTCACCTCGCTCGACCAGGAGGATGTGCAAACTCTCGTGACGAATGTAGCGAACAAACTGGCCAGCGTTCTAGGACCGGATACCTTTTCCGGCCGCTGGTACGACGGGTATTTCGCGGCCATTGTCGGGGTGGACAAGCGCAAAGCGATGGAAGGCGCGTCCGATCTCGCCCAACAGATCGCGGGCGTCTACGCCGGCGGGCGCGTCGCGGTGGCGATCCGGATTCGCGTCGCGGTGGTGGACTACATCCTTGGACACGACGCCGACCAGACGCTCAAGCGCGTCGAGCAACTCATTCGAGCGTTCGAGGGTTAACGGCCATAACATTTACCCCTGGTGACACTGGCTGCCGCCGAGATCACCAGAAACAAGTGGAGCACTTCGGTATTGGACAGATTCCACTCGAAGAACCCACTCACCACCACCCCCAACCACGCCGCCACGGCCGCTTCCAGCACCGCGCGAGTGTCGCCCACTGACTGTTGGGCGCGCTGCCACCATTGAGACACCATCGCCCACAAGAACCAGCACAGGCACAAGGCCGTGGGAATTCCCCGATCGGCCGCATATTGCAGGTAGTTGTTGTGGAGATGGCCGTACCATCCTTCCGGCAACGGGCGGGGGATGTCGGCGGGAACATAGCTATCGAATTGTTTCTTAATCTGCTCCGGACCCAGCCCAAACCAGGGATGCGCCCGGACCATGGCGAGGCCGGTCCGCCACGTGACCACGCGGTGTTGGTTGGAGTCGACCTCGCCGTGCGGCGCGACGATCGAGATGGCACGATCGCGAACCGGAGGAACCAACATCAGGGCACCGAACATCAGCGGGAGAGTCCATATTAGACGGGGCCGCGCCTTGGCCACCAGATACACCGCCGCTAATGCGGTGCCAATCCAGTTGCTGCGGGTTTCGTTCATCAGGATGGCGGTAACGAGCACGCTGAGGGCGGCGCAGAGCAGATTACGGTGCAGATTACGGTGCAGCTTGCGGTGGCGGATGGGGGCGAAGAGCAGCAAAGCCAGCGCCACGGCGAACAGCATCATCATCTGGCCACCGAAGGTCTGCCAATGGCTCATGAAGCCTGTGGTGCGTTGGGCGACATAGTGCCGGTAGAAATCGACGTGTAGCGTGTCAGCTTCGAGCCAACGGCGGCCGAACTGCACGAAGCTCCACAATGAGCTGAGCACGCCGGCACCGAGACAGTAATGCATGAGGCGGCGGGCATCACCGGTATCACGCAAGGTGGTGGCGAGGAGGGGCAGCATCAGATAGACGAAGAATTTTTTCACTTGCGGCCAGCCGCCGGCGGGGTCCGGCGAGAGGGCGATTGCCAGGAGGGTTCCCGCGAAGAATGCGGCCAGCGGCAGCCGGTAAGGCCAGCGGACGGGCAGCCTCGCATAGGCCACCGCGACGATGGCCAGGCCCATCAGAACCTGGGCCACGGCAATCGAAAACAGAATGGCCACCGCCGCCGCCATGGTCAGCCAGCGCGCCGCTTGTTCCCGGGTGATGTCCTTTAGCGGCAAGCCTTGAGTATGCCAGAATGCGACAAGACGCCTGACCTCATGGAACTCTATCTCTTTCGCCATGGCATCGCCGAAGACGGCCACGCCAACCAACCGGACCACCTGCGCTCACTCATCCCCGAAGGCGAGCGGCGGTTGCGCAAGATTCTGGAGCGCGCCGCGGCGGCCCAAGTGTCGCCGTCGCTGATCCTGTCGAGCCCTTTTTTGCGGGCCAAACAGACCGCCGCTCTCGCCAACGAAATGCTGCCCGGTAAGCGGGAGACGCTGTTAACTGACACGCTGACGCCGATGGCGCGGCCCGATGAGGTCTGGCAGGAAGTGCGGGCGCACCGCGCCGAAACCAGTATCCTGCTGGCCAGCCATGAGCCGTTGATGAGCCAGTTGACGGCGTACCTGCTGCAATGCCCTGCCCTGCGCCTCGATTTCAAGAAAGGGATGCTGGTGCGCATCGACTTCGACAGCCTGGGGGCGATGCCGGTAGGCACTTTGCGTTGGATTCTTACGTCCAGTTTGGCGAGTTAGTTACAGGTCCTGTTCGTCATGTTCCGGGCCACTCGGGGCGTCGTGGATTACGGAAGAAAACGATAGCCTTTGCCGCGGATGGTTTGAATGTGGCGAGGGTTTTGGGGGTTCTCTTCCAGCTTTTGACGAAGCCAGGCCACATGGACGTCCACGGTGCGCGAAGACACGCCGGTGTGATAATCCCAGACATTGCGAAGTAATTCCTCGCGCGGGATCACCCGGCCGCGCTGGTCGACCAGATAGCGGAGTAAGCGCAGCTCTTTGCTGGCGAGCGCGACGGGTAGGCCGGCGCGAGTGACTTCGCCGCTCTCGAAGTCAACTTGGACGCCGCTGAATTCGAAGGTCTGCACGGGAATGCGATGGTCCTTCTTGACGCGGCGTAACAGGGCTTCGACGCGCGCGAGTAACTCGAGGGGGTCGAAAGGCTTGGCCAGATAGTCGTCGGCACCCAGCTTGAGGCCGACGACGCGGTCGGCCACTTGAGTCTTCGCCGTTAGCATCAGAATGGCGACATCGATGCCTTTTTGCCGCAGCGCTCGACAGACATCGAAGCCATTCATTTTGGGCAGCATCACGTCCAGGATGACTAAGTCGAAATCTTCGGTGGACGCGCGCAATAGCCCCGCCTCGCCATCGCGCTCGGTAAAGACTTCGTGGCTATCGGTGGAGAGTAAGTCGGGAATGGTGAGCAGGAGGCCGGGCGAATCCTCAACCAGCAATATGCGCGAACTCATCTTGCATCTCCGGGGGGGCAACGGGAACACGCACCACAAACTCGGCACCATGCGGAGCATGGCGGCGGACCCGAATGGTGCCGCCATGGGCTTCGACGATTTTCTTCACCAAATTCAGGCCTAGCCCGGTGCCCTGCACCTGATCGGCGAGGGCGCGACGGCCACGAAAGAAAGGCTCAAAGACCAAAGCTTGTTCGTCGGCGGGGATACCGGGGCCCTGGTCGGCCACACAAATTTCCAGAAACTCGCCCGCATGGGTAACGGTAAGGCCAATCCAGTTACTGGTCTCGGTGCCATATTTAACCGCGTTGTCGAGTAAGTTCTGCACGACATGCTGCAGCGCCCGTTCGTCGGCTAAAACGAGGGGTAAGCCAGGGTCAATTTGTTTCTCGAGCCGATAGGGCGAGTTATCCAAAGCTAATTGGCTGGAGCGGATCCCGCCCTCAATGACGTCGCCGATCACGACGGCCTCCCGTTCCTGAATCACTTGGCCGACCCGGGAACTGGCGTAGCGGAGCACCTGCTCCACCAACGCACCCAGTTTCTCGCTCTGCTCTTGAATCAGCTTACCGTAGCGTTCAACTTGTTCGGGTTTGGCCGCGACTCGGCCGCGCAAGTTGAAGGCGGCGGTGCGGATTACGGTTAACGGCGTGCGCAGCTCATGGGAGACGCTCGAAACGAAATTCATCTGCACTTCCGCTAATTGTTGGGCTTGGCGAGCCGAGCGGACCAGCAACAAAGCGGTGGCCACGATGAGCGCCAGCAGTGAAAGCGCCAAGGCGAGGTTGCGCCAGCGGGTGCGCTCCACTAATGCTTCCAGCGAACCTCCGGGCGGGCTGACGAACATCTGCCAGTTCCCGCTTCCCTGCCCATTCGGGCCGCCTGGAGGGGCACCTGGAGGGCGTCCAGGCCCTGGACCCCGGCCGGGACCTCGTCCCATACCCGGGCCCATCCCTCGCCGTCCCGGCGAACCTTCCATGAAGCTTCGCATCACCATGGGCCGGGAAATGTCCAGCAAATGAGTGGATGCCTGGGCTCGCCCGCGCAACGGAGCGTCTTCGGCATTCAGGCCGGAACGTAACAGCGGCTTGGTATCCGAGGACGCCGCGTACACCTCCACCTGATAAGGCTCCGGCCCCCCCGAGGACAAATGGCGAGCAATTTGGCGCGGCAAAACTACGTCGCGAATGTAGGCGGCATCGAGTTCAACAATGAGCCATTCCTGTTCAAGAAAGGAGCCGGACCCCAGCCCGCCATTGGCGTCTCGCGCAAAACGGGGAATTTCGAGGAGTAACTCATCCGCGCGGCTGGGCGCAAAACGATCTCCCCGCAGACGGCTGTTCAGATACTCGCGCAAGCTGGACCAAGGGGCGGGCCAATCAGCTTGCGAAAAGGTGCGTCCCGAAAGATCCAGGCGTTTCAGCTCAAGCCGGGTACCATCGGGAATCGCCAACGCAATGGCATGGAATAGCTTGGAATCGGCATTCTGCGCGCTCCAATTGCCATAGCGGGCCGCGTAGGCGGATTCGCGCCCCATGCGGCCAATTTCGGTGGGAGTGGGTTGCAGCGCAATGATTGCCGCAGTGAGGTCACTATCGAGGTCATGGCTGAGACGGGCGAGTGAACGCTGCAACGCATCCCGTAAGCGGTCATGCTCGGCGCGGCTAAGCTCCCCCGTCCACCGGTATTGCAGCACCGCCATCACCAGGCCGAGGACGCCGAGCAAAGCGACGAGGCCGCCCGAAAACCAGGCCCGGCGCTGAATTTGGTCGAAGTCCATCTTTATCCAATTCTAAAGATAATCGATAGCCGGCCTGGGGTGGACCAAATGTGAGTAAAACCGAGGTAAAGAATGTTAAGCGTGGTCTTCGTGAGTCCAGACGGTGAAGCTTTCGAGGATACTGGGGCCGAACGTGGTGGCGATGGCGACATCGGAAGCGTCACGCCCGCGCGCCATCAGGACGCGACCGGCACGGCGAACGTTATTGCGCGGGTCGAAGGTATGCCACGCGCCACCCAAA
>JANLPT010000168.1:0-36320 GCA_031367405.1 Bryobacteraceae bacterium
CAGGCCGCGTTCTCGATGGCGAGCAGTTCGGCGTCGTCGATGCGTCCGGCGGCGTGAGCGCCGACGGCTTCAAAGACGTCCTGAATGCTGATGAATTTATCCTTGTGCTTGCCCGGCATGATGGAGCCGCCGTAGAAAATCAGCCCGGGCACGTTCAACCGTAAGAGCGCCATGGCCGCGGCGGGATTGGTCTTGTCGCAAGCGGTCATGGCGATCACGCCGTCAAACATATAGCCACGCGTGGTGAGCTCAATCGAGTCGGCA
Organism: Bryobacteraceae bacterium; assembly: GCA_031367405.1. GTDB lineage: Bacteria > Acidobacteriota > Terriglobia > Bryobacterales > Bryobacteraceae > JALHNI01. The sequence continues at coordinate 265 of JANLPT010000168.1, forward strand.
ATCACTTCGCGGCTGACCAGCGAGGCCTTCATGCCTTCGGTGCCCATGGTGACGCCGTCGGAGATGGCGATGGTGTTGAACTCCATGGGCGTGCCGCCGGCGGCGCGGATGCCTTCTTTCACCGGCCCGGCGAGTTCGCGCAGGCGGATATTGCAGGGCATGGTCTCGATCCAGGTATTGGCGATGCCGATGATCGGCTTCTTCAGGTCTTCGTCGGTGAAGCCAATCGCTTTCAACATCGAGCGCGCCGGAGCGCGGTCAGGCCCTTGGGTAATCGTGTAAGACTGCAATTTCATGAGGAGCCCTTATTTTACTAGAATCGGGAGCATGATCTTGACTCGACGCGCGCTGCTGGCGACACCCCTGTTAATGAAAGCCGAAAGCGGGATCGAACGGACGCTGCATCGCGCTTCGCCCGCGCCCGGCGTCGCCGTGTGGAGCTTCGCTTATTACACCGAAGCGAAGGGCGTGCATTTACGATCCATTGAGCAGCGAATCTCCCGCTCGGATACGATCGAGGTGGCTTATACGCGCGAGTCGCCAGACAATGGGCGCACCTGGTCGGAGCCGCTCAAAGTGGTAACCGGGGAGCGCCGCACCGGCGGGATGTGGCGCAAGCATCTGCGCGGTGGGTTAGTTCATCGGGGGAAGTTACTCGAATTTTGGAACGAGGGCGTGTTGCCAACGGACGACCCGCTGGAAGGTTTGCGGCAGTGGCAGATTCACTACCGCGTCAATGGCCGGGAACAGCAGATGACCGGCGAAGGCTTCACAGCAGCGAACCCTTGGCCGGGAGTGTATCAAGGGAAGAACTGCGCCGTTTTGGGCGACCAGGCTTGCGTTCCGGTGGCGGACGGCGGGCGCGTTCTGGTGCCGCTGGAACTGACGCTATTGAACCTCGAGAACCCCGGCGGCGGCTACACCTATTCGGACGCGGCGGTGGCGATCGGCACGTGGAAAGCGGGAGCCTATCGCTGGCACATGACGAAGCCGCTGAAGGGCGACCCGGCCCGCAGCACGCGCGGATTGGTGGAACCAACCATCGTCAAGCTCAATGGCCGCAGGTGGCTGATGGTGCTGCGCGGCTCGAACGACCGCCAGCCGAAGTTACCGAGTTATCGTTGGTTCAGCATCTCCGAAGATGACGGCGAGACATGGAGCGAATCGAAGACCTGGACTTACACGAATGGCGAACCCTTCTTCAGCCCCAGCGCTTGCTCGCAGTTGCTGAAGCATTCGTCCGGCCGCATCTTCTGGCTGGGCAACATTACCGCGGAGAACCCGCGCGGCAACCGGCCACGCTATCCCTTCTGGATCGGCGAAGTGGACCAGGCCACCGGCTTACTGAAGAAAGAGTCGTTGCGAAAGGTGGATGACCGGCAGCCGGGCGAGGATGAGAGTTTGATGCTGTCGAATTTCTATGCGCGGGAAGATCGCCAGACCCGCGAGATTGTTCTCCACCTATCGCGGCTATTTCCGCTGACTACGGGTTGGACCGGCGACGCTTTCGACTACCGGATCGGGGTGTAACGAAGGCATGCTGGCGCGGAACCTTTCAGCCCTATCGAAGCTTCGCTATCCTATTGAATTAGGCCCCGATGCCCTCCAACGTAGTTGCCCTCTATCCCGGCTCCTTTGACCCCATCACGAATGGCCATCGCGACATCATTGAGCGTGGCCATAAACTGGTGGGTAAGCTGATTGTCGCCGTGCTGCACAACGAAGCCAAACTCCCGCTGTTTAGCGTGGAGGAGCGCGTCGAAATGCTGCGCGAGGTGGTGCGGCCTTATCCGAATGTGGAAGTGACGTCGTTTCATGGGTTACTGGTCCATTTCGCCACCCAGCAAGGCGCGACTTTGATTTTTCGGGGCATTCGCGCCATTTCGGACTACGAGCATGAGTTGCAGATGGCGCTGATGAACCGGCGCCTGCAACCGCGCATCGAAACCGTCTTCCTGATGGCGGGCGAACAGTATTCGTTCATCAGTTCCCGGCTGGTGAAGGAAGTGATCCGGTTGGGCGGGAATATTAGCGGACTGGTGCCACCGTTGGTGGAAGACCGGTTGCGCGAGAAAGTAAAGGGAGAGGCCCTCATAAGACATGTCAGCGTCTAGCTTGGAAGTGAAACCGGTCCTATCGGACCGCAATGCATTGATTAGTGTGTCGTCCACCATGAAAGTGGCGGCCGAAGCGGACCGGCTGCGCCGCGAAGGGGCCGACGTCGTCGACTTCAGCGTCGGCGAGCCGGACTTCCCTACTCCGGACAACGTCAAGCAAGCGGCCATCGACGCGATCCACGGCAACTTCACCAAGTACACGCCGGCGGCGGGCATCGTGGAGCTGAAGCAAGCCATCGTTGATCGCCATCGCGAAGACTATGGTTCAGATTACGCAGCCAACGAGTGCGTCGTCACCGTGGGCGGCAAGCACGGCATCTTCAATCTGACGCAGACCGTGCTGAACCACGGCGACGAAGCCATTATCCCGATTCCTTACTGGGTGACCTTTAAGGACGTTGTGAACTACGCGGGGGCCAAGTGCGTCTTCGCGCAGACCGACGAGGCCGAAGGCTTCGTGTTGACGGCCGCGATCCTCGAGCGTTATATTACGCCCAAAACCAAGCTGGTCGTGGTAAATTCGCCGAACAATCCTTCGGGCTCCGTGATGGCGCGTGAGGAGTTCGAGAAGATTTTCTGGCTTGCGAAGAAGCACGGTTTCCTCTTGATGACCGACGAGTGCTACTGCCGCTTTCTGTATGAGGACGAGCCATTTTCCATCGCTTCTCTGAAGGATGCGAAGGACACGGTCGTCGTGTGCGGATCGCTTTCGAAAACCTACGCGATGACGGGTTGGCGCATTGGCTTTACGCTGTCGACGGCTTCGCTGGCGACGGCGATGACCAAACTGGCGAGCCACTCCACCTCCAACCCCACCTCGATTGCGCAGAAGGCGGCGGTGGAGGCGGTGCGTGGCCCGCAAGGCTCCATCGTCACGATGATGGCCGAGTACCGGCGGCGGCGGCAATTTGTGGTGGAGCGGCTGCGGCAGATGCCGGGCGTCAAGACTCAAATGCCGCGTGGCGCGTTCTACGCCTATCCCAACCTGTCGGGCGTGCTGGGAAAGCCGGGCGTGGAGACGCCGTTTGCCTTCGCCGAGGCACTGCTGAAGGAAGAGCAGGTCGCCACCGTACCGGGCGAAGCGTTCGGAACGAATGCGCATGTGCGTATCTCCTACGCGACGTCGATGGAGCAGATTGCGAAGGGGCTGGATCGGATGGAGCGCTTCATTCGGGCGCGCATGTAGCGTTCATGCCGCCAATTCGACTCACGCAGACCCCTTACGACAAAGTATGGGGCAGCCCGGCGCTTGCACCCTGGTTCCCCGCGTACGAAGGCGGTAAGGTCGGCGAAGTCTGGCTTACCCATCAGCCCGCGTTGCCGTTGCTCTTCAAGTTTCTCTTCACCACGGAGAGGCTATCGGTGCAGGTTCACCCGGACGACGACTTCGCCGGCCGGCACGAGAATTCGCGCGGCAAGACCGAGATGTGGCGCATTCTGCGGGCCGATCCCGGTGCGGAAATAGCGCTGGGCTTTACGCATCGGTTGACCCGGGAGCGAGCGATGGAAGCGGCCAAAAGTGGCGAGATCGTCGACTTACTGCAATGGATCCCGGTGGCCCCGGGCGAGACTTACTTCGTGCCGGCCGGGACCGTGCATGCGATTGGGGCAGGCATCGCGCTGTGCGAGATCCAGCAACAGTCCGATGTCACTTACCGGCTATTCGACTACGGGCGTCCACGGGAGCTGCATTTGGAGAAGGGCTTCCCGGTGTCTGACCTGGGACCCTACGATGGGCGGCGCGACAAGGTAAGCTGCCCGTATTTCGCGACGGAAGAGCTGGCATTCGAAGGCCGCCTCAATCTTCGAACGGGAGCCGAACTGACGGTCCTGTTGATCCTTGAAGGCGAGGGCGCTATCGATGGGATGGCGTTCCGGATGGGCGAAGGCTGGATTGTTCCAGGGAATGCGGAAATCGTCCTGGAAGCGAAGGGCATGGTCCGGCTGATGCAGGTGATTGAGCCGTTACCCGCAAAGGCATAATTTCACTACCCCCCCCATCCCCCTCTTTTCGGGTGGCTGGGGTCGGTGGTGCTGCGACCCCATTGTTGAAAAGAAACGAGATGAGCGTGAAATTAAAAAAGCCCTCCGAGCCCGAAGCTCGGAGGGCCTTTTTCCCGCTGATTAGCTAACTAACGAACCGACATCGTGACGCCGGGCTGGCTTTGGCCCGTTCCGACGAACACTTCCACGGAAGTGCTGATGCCCGTGGGCGTTGCGGCTGGCAGCCGGAAGTTGATCTGCATCAAGCCGGATACCAGCGTGGGAGCCGAACCAGCGTAGAAGATCTCCGTCGCCGGCACCTCAATACCGCCGACGCGAACCCGGACGGCACCGAGGGGCCGCTTGAGGTTCGAGCCGATCACTTCGCCATCGACGCCCGCCGGACTGGTAGAGCCTTCTCCGGTGACATAAATGACCACAATCGAACCGGTGGGAGCCGGATTGGACGGGCCGTTAAACGTGCCGTTCTCATTGATCATCGCGGCTTGGCGGCCATCGGCGGTAAAGATGCCGGGAGCCGTGTCGACTAAGCGAGGTTCAATCGTGTTGGAGGCGATGTTGTTGTACTCCACCGACATGCGCGACGAAGCGCGGCCGGCTAGACCGTAGGGCACCACGGCATTGATCTGCGTGGCACTGGCGTAAAGTACCGGTGCGGGGATGCCGTCAAAGAGCACCCTTACGCCCACCAGAGCGGTGGTGAAGCGTCCACCCACGATTTGCCCGTTGGTGGCGGAGGTGGGCCCGAGGTTAGTGCCCACCAGACTGATGATCATGCCGGGCGAAAGTGACCCGGGCTGGAAGGTCGCCGCGTTGGCGAAACCGGTGATGTTCGGTGAGGGGACCTGGTCAACTTGCAGGTTGACCGTGATCACCACCGGCTGGCCGCTCGCCAGGCCGGAAGAGCCGGATGGAGTGACCGTCAAGCGGCCGGTGCCGGAGAAAACGCCCGCCGGCAAGGCCGCGAGATTCACCGCGACACTCAGCGTGGCCGGCGTGGTGCCCGTGACGGGCGTGCCGGTAAGCCAAACGGCGTCACTCGACACGTTGTAGGCAAGTTGGGTCGCCGCGTTTGAGGAGGCAAGCTGGACGAGCTGCGCCTGCGGGTTAGGCTGGCCAACCCTTCCGGTGAAGCTGAGCGTAATCGGCGTCACTTGCAAGCTCGCCGACGGAACGACCGTCAGCGTCACTGGCACCTGCACCTGGTTCGGCGAGTTCGACCCGAACACCGTGATTGTGGCGGTGTAGACACCCGCCGGTAAGCTCGACGCGGAGTTATTCAAGGAGGCCAGCAAGAACCCATTGGTCTGGCCGCCCGATTGTTGCACGTTCAGCCAGTTGCCACCCACCGGCGATTGCACTGCGGCGGTGTAGCTGAAGGATACCTGTTGTTGGCTGGTAACTCCGAGCTGTTGCGCCGTGGTCGATACCGCTCCGCCTTGCACCTGCGTGAAGCTGAGGCTGATCGGTGTCACCTGCAGGGCGGTGGCGTTGTTCACGGTGAGCGTCACCGGAATGACCAACGGGGTATTGCCGGTGCTCGGCGCGCTGATGACGATCGTACCGAAGTAAGTTCCGTCACCCAGCAGCGCCGGGCTGACATTGACCACTAAGCTCGAAGGAGTCACTCCGTTCACACTGCTCACGGTGAGCCAATTCGTGGGCGAATTGCTTACACTCGCGTTCACTGTGTAGTTGAAGTTCGTGCTGGAACTCGAGATCTGAATGGTTTGGGGCTGCGTGCCGCTGGTGCCGCCGCTGCCGTAAATCAGCTCGCTCTTGTCAACGCTAATCAGGGGCAGAGAACTTACGTTCAGCGTCACCGGGATCACCAGTGTGCCGACGCTTGCGCCGCCGCTGGATACGGTGACCGTACCAGAGTAGATTCCGGTGCCTAAGCCGAAAGGAGACGCGGCAATGGTGAGCGTGGCGGGCGTCGTGTTCGTATTGACGCTCGCGGTTAACCAGCCGATGCCGGTGGTGGTCGATGAACTCACAGAAACGTTCAGACTGCCGCTGGTGGCGGTAATCTGCCTGATTTGCGTGGGCGGCTGATTGCCATTGAACTGCGCGTTAAAGGTAATCGGGGTGGTGGACATCGTCAGCAATCCGGTGGAGCTGACATTCAACGTCACATTGATTACCGCGTTATTGCCTGATACTCCGGAGGCGCTTACCGTCACGGTACCGGCGTAAGTGCCGGGCGAAAGAGTGGAGGCAATGCCGCTGACCAGGCTCAAGGCAAAGGCACCGGGCGTCTGCACGCTGATGGCCGATGTTTGTAACCAGTTGCCACCGCTCGAGGTGCCGACGTTTACCGTAGCGACGACGCTGCTTCCATTAGAGGTCGTCACCAGAATGGGCCGCGGCGGGGGTAGCGCCTGGCCGGTCTGGTAATTGAACGTTACCGATTGCTGATTCAGTTGCAGCACCGGATTGTTAGTCACTTCAAAGGTCACCGGCAGATTCACGGTAGAACCTCCGCCGCTGATTGTCACTTGACCCGAGTAAGTTCCCACGGTCAAGCTAGCCGGATTGACGCTAACGGTGATCGTGCCCGGCGTACTGCCGCTGGAGGGTCCCGCTGACAACCACGGCGAGTTCGACGTGACTGAGTAGGAGATGGCCGTGCCGGAACTGGTTACTTGCACCGCGCGCTGTTGCGGCGATGCGCCGCCAGGTTGGCCAACGAACGTCAAGCTATTCGGGCTCGCCGCCAATTGTGCGGTGCCGGTACCGCCGCCGGTACCAGTAACAATCAACGTCACGGGCAAGCTGAGCGGGCTGTTCCCCACGCCACCGGCAGTAGTATTGACAAATACCGTACCGAAGGCAGTGCCCAGCGGGAATGAACTGGGATTCAGACTGATGGTGATGGAAGCGGGAGTGGTATTACTATTCGTAGAAACCGTCAACAGACCGGTGGCCGAATTCGTAGAGACGGAAATCGGGACCGAAACGTTGTTGGTCGTGGTAATCGTAATTACGCGCTGTAGTAGCGCGCCGGATCCTCCGGCCACATAGTTAAAAGTGACGCCGGACTGGCTAGCGACCAGATTCGTGGCGGTCGATACCGTTAGCGTTACCGGAATCGTAATGCCGGAGTTAGTGGCTGTAGACGACGCCACGGTAATTCCGCCATTGTACACGCCGGCTTGAAGGTTCGACGTACTCGCTTGCACCGTCACCTGCGCCGGAGAATTCCCGCTCGCCTGATTCACACTCAGCCAAGATCCACCGGACGTGGTAGCAAAGGTGAGGGTATAAGGCAAGGTGGAACCCAGTAGCGAATTGATGTCGAGGGTTTGGAATAGCGTGTTGTTCACGACGTTCGAATAGAAGGCCAATGGGGTGGGGCCCACCACTAACTGGTCGAGGCCAGTGCCGCCCCCACCCGAAGTGCTGCCGGTAACGTTTAGGGTGATCGGAACACTAACGCTAGAATTCAGCGCTCCGTTAGCTTGCAGCGTAAGATTTGCCGAGTAAGTGCCCGGCGCAAGGGTCTGTAACACCGCCGAATTGATAGAAATCTGCATATTACTGGGGGTGTTAAACGAGGGAGGCGTAACGCTCAGCCAGGCACCGCCAGTCGGGTTGCCGATCTGCGTGGTGACGGGCAACGAATTGGTCGTCGCCGTTAATTGCAAGGTCTGGGCCAACGGGAACAATCCCGACTGCGCCACGTAATTAAACGTGAAACCAGAAGGGTTTGTTTGCAACTGATTCTGCGAGCTGATGCTCAAAGACGCGTTGAAGAAAGCGCCATTGTTAGACGCGCCTGTCGCGCTGACGTTGACTTGCCCGCTGTACGGCCCCGCCTGCAGCTGACTGGTATTTACTCTAAAGGTGACCTGACCCGGCGTAGTTCCGGAACCGTTGAGAATGGTGAGCCAGGGAGCGATCGTGGTGAGGTTATAGGGAATTTGGGTGCTGGTGCTCGAGGTGAGAACAATGGTTTGATCCGGTGCCACGCCACCGGGAGTGGTGTTGAAAACAAGTTGACCCTGCGAGAACAGTAGCGTGGTGGTTCCCGTGCCGCCACCGCCGCCGCCGCCGCCGGTTACACCGGAGACCGTGAAAGTGACCGGGACCTCAACGGTCGAATTGGCCACGGGGCCATTCGCGGTGCTGACATTGATCTGCACCTTGCCGGTATAAGTGCCGTTCGCCAATCCGCTCGCATTTACCGATACATTTGCCGCAGCATTGCCGGTGATTTGGGAGCCGCTCGGGCTGGAGAGAGTGGCAGTGAGCCACGTCTGGCCGATCACGTCTGGCACGGCACCGACCGTCGCGGTTTGGATCGGGGAAGCCGGAGTTAAGCCCAGTTGCACAAACTGCGTCGTCGGTTGCACTCCTCCGCCCACGAAGCTGAAACTCAAACTCGTCGGCAAGAACGTGACAATCTGGCTGTTCGTCACCACCATCGTCACACTGACCGTGAACTGGGCGACGCCCGGGGTGGTTGAGGTAACGGCAATCTGAGCCGTATAAGTGCCGACAGCCAGATTACCCGGACTTACCCCCACGGTTACCGTGCCTGGGGTGGAGCCACTCGCCCCCAACAACGTCAACCAACCCACGGAAGGATTGAGTGGGCTGAGGTAAGAAGGCGTGGCGGTGTAGTTGATCACGGCGCCGTTCGAAGTATTCACACTCAACGAGCGAGAGGCCGTGCTCCCTGGCTGTACGGTAATCGTTACAGCCGTCGGACTGACTACGAAAGTAGGCGGCGAGGAAACCACCAGCGTCACGGTGACGTTCGCCTGTGGCAAGCCCCCGCCTGCGAAAGTCAACGTCGCGGTGTATGTGCCAACTCCTAAGCTGGTGGCGATCGGCGTCACGCTCAACAATGTGCCAGTGGTTCCGCTGGTCGCCGGATTCGTCTGAATCCAATTCGTCGGACCGAGACCATAATTCACCGAGACGGTGTAGGCTACGGCCGCACCGGTCGTGACGCCCACCGAAAAAGTTTGCGGTGTGATGGGCGTGTTGCTGCCGCTGATGTAGCCAAAGGTGAGGGCGGAAGGATTAATTTGAAACTGCTGAGTGTTCGAAACGACAAATGTGACGGTGATCGTCGTCGATTGGCCACCCCCCACCGGCGTCAGCGTTAAGGTGCCGTTATAGGTATTGGCAACCAAATTGGAGGCATTCGCCGAAACAGTCAGCTGCCCCGGTGACACGCCCTGGCTATTGAATAGATTGGTCGTCAACCAGGTGGAGCTCGAGCTCACCGTGTAGTTAATGGAACTACCCTGATTAGAGATGGCAACATTCTGCGATCCACCGCTGGCACCCGGTAACGCCGAAAACGTTAACGCACCGGGGTTGGCGGCCAGAACGCTGGTGCCTACGCCAGTACCAACGGTAAACGTCACCAACACCTGGGTGCTCACGCCGCCGCTGAAGCCATAGTTTATGGCACCATTCAGTGTACCGGAAGGTTGACCAGTCGGATCGGCTCGTACGGTGACGCTGACGCTCGAAGGCGGATTGCTGATGGAACAATTGGTGACCGGAGACTGGCAAGTCTGGACGGTAGCGACCACCACCTTAAGCCAGCTGGGCGTGGCGCTCATCACGAGCACTTGGCCGTTGCCCCCGTTCACGGTGAAGGTTAAGCCTTGGGTTGCCGGATTCGTCGAACTGGCGGGTGCGCTCAGTGAGATCGAGGTCGGGTTGGCGCTCACCGTCTGGGCCTTTAGCTGCGGTGCCAGGGCCAACGCGCAAAGACCAATCAGGGCGAAACTTAAAAACGAATTACCGATCTTCATTGAGATCTCCTCCAAGGAAACTGAGACAAAATTGATTCTGGGGCCAAAAAAGGATTCAAAATAGCAGGACGCTGGGTAGAAAGACGGATGGGGACGCGGGCGGGATACAACAATGTTATACCGACTGGCATGGCAGTTGTCAAGGGCCTTGCTTCGCAAGCGAAGCTGCAAATCCCTTATTTCCTTTAATTAAGCTTAACGTGGGTTGTAAATTTTTTCAAACTTGTTTCTGAAGTTTAACAACCGGAACTTTCCCGTGGGCTCCACCGTGAGCAAAAGATTGCTTCCGCCAGGCGATTGCAGATTCGCAATGTAGGGGTCTTCTGCATTCGCCTCTTTTGCCGCCGCGACCGCAAAGTGAAGTTGCCACAGATCTTCCAAACCGGGCGAGGCTTTGAAGATTTTCCAGGACGAGGCATCGCCGCCCTTCTTGGCACCATTGTTCATCACGATAACGCGGGGGGCCAAGGTATGCACCAGCGCCGCTGGGTTCGATTGGTTTGAGCCGTGGTGGGTAGAGAGCAGCACATCCACCTTGCCGAGTTTATCCGCCGGACAAACCAGGTCGGTTTCCTTGTTCCAGGTGAGGTCGCCCAAGTCGGCGAAGCGGAACTTACCGTAGGCGAGGATAAACCCTACGCTGCGGGCATTTTCGGAAGGGTCAGGTTCTTTGCGAGGGGCGGCGGTGCAGATCGGGTTTGCACCGCTAGCGCCGGGCAGCGGTTGCGCCAATAACTCGCCGCGCGCGGAGACGATCTTGATGTCGAGCCCCTTTAACGGAACGCTATCGCCCGGCTTGACGATGGTCGTGGTGCCCTTGGCGGCGGCGCGATCCCAGGCTTCCTGCAGATTGCCGGGACCCTTGCCCGTTTCCGTATTCTTGCCATGCACGATGAAGTTGGCCACTGGGAAGCGTTCGACGAGTTGCGTGATGCCGCCGACATGGTCACTGTGGAAGTGCGTGATCAGCAGATGATCGATGCGCTTGAGGCCCGCCTTCCTGGCAGTCTTCACGATGCGGTCAGCGTCGCGGCCCTGAAGGCCCGGCCAGCCGGTATCCACCAGCAGCGACTGGCCGGAGGGCGACACGATCAGCGTACACTGCCCGCCTTCCACATCGATAAAGTAGATGGACAATTGCTTGGCCGCGAATGCAGGCAGAGCAACCAGGAGTACTAAGAGGGGCAGGACTTTCTGCATGCGAGTCATCCTATCATGATGTTAGGAACCTGGGACGTCGCGCTTCCGTAATAAATTGCAGGCGAGGTCTCCCGCCTATCCGTTTCGAAAGATTCAACTATGCCTTTTTGCAGCAACTGTGGCGCACCGGTGAACCCGGGAGACGTCTTTTGTGGAAAATGCGGCGGACGCCAGCCCGGCTCCAGTATGGGTGCCACTACTGGCACGCCTGCGGCCCCAGCGGTGGGTGTCCGCGCCAGCGGCATCACTCCACAAACGGCGGCCACCCTCTGCTACGTGCCTTGGTTTGGCTGGATCGCCTCCATCTACGTCCTCGCCTCAGAACGCTTCCGCCGGGAGCGCGACACTCGCTTCCACGCCTTTCAGGGGCTTTATCTCTTCGTCGTCTGGCTGGTGGTGGATCGCGTGATCGCCCCCATGTTCGGCTGGGGATTCATGCCCAATTTAGGCTGGCCCATGCGGCTAGCGGTGGTCGGGGCGGGTATTTTTATGCTGGTGAAGACCAGCCAGCGGGAGCGCTTCAAGCTGCCCGTGCTGGGCGATCTGGCCGAGAAATCCGCGAGCGAACAAAATTAGGCCCGTGTTATAATTATTCATTAGGCTGAATAATTAATCATGAAGACTTTAATGGGGATTGTTGGCTTCCGGGGCTATAGCGGCGCGGAGCTGATTCGCTTATTAAATGGGCATCCTCAAGCGAGCCCCGTGCTGATGGAGCATCGGCCAGACCAGCAGCCAGACCAGCAGCCAGTCCCGGGTGACCGGCCAGTTCCGGTGGGCCATCCCGGCCCACCCCGCATGGCGGCGACACCCCAAGCGGCGCGCGACGCCGGCGTCGCCACCGTCTTCCTTGCCACCCCGCACGAAGTGTCGATTGAACTCGCGCCCGCGTTCCTCGCCGCCGGCCTTCGCGTCATTGACCTCAGCGGTGCCTTCCGCCTGCGCACACCCGAGGTCTACCACCGTTGGTACCAAGCACCGCCCGTGCCGGCCGCCCTGCTGGCCGAAGCCGTCTATGGCTTGCCCGAGTTCTACCGTGAACAAATTCGCGGCACCAGGTTCGTCTCCAACCCCGGCTGCTATCCCACGGCCGCTAACCTCGCGTTGCGCCCCCTCGTCCAAGCCGGCGTCCTCGATCTCGCCGCCGGTATCGTCTGCGATGCCAAGAGCGGCGTCTCCGGCGCGGGCCGCAAGCCAAGCCTCAAAACTCATTTCTGCGAGGTGACCGGCAACTTTTCGGCTTACTCGATTCTGCAACACCGGCACGTGCCCGAAGTGCTGCAAAACTCCGGGATCGAGGAGAGCCAGTTTAGCTTCACGGCGCAGTTGATTCCGGTCCATCGTGGCATTTTGGAAACGATCTATGTCCGGCTGAATCAGGACGTGGATCTGGCGGCCATCTACGCCGAAGCCTACGCCGGCGAGCCGTTTATCCGCCGCTATGCTGCGGGCCAAGTGCCGGACCTTCAGGCCGTCGCGGGCACCAATTTCTGCGACCTGGGAGTGGTGCAGGACGGCCGGCGCGCCGTCATCGTCGCGGCCATCGATAATTTGGTGAAGGGCGCGGCCGGGCAAGCCGTACAGAATCTGAACCTGATGTCCGGTTGGGCGGAAACGGACGGCCTTTTATGAAGTTGCTCGTGAAATTGGGCGGCACGCTACTGGACGAGCCCGCCTCGCGGCAACGTTTGGCCACGGAATTGGCGGCGATCGCACGCGACCATGATCTCGTCGTGGTGCATGGCGGCGGCAAGCAAATGACGCGTTACCTCGCCGAACGCGGCGTCGAAAGCACGTTTATACATGGTTTGCGCGTGACGACACCGGATGTCGTCGATGCCATTCTGAAGGTTTTCGCGGGCACGGTGAACCATGAGCTTGTCGCCGCGCTCGTCGCCGCCGGTGCCCGGCCGGTCGGCCTCACCGGCATCGACGCCGCCCTTACTGAAGCGGTGAAAGTTTCACCGGATCTGGGCCAAGTGGGCCAGCCGGTCAGCACCAACCCCGCCCTTCTCCAGCTACTTACCACGCACGGCTACACGCCCGTGGTGGCCTGTGTGGCCGGCAATCGGCAAGGCGAAATCTTCAACGTCAATGCCGACCAGATGGCCGTCAGCGTCGCGGCGGGCTTCGGCGCGAAACGCCTCGTCTTTCTCACCGACGTCCCCGGCGTCAAAGGTGCCGACGGAAAAGTGATCGCCATACTCACCTCCGCCGCTGCCCAGGCTTTGATCGCCGAAGGCGTGGCCACCGGGGGCATGGAGGCGAAACTCGTCTCCGCCGGTGAGGCGTTGGCCTCCGGAGTCCACTCAGTCACCATCGCCCCCGGCGTGGCTCCCGGCATTCTGGTGCAACTGCTGAACGGCGAGGCCGTTGGCACGCGGATGATCGCCCAATGACCGCCACCGTCAGAAAAGCGACGCTCGCCGACGTGCGCCCCATGGCCAAACTGATCCAGCGTTATGCCGACACAACAGTCATGCTGCCGCGCAATGAATTCGAACTCGCCGAGCATGTGCGCGACTTCATGATCGCGGTGGACGAGTCCGGCGAGCTGGCCGGATGCGGAGCGTTGCATATTTACACGCCCACGGTAGCCGAGGTCCGCTCACTGGGGGTGGATCCGGACCTCAAAACGCAGGGAATCGGCCGGCGCATTGTCGACGCTCTCGTCCTCGAAGGGGAGCAACTGGGCCTCCGCTCGATTTTCGCCTTTACCTACGTCCCCGGCTTTTTCCACAAGCTCCACTTTGACCTGGTGGACCGTGCCGAGCTCCCGTTGAAGGCGTGGAAGGATTGCCTGCGCTGCCCCAAACTTCAGGCGTGTGATGAAATTGCCGTCATTCGTAGAATAAATACTCACCTAGTACTACCCCCCATTGCCCCCATTGAGGGGGGAGCATTCACCCTATTCCCTGAACCCCAAAGCAGGTATCCGGTGCTCAAGTCGATGGGCTGATTTGTTACGTCTCAACGACTTACCACCCCTAGAATCGTTCCCACTCCCTACATTGCCATACCCGCAAAAGAGTCTTTCGTAAGTACTTTGTTTTCAATGGTTTTTGCGATATCACAGAGGGATAGCGTTTTTCGCGTGCTATCGCGGAAAAGCGGAGGAGTGTAGTCGAGAATGAAATCACAAACTGTATCCACCCAGGAGGCGACCGGTCGCATCCTGTGTTCCACCATCTTTAGGCCTGGCGGCAAGAAGCTGTTAGCCAAGGGACACATCTTACGAGACGAAGACGTCCGGCTGTTGTCAGCCGAGGGAATGCAACAGGTTTGGGTGACTGAACTGGAGGAGTGGGAGATTGGCGAGGACGAAGCCGTCCTCATTGTTTCTCACGAGATTGGGTGTGGCTCCTTGGAGATTCGCCCGGCGGCGGGCGGGCGCGCGAACCTGTTCGCCACTGAGGATTGTTGCCTGCTGGTGGATGAGGAGATGCTGCGGCAGATCAACTGCACGTCGAGCATTGTAATTGCCACACTCGCCAATTTCACTTTTGCCCGCGCCGGGCAGCGCGTGGCCACCATCAAAAGCAAGCCTTTCGCCGTGGGCCGCGCCGACCTGGATGGCGTGGTGGGAATGCTGAAGGAGCGCGGGCCGATCCTGCAGGCCCGCCCCGTGCGCGCGCCGGCGGTGGGAGTGCTTTACACCGATCCACTGCATGCTGACCGCGCCAGGGTGCTGTTCGAGGGCATTGTCCGGCAACGGTTGGAACGGTTTGGGTTGCAGGCGGCGTATTCGCTGGCGGCGACGGAAGATGACGCCTCAGTGGCGCGCTCCTTACAGCATTTACTGCGGGCCAAGCCGACCGTGATCCTGGTGGCATCGACCACCGCGCCCGCCGGACCCGAGGATGTCGTGGGACGGGCGATCCTGCAAGTCGGCTGTCAGGTGGAACGCTTTATGGCGCCCGTGGAACCCGGAAATTTGCTTTTGCTGGGCTATAAAGAGGATGTGCCAATCGTTTCGGCCCCGGGATGTTACCGTTCGGCCAAACCCAACGTCGTCGACCTGATCCTGCCGCCAATGTTGGCGCGCTATCGCGTGTCAGGGTGGGAAATTGCCTCACTTGGCCACGGGGGACTGTTGGGAAATTAGAAATCCCCATTAATTAAGACTTTGGGGCTTGAGTTTGCCAGGACGTTTTATATATCCTTAAAGACGCAAGTTTCCTCCACAACCGCATACAGAGACCTCCGAGCTGTATGAAGGTGCTTATCGGGCCGGCTGTTCAATCAGCCGGCCTTCTTTATGTCACCCCGGAATGATACGATGGCTTGAGACGTCGCCCTCCTTGCGTGTAAAACTCAGAATCCTCTCTGGCTTTGGCCTTGTCATCCTCGGCATTACCGGCTTAATACTGCCCGTCATGCCCGGTTGGATCTTCCTGATCCCCGGACTCGTGATCCTGAGCGACCACTTCGTCTGGGCCAAGCGGCTGCTGGATCGCGCCAAAATGTACCTCGAAAAACTGAAGAAAGCCGGAAAGAAAGTCGATTAAGTGCTGCTACCGGATGTCATTGTTGCGCGGTCGGGGCGTCGTGTATCCCCTACCCTTCGTGGGAAGCGGAGTGGGCGAGTGCCCCCATGCTGACCCGAATCTCGGTGCATGGCGCGCGTCAGCACAACCTCAAGAACATCGACGTGGAGATCCCGCGTAACTCGTTCACGGTGATTACGGGCCTATCGGGCTCCGGCAAATCGTCACTGGCCTTCGACACCATCTACGCCGAGGGACAACGCCGTTACGTCGAAACGCTTTCGCCCTACGCCCGCCAATTCCTTGACCAGATGGAGCGTCCCGACGTCGATTCCATCGAAGGACTGTCGCCCGCCATTTCCATCGAGCAAAAGACCACCAACCGCAGTCCGCGCTCCACCGTCGGCACCATCACCGAAATCTACGACTACCTGCGCCTGCTGTACTCGTCGATCGGCACACCCCATTGCCCGAATTGCGGCACGGCCATCTCCCGCCAGACCTCGGCGCAGATCCTCGAACGGATTAGCATGCTGGGCACGGGCGAGAAGCTGATGATCCTGGCACCCATTGCGCGCGGGCGCAAGGGCGAGTATAAGAAAGAACTCGAAAAGCTGGCCCGCCAAGGCTTCGTCCGCGCCCGCATTGATGGCGAGATGCGTTCGCTGGACGAAGAGATCGTGCTCGACAAGCGCAAGAATCACACCATTGAGGTGGTGGTCGACCGCCTGGTGCTGAAGGAAGGCGTCGGGAAGCGTCTCGAAGCGTCGATTGAGACGGCCACCAAGCTCACCGATGGCCTGCTGATCGTCGCGGTTGTCGATGGGCCGGAGCATCTCTATTCGCGCAAACTGGCTTGCCCGGATTGCGGCACCAGCGTACCAGTGATTGAGCCGCGGTCGTTCTCCTTCAACAGTCCATACGGCGCTTGCCCTACCTGTTCGGGCCTCGGCAGCCGCTGGAGCTTCGATCCGGGCAAGGTGATTATCGATGCCTCCAAGCCTTTGCTCGATGGCGGCCTGGGGCCGGGCGCCAACTCGAATAAGCTGGCCGGCAAGCTCGCCGACGCCGGCTGGAAATTCCGCATCGACATCGACCAGCCTTTTGAGAAGATGACCAAGAAAGATCAGGGTATTCTGATGAACGGCGAGGGCCGTTTTCCGGGCATTCTGCGGCTGTTGGATGGCTTGTACGAAGAAGGCACAAACACTTACCGCGAGTATCTGAGCGACTATCAGACCGCCGCCGCCTGCCCCGATTGCCAGGGCCGCCGCTTGCAACCCGCGTCATTGGCCGTGCGCGTACAGGATATGGCCATCGACGAATTCACCCATTTGCCGATTGCCCGCTCGCTGGCTGCGGTGCGCGAATGGAAACTCGATAGCCGCGAGCGCCAGATCGCGGCGCGCGTGGTGGACGAAATCGCTACCCGGCTGGAGTATCTGGATGCCGTCGGCCTCGATTACCTCTCGCTGGATCGTTCCTCAGCGTCGCTGTCGGGCGGCGAAGCCCAACGCATCCGCCTCGCCTCGCAGATCGGCACCAAACTCCGCGGCGTGCTCTACGTGCTCGACGAGCCCTCCATTGGCTTGCACCCGCGCGACAACGAGCGCCTGCTGCAAACCCTTGCTCGCCTCCGCGACCTCGGCAACACGGTGCTGGTGGTGGAGCATGACGAAGAGACCATCTCGCGCGCTGACTATGTGATCGATATCGGCCCGGGCGCCGGACGCTTAGGCGGCCAGGTAATTGCCCAAGGCACTCCCAGGCAAGTCGCGGCCGAACCCAAGTCACTGACGGGACAGTATCTCTCGGGCAAGAAATCAATTCCGGTACCCAAAACTCGCCGCAAGGGCAAAGGCGAGTTCCTCACCATCAAAGGCGCCACGGAACATAACTTAAAGAATGTCGATGTGTCCATCCCGCTGGGCACGCTCACCGTCGTAACGGGCGTCTCCGGCTCGGGTAAGTCCAGTCTAATTAATGACATTCTTTACCGGGCCGTAGCTCATGAGTTATATGGCTCCAAGGCCGAGCCCGGCGCGCACGCCAGCATCGAAGGTCTCGAACTACTGGATAAGGTGGTCGATATCGATCAATCGCCCATTGGCCGCACGCCCCGCTCGAATCCGGCCACTTACACCCAAGTCTTTTCGCCGATTCGCGACTTATTCGCCATGTTACCCGAGTCCCGTGAGCGTGGTTATAAGGCAGGCCGCTTCAGCTTCAATGTGCGCGGCGGCCGCTGCGAAGCCTGTCAGGGCGATGGCCTCAAGCGCATCGAAATGAACTTTCTGCCCGACGTTTATGTGACTTGCGACGTCTGCCGGGGCCAACGTTACAACCGCGAAACACTGCAAGTGAAATATAAGGGCCACTCCATCGCCGACGTGTTAGGGATGAGCGTGGAAGACGCGATTCCCGTGCTCGATAAGATCCCTCAAGTACACCAGAAGCTGATCACGCTGCACGACGTCGGGCTGGGTTATGTGCGGCTAGGCCAATCGTCCACCACGCTTTCCGGCGGTGAGGCGCAGCGCATTAAGCTGGCGCGCGAGTTATCCAAGCGGCAGACTGGACGCACGCTTTATATTCTCGATGAACCCACGACGGGCTTACATTTCGATGATGTCCGGCGCTTGCTTGACGTGTTACAGAAGCTAGTGGATCATGGCAATACCGTCCTGATCATTGAACACCATCTGGACGTGATTAAGACGGCCGATTGGTTAATCGACTTAGGGCCGGAAGGCGGCGAAGGCGGCGGCGAAATCGTTGCGCAAGGTACGCCCGAACAGGTTATCAAAAACAAGCGCAGCCACACGGCACGCGCCTTAGCCAAAATCATGAAGGGCTGAAGACATTGAAGAAGCTTCTCGCGCTCAACCGTGGCGAAATCGCCATCCGCATCTTCCGCGCCGCCTCCGAGTTGGGGCTGAAGACGGTGGCCGTCTACTCGAAAGAAGACAAGCTCAGTCTGCATCGCTTCAAGGCCGACGAGGCCTATCTGGTGGGCGAAGGTATGGGGCCTGTCCAGGCCTATCTCGACGTCGAAGGCATTGTCGCGCTGGCCGCCGAAAAGGGCGTCGATGCCATTCACCCGGGTTACGGGTTTCTGAGTGAGAACCCGGCGCTCGCCCGTGCTTGTGAAAAATATGGCATCGCTTTTGTGGGCCCCAGCCCAGCCATTCTCGATTCTTTAGGCGACAAGACGGCGGCGCGCCAGTTGGCGCAGAAGGCCGGTATCAACGTCGTCCCCGGCACGGAGAAAGCCGTCAAGCGCACGGACAATGCAGCCAATGCAGCGGCCATCGCGGCCAAGATCGGCTTCCCGCTGATCGTCAAAGCCGCCTTCGGAGGCGGTGGACGCGGCATGCGAGTCGTCGAAAACCCGGAAGAATTCGCCGTAAAGCTAGACGAGGCGCGCGGCGAAGCGGCGGCTGCCTTTGGCAACGACGCGGTCTTTCTCGAGCGTTTCATCAAGCGCGCCAAGCACATTGAAGTGCAAATTCTGGGCGACACCCATGGCAACTTACTCCACCTCTATGAGCGCGACTGCTCCGTGCAACGCCGTCATCAGAAGGTGGTCGAGGTCGCGCCGGCCGTCAATCTTGACCCGCGCATTCGCCAGGAACTTTGCGACGCCGCTTTGAAACTCGCCCGGGCCGCCGGTTACACCAATGCCGGCACGGTGGAGTTTCTCGTCGACGTTGACCGTGGCGAATGGTACTTCATCGAAGTGAACCCGCGCGTGCAAGTGGAACATACCGTCACCGAAGTCGTCACGGGCATCGACATTGTGCGCGCGCAAATTCAAGTCGCGCAAGGGCACAATCTGCATGGCAGCGTGATGCGGCTGCCGCGGCAGGCCGAAGTGTTAGTAAATGGCTTCGCCTTACAGTGCCGCGTGACCACCGAGGATCCCGCCCAGAACTTTACGCCGGACTACGGCAAGATCCACACCTACCGCTCGCCCGCCGGCTTCGGCATTCGTCTCGATGGCGCCTCCGCTTATGGCGGCGCGGTAATTACGCCTTACTATGACTCGCTGTTAGTCAAAACCACCGCCTGGGGCCGTGACTTTCCCCAAGCTTGTCAACGGATGGACCGCGCCCTGCGCGAGTTCCGCATCCGCGGCGTCAAGACTAACATCCCGTTTCTCGAAAACGTCATCAATGACCCGCCGTTTCAGCGCGGCGAGGTAACGACCAGTTACTTAGAGCAGAACCCCCGGCTCTTCAAATTCTCGAATCGCCGCGATCGGGCCACGCGCTTGCTGACTTACTTAGGCGAAGTGATCATCAATGGTAATCCGGAAGTGGCGGGTAAGTCTCATCCCGTCGCGTTCCCCAAAATTCCGGTGCCACCGCACGTCCCAGGCGCGCCGGCCGCAGGCACTAAGCAAATCCTCGACGCCTTAGGGGCGGAAGGCTTCGCCCAGTGGACCAAGCAACAAAAGCGGCTGCTGCTGACCGACACCACCTTCCGCGACGCGCACCAAAGTTTGCTGGCCACGCGCATGCGCACCTATGACTTACTGGCCATCGCCAACCATGTAGCGCACCATCTGCCGAATCTTTACTCACTCGAAATGTGGGGCGGCGCGACCTTTGACGTGGCCATGCGCTTCCTGCTCGAAGATCCTTGGACGCGGTTACGGCGATTGCGCGAAGAAGTGCCAAATATCTGCTTCCAGATGTTACTTCGCGCCTCGAACGCCGTAGGTTACACAGCTTATCCGGATAACGTCGTACGCGAGTTTATCGCCACGGCCTCCGAAGAGGGCATCGATATTTTCCGCGTCTTCGATTCGTTAAATTGGCTGCCCAACATGAAGGCACCGCTCGAAGCCGTCCGCCGCACCAAGGGCGTCGCCGAAGCGGCCATCTGTTACACCGGCGACATCCTCGATCCGCGCCGCGATAAGTACCCTCTCACTTACTACGTCAAGATGGCCAGGGAACTCGAGAAGATGGGGGCCCACATCCTGGCGATCAAAGACATGGCTGGTCTCTGTAAGCCCTACGCTGCCGAAAAGCTCGTCAAAACTCTCCAGCAAGAGACCGATCTACCGATTCACTTTCACACCCATGACTCGAGCGGCCTGAATGCCGCTTCGATTTTCAAAGCGGCCGAAGCCGGCGTCGACGTGGCAGACGCCGCTATCGCTTCAATGTCCGGCGGCTTGTCGCAGCCTAATTTGAATAACATCGTGGCCTCGCTGGCGAACACCAAACGCGACCCAGGCCTGAGCGCGAGCGCATTGTACGCCGCGTCAGAATACTGGGAGGCGGTGCGCTCGCACTATCGCCCCTTCGACACCGGACCTCGCTTCGGCCTAGCCGATCTCTATTGGCACGAGATGCCCGGTGGCCAATACACCAACCTTCGCGAACAGGCCGAGAGCATGGGGCTAGGTCCGCGCTGGCCGGAGATCGCGCACACTTACGGCGAAGTGAACTACTTATTCGGCGACATCGTCAAAGTAACTCCCTCCAGCAAAGTGGTCGGCGACCTGGCGATCTTTCTCGTCAGCCACGGCATGACCGTTAGTGAATTTTCTAAACTGCCGCCTGACCATGCGCTCACCTTGCCCAACTCCGTCATCGACATGCTGATGGGTTCGCTCGGCATTCCAGAAGGCGGTTGGCCCAGACATGTGCGCGACCTGATTTTGCAAAAAGTGAAGCCGCTGAAGGGCCGCCCCGGCGCGAGCCTGAAAGCCGTGAATCTGGAGGACGCCAGCGCGCTGATCGAGAAGAAGTTCGGCGCGAAGCCCACCCGCACTGACTTGATGAGTTACCTGATGTACCCCGACGTCTTCGCCAAGTTCGCCAAGGCCCGGGCCACTTACGGCGAACTGGAAGTGATCCCTTCCCGCCAATTTTTCTATGGCATGGAGAAGGGCGAAGAAGTTACCTTCGAACTCGAGGCCGGCAAGACGCTGTATGTGAAATTCCTCACGGCCAGTGAGCCTCATCCGGATGGCACGCGCACGGTGTTTTTCGAACTAAATGGCCAACCACGTGAGGTGACGGTCCGCGACAAGGCGCTCAAGAGCCTGGCCCCTGAGCGCGTCAAGGCTGACCCGGCCGTTACTGGCCAAGTAGGCGCGCCGATCCCTGGCGCCATCGCCAGCCTGTTTGTCGAGCTGAATCAAGCCGTCGAAAAGGGCACCAAGCTGCTGGTATTGGAAGCGATGAAGATGCAGACCACCGTCTCGGCACCCATGGCCGGGCGCGTGAAAGAACGCCTGATCAAGACCGGCGACACCGTCGATGCAAAAGACTTGCTGATCGTGATCGAGTAGTTACTGCAAGGTATCCGGGGGCAAGTACGGCGTGGGTGCCCAGATATCCTTCACATACACCGTCTCAGGATCCTTAGGATTGCCGCGTTGAGGCACCTTTTTGGCCTGCACGTAGCCCGCGCTCCGCACGAGTTCGACCGCAGCCAGATTGCTGCGCGGCACCGAGCAGTATATGTGCTGCGTGGAACAGGTGGCTTCGAAGCTCATCAGCATGTCCGTGCCTACACCATCCTGGCGATGGTCCACATGAACGTGGATAAGTTTCACGAAACCCTGCTGGCGGCTATAGCTATAGTCGAATATTCCGTAGGCCACGATTTGGCCTGCATTGTTCGAAACCAGGGAGCAGTGCCCGTCGCGCACTGCCTGTTCAACCATGGCCCGGCGGGCTGGGTTGTCCTGGGAAAGTTCATCCATGGCGAAGAGATCCTCTAAATCCTGGACCTCGGCTCGCTCGTTCATGTGGCAATCGAGCGCAAACTCTTCAAAATCGTCGTCGGCTTCCGGATCAAGATCCATTTTCAGCCGTTGGTCGTCGGTTTCCATGCTCTCTATTTAAGCGCAAATTAGAGGGGAATGTTGCCATGCTTTTTTCGCGGCATGGTATCGACTTTGTTTTCGAGCATCTTGAGTGCCTGAATCAAGCGCGGCCGGGTGTCGCGCGGCTCGATCACGTCATCGATAAAACCATGTTCGGCGGCGATAAAGGGATTCGCAAAACGGTCTTTGAATTCGCGCACCTTCTCGGCGCGCGTTTCTTCCGGCGTGGCGGATTCGCCGATTTCGCGCCTAAAAACGATGTTTACGGCCCCCTCGGCCCCCATCACCGCGATCTCGGCCGTCGGATAGGCGAGGTTAATGTCGGTGCGCAAGTGCTTCGAGCCCATCACGCAATAAGCGCCGCCGTAAGCCTTTCGCGTGATCACCGTGATCTTCGGCACGGTGGCTTCGGCATAGGCATAAAGCAGTTTCGCACCGTGCCGGATGATGCCGCCAAACTCCTGCGCGACGCCGGGAAGAAAACCGGGCACATCCTCAAACGTGACAATTGGGATATTAAAGGCATCGCAAAAACGCACGAAACGAGCGCCCTTTACCGATGAATCAATATCGAGACAGCCGGCCAAAAAGTTCGGCTGATTGGCGACGATGCCCACTGAGCGGCCATCCAGCCGCGCAAAACCGACCACCATGTTCTTAGCAAAGTGTTCGTGGACTTCGAGAAGATCGGCGTCGTCCACCACGCGCGTGATGATGTCCTTAATGTCGTAAGGGACATTCGACTCGGCCGGCACCACGGTGTCGAGCGCACGGTCTCGCCGGTCCGCCGGATCGCTGGTAGGCTTTCTGGGGGCCTCATCGCGATTGTTACTCGGCAGAAACGACAGCAGACGGCGTAACTGCCGCAAACAATCCGCATCGTCGGCCGCCAGGAAGTGCGCCACGCCGCTCTTCTCGTTATGCGTCATCCCGCCGCCAAGCTCTTCCTTGCTTACCTCTTCGTGGGTCACCGTCTTAATGACGTCCGGCCCGGTGACGAACATGTAACTCGTCCGATCCACCATGAAGACGAAATCGGTGATGGCTGGAGAATAAACCGCGCCGCCCGCGCAAGGGCCCAGGATGGCCGATATCTGCGGTACCACGCCGCTGGCCAGGGTATTGCGCAGGAAGATGTCGGCGTAACCGCCCAGCGACAGCACGCCTTCCTGGATGCGGGCCCCGCCTGAATCGTTCAGCCCCACCACGGGCGCGCCGTTCTTGAGCGCCAGGTCCATCACTTTCACGATCTTGCGAGCGTTGGTTTCCGAAAGTGACCCACCCAACACGGTAAAATCTTGCGCGAAGACATAGATGAGGCGTTGCTGAACATAGCCCCAGCCGGTGATAAAGCCATCGCCTTCATACACCTGCTCTTCCATGCCAAAATCGCGGCAACGATGGCGCACGAAGGGGTCGAGTTCTTGAAAAGTGCCTTCATCGAGGAGTAAGTCGATGCGTTCCCGCGCGGATAGCTTACCTTCTTTATGCTGGCGTTCGCGCCGCGCGGCCCCGCCGCCTTCACGGGCCGCGGCATGACGCCGGCGAACTTCATCGAAACGATCGAGCGCCACTTACTGTCCACTGCAGTGCTTGCCGCGCTCTTCAAGGGCGGCCGGCATCAGCTCCGTCAACCTACGAATGCGCGTCGCATCCGCCGGATGGGTCGACATAAATTCGGGCGGGGTCTTGCCAGAGTGCGCGGCGCTCATCCGCTCCCACAGGCGCGGCGCTTCGGTGGGGTCGAAGCAGGCTCGCGCCGCCAAGAGTAAGCCGATATGGTCAGCCTCGCTTTCGTGATCGCGGGAAAATGGCAGCATTACGCCAAACTGCGCGCCAATGCCCAGCGCGCCCAAGACGCCGCGTTGCATATTGACGTCCATGTCGCTGACGGCCACGCCCGCAGCCATGGTGCCCAACTGCACTAACTTCTGCTGCGCCATGCGTTCGGCACCGTGGCGGGCAATGACGTGGGCAATTTCATGCCCCATCACGGCCGCCACCGCGTTTTCGTTATTCGTGACGGGCAGCAGGCCCGTGTAATAGGCGACCTTGCCGCCCGGCAAGGCAAAGGCATTTAATTCGGGAGACTCGAATAAGTTAAACTCCCACTGATAATTTTGATCGTCGGACGCGGCGACTAACTTACGCCCAATTCGTTTGATCATTTCAGCGGCGGGCCCGGATGCTAAATGTTCCTGCGACAGCACTTGCTGATACGACGACAAGCCCAGCGCAGTCTCCTGCTCCCGGCTCATGTCGACTAACTGCTTACGGCCCGTCATGGGTACTACTTGCTGATTCGAAAAGTAGTAATAGGCCATGTAGCCGGCAAACAACAGGATCGGCAGCCATTTGATGCCGCCCCGCCGCTGTGGCTGCCCCTCGTAACCCATGGGACTCATGGCAATTCTCCTTTAGCCATCATCATTCCCACCATCCGGCGAGAGGTTCGTAACGTAGCGCCAACCACATAACGGAGGTGCGGGATGAACTGCCAGCGGCTAACGTCCGCCGAAGAAGCGGCCGGCTACGCCCTTGAGCACGTCGTCAACCATCGAACCGTCGTGGTTCTGATCGAGGAACGAGCCCAGCAGCCCCATCACGCCACTCGATTGGCCACCCTGCATCATGCCCGCCAGATTGCTGCCGCTCGATTGCTTCGACAACGCGCCCATGGCCAGCGACGCCACGATGGGCAGCATCTGCTTC
Source organism: Bryobacteraceae bacterium (assembly GCA_031367405.1). Lineage (GTDB taxonomy): Bacteria > Acidobacteriota > Terriglobia > Bryobacterales > Bryobacteraceae > JALHNI01. The sequence continues at coordinate 25,412 of JANLPT010000168.1, forward strand.
ATCAGGTCGGAACCCAAGCCGGTCTGTTCAGCGGCCTGCGCGGCCACTTGGCGGCTGGCATCCTTGCTGCCCAGCAAATGTCCGAGAATCGAGTTACCATCCGGCGTCGCATTTTCCAGCGTCGCAGGATTGTCCAGATACTGCTCGTGGTTGCCGCCGGTTAAGGCGCCCAAGAGGGATTCGAGACCGCCCGTCTGCGCGACATTGCGCTGCACACCGCCCGTGATGGCGGGCAGCAGCGCTTGGATCGCGCTCTGCGCTTGCGATTCGTCCAGACCGAACTGGCTGGCCACTTTCTGCACGACACCGCCACCTGCGGCTCCCAGAATCATATTCATGAGTGGATTCATCGTAAACAGTCTCCTTCAGTTAACTCCTCGAATTATACGTCATCGCTTCGCAACGGGTTCCAAGAACTCGTTGGTGAATGTTTGAGGCAAATTAATGTGTGCCGCCCGCACGGCCGGATTGTTCTTCGCCAGAAATTCATACACCGTACGAACCTGCTCCAACTGAAACGCGCCGCCTAAGTCATAGCGGGGCAAATGCAAACGCAACGCCTCTAAATTGCCGGTGCCGAGCTTGGCCAGCACCGCCTCCGGAGGGTTGGTTCTGATCCACTTGACCGCCGCTTGCATGGCCCGCACCAGCCGCCGCGTGCGATCCGGATTGCTTCGCAACCATACGGGCTGGCCCAGCAGCGCCATACTGGGATAGCCGTCCGTCCCGAAAACACGCCGGTTGCCTTCCGGGCTGAACGTCTCCGCCAGCGTTACCGTTTCCGGATGCCGTTGCCGCAAGGGTGCCAGTGTATTCGCCAGTACGACGGCCGCATCCACCTTTCCACTCTCGATCGCCACTAAGGCTGACGGCCCCACGCCGATGGCCGCAAAACTCACGTCGTTCCCTTTCAAGCCCATCTGCTCCAACACGCGCGTCGCGAAATTCTGCATCTGGCCCCCGGGCGCGGCCACGCCAATCACCTTGCCCTTCAAAGAACCTGCTCGCTGTAGCGCCACCATCGCCAGACAGTGACAGTCAGTCAGTTGAAGATAGGCGATGACGGGCTTGCCCAGAGCCTGCACCTGAATCGCTTGTTCGTAAGTGCCCACGATCGAGTCGGCGCTACCGGAGAGCAAAGCCTCCATCGCCTTGCCCGCCCCGCCAATCTCCTGCAGGTCGACCGCCAGGCCTTCCCGCTCGAAGTAGCCCAGTTTTTGTGCCAAAAGCGGAGCCTCGGCACCTTGAAAAGTCACCAGACGAATCCGGGTCGGGTCGGGCTTCCCGCAGCTGAGGAGAAGAGTGAGGGCGAGCGCGATGAAGGGTCTCAAACCTCAGCTTAACGCGAACTACTTACCGCGAGCCCTTTCGACGGACTTCATCAAGCGCACCATGTTGCCGCCGAGGATTTTGCGGACCTCGTCCGCCGAGTAACCTTCTTCCAGCAGGGCCCGTGTGAGGTTGGGCCACTTCGAAACGTCTTCCAAGCCTTCCGGCACACAGCCCACGCCGTCGTAGTCGGAACCGATTCCCACGTAGTTCACGCCGGCCAGTTTGACGACGTGATTGATGTGCGCGACGACATCGGCCAAGGTCGCTCGCACTTGCTTCGTGCCCCCCGTCAGTTCCAGCATCCTGGCGCGGCGCTCCTTGGGGCCGGTTACCTCCGGCATCATCGCCGTCAACTTAGTCCGCAGCGCCGGATTGCGCATCGGCGAAGCGTCGTACGCTTTCTGCGACAGGAAGTCGCAAGAGAAGTTGATGTTGATGATACCTTCCTTCTTGGCCAGCACGCGGATCATGTCGTCGGTCATATTGCGCGTGGCGCTGGCCAGCGCCCGGCAGGACGAATGCGAGGAGAATACGGGCGCGCTGGAGGTCTCCATCACGTCGTAGAAAGTCTTGTCGGCCACATGCGCGATGTCCACCATCATGCCCAAGCGATTCATCTCATGCACCACTTCCTTACCGAACGGCGTCAGCCCATTGTGGTGCTTCACCGCCGGGTTATTGATATCGCCCTCGGAATCGGCCCAGTTATTCGTATTGGTGTGCGTCAAAGTCATGTAGCGCACGCCTAACTCATAAAAGTCCCGTAATAGACGCAGCGAATCCTGAATAGCATGTCCGCCTTCGATGCCGGTCATCGCGGCGATCTTACCGCTCTTCTTGGCCTTCAAAACGTCGTCCGAAGTAGTGGCGAAAAACATATCGGCCCCGGACTGGGCGGCGATATCGTGCTTGATGGAATCAATCGCTTCCAGTGCCCGATGCGCCGACCGATTCCCTTGCACCATCGCGCCTGGAACGTAAGCGGCAAACATCTGCGCGGTCATGCCGCCGTCCTTCATTCGCGGCAGGTCCGTATGGCCATCCGGGGCGCGCTTCACAAAGTCCATGCCTTCCAGGGTGCGCATCGGCACGTCGTTGTGCGTATCGAAGACGATCGCCGAAGCGTGTACTCTGCGGACCTCCTCATCGGTCACTTGCCGCTTCTTCATCTGAGCCGTCATTTGAGCCGAAAATGCCGTGGACGCGCACGCAAGAAGCAAGAGAGTTTTCATAGGACCTCAATGAGAAAGGCCGGGCGCGAAGCCCGGCCTTTCGGGAATCAGACTAAGACTACCAGATCAACTTGAGCGCGAGCTGCATATTGCGCGGTTCGCCGAAACCGATGCCGGGCGCGGATGAGCCGTTACGGGTGTTGGTGATGACGCCAAATGAAGAAGCCGCATTGAAGTTGGTGCCCGGATTGGCGAAGTTGGCGCGGTCAAGAATATTGAAGATCTCCGCTCGCAATTGGATCTTGAAACGTTCGGTGATGGCGGTGTCTTTGAAGATGGAGAAGTCCACCGCGCCGAAGCCGGGCCCGTAGATGGAGTCGCGCCCGATATTGCCCCACGTGCCGGCCGCCGCCGTGGCAAAGGCTTTGCCATTGAAGTACGGCACCGGGCCAAAAGGAGTCGTGCGGGAGGTGACGCCCGAGAAGGCGTCGCTCAGGACGTCAACGCGGTCGCGATTGTCCAGCGTGCCGCTGCGATTGGTACCCGAGAGTAAGTCGAGCGGTTCGCCGGTATGGGCGGTCATCAGCGCATTTAGCTGCCAGCCCTTCGTCAGGCGCGGAAACTTACTGCCGAAAGACGGCACATCGTAAGTAACAAAGCCGGTGAAGGTTTGGCGGATGTCGAAGTTTGAAGGACCATATTCGCGGCGCAGGTTGAAGCTATTCGCCGCAATCGAGTTTCGCACATTCGACCCGTTGTCCAGCGCCTTGCCTAGCGTGTAGTCGCAAAGTAAAAGAGTTTATTCTTGAGCACCGGCCCACCGAGGGAGAAACCCCATTGGTCGTTGCGCATCACGCGCTTCTTGGCAGTGGCGGGATCCTGAAATGGCGAGAATGCCGCAAAATATTCATTGCGATTAAAGTAGTAAGCCGAGCCATGTACGGCATTCGTACCGCTCTTAATGACTAAGTTCACATTCGAGCCGCCGTTGCGGCCGAAATCCGCACTGGCATTGGTAACGACGGAGAATTGATCGATTGCCTCCACCGGCAGCAAGGTACCGGCGATGCCTGAAACACCGCCCTGATTCACGGCCGAGGAATTATGAAAGGCATCATTGTTGTCGGCACCATCGATCTGGTAGTTATTGCCCGACGTCCGCATGCCATTCACCGAGCCGCTCGAAGGCGAAACGCCGGGGCTCAACTTCAACATCTGACGGAAGTCGCGGCCGTTCATCGGCAGGTCCTGCACCATGCGCGGGCCCACCACATTGGCGAGCGTGGAGGAGGAAGTTTCAATGGACGCAGCCGCAGCGGAAATTTCGATCGTCGTGGCCTGTTGAGCGACGGTCAACTTGATGGCCAAGTTGGAGGTACGCGACACCGCCACTTCGATACCGCCGATCTTCTGCGTTCCGAAACCGGTCTTGGTGACAGTTACGTTGTAGAAGCCCAAGGGTAGGTCCGGCATGGCAAAATCACCACCGGGCCGACGCCACCGCTTGGCGGGTGAGCCCCGTACCCTGATTGACCGCTATGACGGTGACCTCAGGAACGGCCGCGCCGGACGCATCGACAATGGTGCCGACGATGCTGCCGCGAAAAGTCTGCGCCCACGCACTGATGGCGATGACGCTCAAAAATAGGAAAGTGCGCAAGCGAAGGGAGATCTGCATATTTTAACCTCGTGAGAATGGGGGCTACATGGGCATGCCGTGACGTGGCCAGTATGCACACTAAGCTCCTTCGGGACGATGAAGAGAGCACGGACCCTTGATTACAAAATCTTAGTAGAAGGCTAACATATCGTTATCGGGAGCTCAATCTAAATCTTTTATGAAGCCAATACGATCATGAGTCCGCCAGGGACACATTTTTCCTGTGCCGTCCAAGGCCGTGGGCTAGTGAACGGGCCAAAAGCTAACGACCGCAGACCCCAAATCGCCCGGTCGCAACCTAGTGCTTTGACCGTGTGAAAACGTCACTGTACCTACCAGCCGCGAACGATAGTGACCGGGTCTTGCGACAAACCGGAAAGCGACAATTCAGATGGTCGCGGTACGTGTCGCGACCGGTTGATTTCTATCTTCCAGTTTGTCGCAGGTTCCGTTTGGAACTGTCCTGGAAACCGATGACCCCGCACGTTACCGAGCGGGGTCATCGGCTGAATCAGATTTCGCCAACGCTTAGTCGTTCAAGTGGAAGCTGCCGACAAAGGCGGAGCGCTTGAGCGGCGAGGACCAGGTGGCGTCAAGGCCTTTGCCTTTGAAGTCGTGGGCCAGGGCGTAACCGGCCATGGCGTGGTCCACTTTGGTGAGGGGCGCGTACCAGACTTCTTCGTTTGAACAGTGATGGTCGCCGTCGCCGATGGGGCGGGTTTCGATGCTGGCAAGGTCGCCGGCCTTCAGGTTGGCCTTCACAGAGTGCAGGTTATTCTTATCGAACTCGAGAGTCACCGGAGCCACTTCGACGCGCACGACGTTGCCGAAAAGGTCGCCACCCATGCGCTTGGCGAAGGCTTGCAACGCCACCCGCTGAGGCCCGCTGGCCTTTTGGTCAACGATCAGCACGGACTGTACCGGATAGGCCGAGACGATCACATCGCCCAGCGTGGAGTTGGCTCGCACCACTCCGACGACGCCGAGGCCGGCGAGGTCGACGCCTTCAAAGGTGCCTTTCTCGATGCGCCAGCCCATGACGGCGAGATTGCCCAGCATGTTCACTTCGGAATTGGCGTAGCAAGGGCCCGTGTAGATGTCGGCGTTGCGCGCTTCTACATAAGTGCCTTCGACGGTATTGAGGTTTGGGTTGGGTCCGGCGGCGACGGCCCCTGTAATGGCCAAGGTGGCGGCCAGAGCGAAAGCGGCGAGTGTCTTCATAGCTTGCTGGAACTCCTAATTAGAATTATCACACGGCTAGAGCGGCGAGAATCAGGGCCTCGTCGACCGGGGCGACGGTGCGGAGATCGAGGACGACTGCCCCGCGTTCTATGCGGGCAATGATGGGCGGAGCGTTCGCGCGCAACCGCCGTTCGAGTGCGTTGGGTGAGCCGGTGAGGCGAATCAGCCACGCGGGCAGCGTTTGGTCAGGTGTGGCTCCTCCGCCGGCGACGGATTCTCCTTCGACCACCGTAGCGCCCTCTAACTGGGTGGCGAAAACCTCGGCGCGTTGTTTGAGTGTGGCGGACGAGAGGCGAATCATACGCAAGGCGGGTATCTCGTCATAGCGTTCGAGCAGCAATAAACGCAGCGTTGTTTCGAGCGCTTGCACGATCAGCTTATCGGGGCGAAAGGCGCGGTACATGGGGTTGCGGCGGCAGCGTTCCACCAGGGCCGGGTCGCCGGCAATGATGCCGGTTTGGGGGCCGCCCAAGAGCTTGTCGCAGGAGAACGAGACGAGGGCGACGCCGGCCTGGAGGCTGTCACAAACGAGCGGCTCTTCGATGCCGGGTAAGTCGATGAGGCAGCCGCTGCCGAGGTCCTCGTAGACGGGCACGCTGAGCGTGGCGAGTTCCGCCAACGACGGTTTTTGCGTGAAGCCGGTGATGTGAAAATTACTGGGGTGGACGCGGAGGATGAGGCGGGTACGGCCGTTGATCGCTTGCCGGTAGTCCTCCAACGTTGTGCGATTCGTCGTGCCCACTTCGCGCAGTATCGCGCCCGAACGCTCCATGATGTCAGGAATGCGGAAGCCATCGCCGATCTCAATTAGTTCGCCCCGGGAGACGATCACCTCGTGCCCAGCCGCCAGTTCGTGTAATACCAGGTAAGCGGCCGCGGCGTTGTTATTCACCGCGATCGCCGGGGCGTTGAGTAAGTGCTCGAGTAAGTGCGTGTAGTGTAAGTCGCGCTTGCCGCGGCGTCCAGCGGCGAGGTCGTATTCGAGGTTAGAGTAGCCGTCAATGGGCATGAACGGGGTAAGCGGAGCGCGGCCGAGGTTGGTGTGAAGCACAACACCGGTCGCGTTGATTACCCTTTGCAGAGAGGGTTGATCGAGCGCCTGTAAGGCACGGCGGACAGAGTCTTCGAGGGGGGCGGGCTCTTGGCCGGTGCGGAGGTCATGACGCGCTTGATCGAGCGCTTGCCGGATCTGGTTGACCACCAGGGAATGAGGAAATCTGCCGGGCGGCAGGGCCAGCCGCCCGAGCAGTTGATCGACGGAAGGAAGCGCGGAAAGGTCCACTAGACTCTGGGTTTGGGGGCTGGCAAGTCGCGGGCCGGGCACACGGATTGCCAGGCGTGGCGGGCGTGGCTGCCGTCACAGAAAGGTTTATTCTCGCTGAGGCCGCAACGGCAGAGACTGATGACAGTGCGGCCGGCCAGGCCAAACTCTTTGCCTTCCGCGTCTTGAATATTGAAGTCGCCCTCAATGCGAAGGGGACCGTTGTTAAGAACCGATACTTTAGCTGCCATTTCCTTAATAGGATGACACACCCGCTAGAATCAAGAGGTGCTTTGGCGGATGATCTTCGGATTAGTGGCTTTAATGGCTTCGGCGCAGACGCCCATGGACCCTGACTTGGCAGCGACCATGCGGCGGATTCGCGCGCGCGTCACCAAGGATCTGAACCGGCTGCCCAACTACACTTGCCTCGAGACGATCGAGCGTTCGTCGCGAGAGGCATCGTCGAAAAGCTTTCAATTGCTGGATCTGGTGCGTTTGGAAGTGGCGTTGGTGGATAACGCCGAGATGTTTGCCTGGCCGGGTTCGCGTGAATTCGAAAGCTCGAAATTGCGCGATCTGGTGCCGGGAGGCGCGATCGGCAACGGCAGTTTCGCTCTCCACGCGCGCAGCGTTTTCGATGGCCGCGCGGCGCAGGTGGAGCGCGTGGGTGAAACCAAGCTTGGCGGCCGGCGAGCGATGGAGTATCGCTACCGGGTGACGCGCGCGCGCAGCGGCTTCAGTCTGCGCCACGGGGAAGTGGAAGGCAAGGTGGGCTACGGCGGTAGTTTTTACGTCGAAGCCGACACCGGCGACTTGATCCGGCTCGAAGTGCGCGCCGACGACATTCCGGCCGCGTTGGGCATTCCGGCGGAGGAAGAGATCCTCGATTACCAGCGTGTGCGTTTGGGCGAAGGCGATTTTCTCCTGCCCCAGCGCAGCGAAATGCGGATGGAGAGCGACGACGGCTCAGTCAGTTTGAATAAGACAACTTTTTCGGCCTGCCGGCAGTATTCCACCGAGTCAAGTCTGATCTTTGCCGACCCCGCCGATGCTTCCGGTTTGCCCGCGTTGGCCCCGCCGAATGAAGTGCGCGATCTGCCGGTGGGGCTCAAGATGGACGTGCATCTGGTGACGCCTTTGTTGTGGACGAAGTCCGCCGTGGGCGACGCGGTGACGGCGGTGGTGCGGCGCGACGTAAAGGTGCAGAAGCAGGTCATCATTCCCAAGGGCAGCCAACTGAAAGGGCGACTGATTTGTCTGGAACGGCGCGCCGGACCGGCCGGCAGTGCCTATCTGGTCGCGCTGCGCTTCGATGAATTGAATGCCAACAAATGGCGCGCGACGATAAAGACCCAATTGGTGGAGGCGCTGCCGTTCCCCGAGCCGATGCCGATCAGCCGGCGCTCCATGGGCGCGGCGCGCGGCCCCACGCCGGTGCTTGCCGGGGTGCATCCCAGTGGGCAAAACGTGTTTGTCGTTTACAATGAACCAAGGTTCACGGACGGGCTCGATCTCGTGCTCTCGACTGAACCGATACCGGAAAGCCAGAAAAAATGATTTCGTTTCAGCAGGAAACTGACCTACCGCTCTTTGAAAATGCCTTAGGATTTGCTAAAAAGCAGGTCGGCGCGCTCATCAAGAAACACCCTGACTTTTACCCGATGTACACCAAAAATGGTAAGTGGAAGCATGAGGGCGCAGCGTGGACCCACTGGTGCGACGGCTTTCTGCCGGGCATGATGTGGATCTTCGAGAAACGAAGCGAACCCAAAGACGCGAAGGTTTGGCGCGAGCAGGCCATCCGTTATTCGAAGCCTTTAGAGCCACGCAAGCTGGACCGCGAAGTGCATGACCTGGGATTTATTTTTCTATCCACTTACTACCGCTGGTACCAGGTGACGAAGGACGAATCGTTGCGTAAGGTGCTGATTACCGCGGGCCAGACGATGGGGGCCCGTTACCGGGATAAGGGCCAGTATCTACGGTCTTTCGTCGGTGAGGACTCGCTGTTTATCGACATCATGATGAACGTGGGAATCGTGTTCTACGCGGCGCGGGAAACGAACGACAAAAAACTGCGCGAGATCGCGCTGCGCCATAGCTACACCACCCGCCGGACGATGGTGCGGGGCGACGGTTCGACAGCCCAGGAGGGTTTGTTCGACACCAAAAACGGGCAGTTTCTGCGGCAGGCGACTCATCAGGGCGAGCGCGGCGACTCGTGCTGGTCGCGCGGCTTGGCCTGGGCCATGTACGGTTTCGTAACGGCCTACGAGTATTCCTCGGACCCTCACTTTCTCGAAACCGCCGAGGCTTGTACCGACTATTTCCTTTCGCACACGCCCAATGACGGCGTGCCACCCTGGGACTATCAGGCACCGCCCGAGACGCGCACTCAAGGCGACACGTCAGCGGCCGCAATTGCCGCAGCGGGCATGCTGCGGTTGTCGCGCATGATGCAGGATCCGGTGAAGGGGCATTTGTACTGGTCGACGGCGAACCAGATTATGCGGACTCTATGCACTAACTATCTGAGCGACAAGACCAAGGGTTGGGAAGGCATTTTGAAGGGCGGCGTTTACCACATGCAAAAGGGCCTCGGCGTAAACGAAAGCGTAATGTGGGGCGACTATTTCTTCTGCGAGGCGCTGGATCGGCTACTGCGGCGGAGTTAGAATTAACCAATGACTTATAGGAGTTTACCGCCTCCTCGCTGAAACGGCTTGAAACGGAAGAGGAAGCATCCATTTTGGCGAGCCTCCCGACGGGAGTATAATCCAAATGAGGCTGTATGAATAGCGAATTTATTGAGCGGCGCAGTGGAGGCTACTATGTGGCCGACACGCGTATTTCTCTCGATTCAGTCGTTTATGCATTCAATCGCGGGGAATCGCCGGAGCAGATTCTCGAAGACTACCCGCTCTTGGGAAGCATCGGTAAAGCCGAGGGCGTGATCGCCTTCTACCTGGATCATAAGGTGGAAGTCGACGAGTATCTGGAAAAGAGCGCTCGGGAGTTCGAGTTGAACAGCATCCCCCTCGCGGAAGAGAATCCAGCTTTGTGGGAGCGGCTGGAACGCGCTCGCGCCCAAATGGGCGATTATCGTCGTTGATCCGATTCCAGGCTGACGCGGACATTCGGCACGCGATTGTGCTCGCGGTTCGCAGACGAGAGTCGGCAATTGATTTCGCTTCCGCTGCGGACAGCGGCTTAGAAGGCCTGCCGGATCCCGAGGTTTTAGCACTGGCCGCGCGTCAAGGCCGTATTCTAATCACCCACGACCGTCGAACGATGCTCGACCATTTCCGGGCGCATTTGGTCAGGGGGAAGTCGAGCCCGGGCGTCTTTCTGGTATCGCAGGATGCGGCGCTCGGCCCGGTGGTGGATGCCCTGGTGATGGTTTGGGCTGCCTCGGACGCTGAGGAGTGGAAAGACCAAGTTCGGCATCTACCGTCTCTCTCTCGTCATGTGTTTTCGCGCTGATGCGGTCCCTTCATGAGCAAAAGCCCCACCGGAGTGGGGCTTTTCTGCGTGCTTGCGGGCGAATGAAGTTAGCGGGCGGCTAGGAGAGCCCGGAGGTGGCGGGCGCGTTCCGGGGAGCGGAGTTGGCGTAAGGCCTTGGCTTCGATTTGGCGGATGCGTTCGCGGGTGACGTCGAACTCTTGCCCGATTTCTTCGAGCGTATGCTCGCGCTCACAGCCGATTCCGAAACGAAGCCGAATTACCTTTTCTTCCTTTGGTGACAACGTCTTAAGGATGTTGGCCGTCTCGTCGCGGACGTTCGATTCGATGACCGCATCGACGGGTGAACCCACCCAGCGATCCTCGATCAGGTCGCCCAGAGCGGACTCGCCGTCGCGGCCGACGGGCGTCTCCAGAGACACCGGATCGCGCGAGATGGTCTTCAGCTTTTGCACCTTCTCGACGGGGATGTCCATGCGGCGAGAGATCTCTTCGTTCGTCGGCGCGCGGCCCAACTCTTTTTCCAGCTCGCGGGTGGCGCGCAGGAACTTGTTCATGCTCTCGTTCATGTGAACGGGGATGCGGATGGTGCGCGATTGATCGGCAATGGCGCGGGTGATGGCTTGGCGAATCCACCAGGTGGCATAAGTCGAAAACTTATAGCCACGGCGGTATTCGAACTTGTCGGCGGCGCGCATCAGGCCGATGTTGCCTTCCTGGATCAAATCCAGAAGGTGCAAGCCGCGGTTGACATACTTTTTGGCGACCGAGACGACG